>CAZTVU010000004.1:53497-60734 GCA_964617025.1 uncultured Planctomycetales bacterium | reverse complement strand
ACACCGATGGAGACGGCCTGAGCGACGCCGAGGCGCTGAAGCTCCCACCGCGTCATCTGAAACTCGCGATTGAGCCGATCGTAGTCGGCCTCGAGCACGCTGAGCTGCGTGGTGAGTTTCGAGCGAAGCTCCTCCGGCGCCACGGTGCCGAGCTGGTTCGCGATGTTGAACTTCGTCGCGATCAGCCCGTCGATCTCCATGCGCAGCCCGCTGAGCTCGGTGGTCAGCGTCTGGAAGAGATCCGCATCCGCTTTCTGATAGGTCTCGTCGGTCAGCTTTCGATACTCGGAGACGACGACGTTGACGATCGTCTTCGCCTCCGCCGGCCAACGGGAGCGCAGCGACACATCGATCAACTCGGTCCGGGGCCGCGGCGTCACGTCGAGCTCGTTCAGGAGCCGGTCCAGCGGCTTCTCCTTCCGCTCATACCAGGCGAGATCCTTTCCGCGATACCAGTTCGTATCGCGCACCTCGGGCCGATCCAGCACGCGCTCCAAAAGACCCGGGCTGCGGATGATCGCCACCTGCGTGTTCACATACGAGTCGTACAGGGGAAGCATCCCCGTCTTCTCGGACTGAAAGACGATGGGATCCAGCACCGGCGAGATTCGAACCACCGCCCGCGCGCGGTACATCGGCACCATCAACAGCCAGATCGCGGGGATCGTCGCCGCACTGAGGACGACGAACACCCCGAGGATCAGCCACCGTCGTCGCATGAGCAGGGACACGATGGACGGTCGCACCCCGACCGGTCCGCCGGGCAGCGGCGCCATGCCGTCGTAACCCCCGTACTCGAAAGCCTCGGGCGGGGCATGCACAACCCGGCTGACCGGGACCATCGCGCCCGCCGGCTCAGACCGCGAGCCGGGCGACTGCCCTTCTATGGGTTCCGCCATCGTTCGTGTGACCTCGATGCCGGGCTTACGCGTGCCGCGGCCCGCCCACGACCGCGCCGCGACCTACAGGCCCATCGTCCACAATCCTTTCGGACTTTATCCCTTTCGGAGAGACCCCGTGTCCCCGCGATGAAATGGGCAGGTATCTGTGATCCGCCGTGCATCCGGTCGGTCGCCAACACGTCGCCAAGCGTTCCAGGAACGCGGAACGCCGCCGGTGCAGCAAGACACAGACCGCGTCATGAACGGCTTCCGCTGCCCGCAGGTACGCACCGTCCGCCAGAATACAGTGATCGACTCGCGCCCCGGGGCCGACGGTGCAGCCGCTCCACAAGATCGACCGGCTGACCAACGCCCCCTCGCCGATCCTGCAATCCGGCCCCACGATCGTCGGCCCGACGAGCGTCGCCCCGGCGTCCACTCGGCATCCCGGCTCAAGCAGCATCGGACCCACCAGCCGGATGTCCGCCGCCAGTCGAACCGACTCATGCACCACCGCCTCGCCGAGCCGCACGAAGCCGTTCGAGAACACCGGCCGCGATACGAGTTCCTCAATTGCGGACTTGTTCGCCGTCAGGTAGGAAGAGATCCCCGAGACGCGGGGCACCGCCCGCGCCTCCACCGGATAAGTGGCAACACGGGCGCCCGCCGCGTGCAGGCGAGGCAGCAATCCCTCTTTGATATCGTGGTATCCGATGGCCGGCACGTGCTCAAGCGCCGCGCGAGAAAACACATAGATCCCTGCCGGTTCTCCGCCGCCATCGGCGTCGGTCGGGGCCGCATGGGATACCACCAGTGTGACCGCCGCACCCGACTCCTCGTGCGCTCGCACTAGACCGGCAAAATCAATACGCGGAATGACCGATCCTTCGAGCACGACCACCGTCGTCGCGGCGTGATGCAGCACGGCGTCTCGCGCACATCCGGCCGGCCCCCGCGGCATGACATCCTCGCAGTAGTCCAGATTCACATGCAGGGGCGATCCGTCACCCAGACGCCGACGAAGCATGGATGTGCTGCTGTTCGCGCAGATGCTCACGCGTGAGATGCCGCCATGCCGCAGCCACTCGAGCGCGTGATGCACCAGGGGCCGCGCGGCGACCGGCAACAACGGGCGCGGGACGATGCTGTCCAGGATGCCTTCTCTACAGGAGTGAGACCCCGCCAGGACCACCCCGTGCAGACCGTACCGCACACGACCCGTCTCGCGACCGCCAAGCGGCGCACCGCCAGCCGGTGAGGACGGTGAGGACGACGACAAGGTGCCGTCCGCCGCCGTGTACGCTACATTTCCGCCCCGTGAAGCGCTCACAACACCTGCTACCTGCGTACTACATCCACGTCATTCGCAGGCACTCCCTTGCCCTGTCGAAAATTACCCACCTAAGCACGCCGTCAATTAAATCCTGCCCCGCGGCGCAAGAGGAGCCCGTTCCACATCTTCCGCCCTTGCGGTACCGTGTGGCCCACGAGTCGCGAGCCGAACGAAACCCTCGCCCGACGATGTACCGAGCGCATTTAGCATTGTAACGATTCTCTAACAAAACACAAGCCAGAACGCCGCGCGATTTCAGTCGATATTTATTTCGGAAGCCACAACAAATCGATTAGACCAGTCCGAAACTCCTACGAGTGTGGTTGCAGGCGAAATCTGATGATAACCTCGGCTTACCCAACCGAAGATGGGTACCCGACAGCCGCGATACAGTGACACGCGAAGCCGCCCATCGAGGCTAAGCCGCACGGTACCCCGTTCGCACCGGATCGTGTACACCCCCGCTTCCCCCGGTTGGACCGAGCAGCTTTCCGCCAAGTGAAAGCAGACGGCGGCCAAGTGTCGGCCCGCTCCCTCCAACTCATCCTCGATGGTCACCCGCCGGGCGCCACCCTCCAGTCGCACCGTTCTTCGGTGCACGACCCGCCCGGCCAGCCCCGTGTAGCCGTCGTGCTCGCCGGCGACCAGGCCGCCGTCGGCCGACGGCTCCCATCGAAGACAACGCGCCACTGCACGCCGGCCCCATAGGAAGGACCCCAACATCTCCGACTGGTCGCGATTGTCCACTACCACGGTGTTATGGGCCCGCGTACTGCGGAAGTACTCTCGCCACTGCGGATACGTGAAATAGTCGTAGGTCCCGGGATCCACGAAGACGTCCTCGCCGAAGGCGCGAAGCGTAAAGCTTAGCGCATCCGCGTGCCCGTGCGCCGCGATCGGCCCGTAGCCCAGGTCGCCGCAGTCGAACGTCACGCTCAACCGGTCAGGCCCGTCGCGAGCCCCGCATTGCAGCAGATACCGCCCGCAATCCGGAAACGCCCGGGACCGGATGCGGGGCTCGACGGCCGTGGCCGCGATTTGTTCGAATCGCTCCAGCCCCGCCCGACCGAACAGCCAGAACGCCGGTTCACTGAACCCGGACGCCGCCGCCTTGAACTCCGGGCGCGGGAACAGGCACGCCGCCACCGCCATCCAGTCGGATGCCGCCGACGGCCGCTCGCCGAGATCGAGCACGTATCCGTCGTCGCAATCCCCGAACATCACCGGCCGGTCACCGCCCTCGCTCAGCACCCGTACGAATTCGAACATCCGCTCCAGTGACTCCCAGTACTCGCCGGGAAACTCGTCGCCGATGCCACGCGCCGCCAGCGCGGCCAGCACGAAGAACTCCAACACGAACAGGTGATAGCCCATGGCCTGCTCGCGATTCGCGCCGTCCGCGAACGTCTGGACCGCCATCTCCTCGAGCAGAATCCTGCGGCTCTCGCGGCGCCACGCCTCGGCCTTTTTCAGCCCGCGAAACGCGCAACTCCCTATGAAGACCCCCGCCGCCTCGCCGATCCGATGGTTGTTCGCCGATGAGTATCGTGAGTACTTGCGCGAGATCTCCCACAAGTGGCGGTAGGCCGTGGCCACCACCGCATCCAGGCGATCGCGCGTCAGGACCGACGACGGGCGTACCAGTTCGATCGCCCAGGCCCAGTTGATCAGTCGGACGGCAAGCTCCAGCGGACTGCGCCAATTCAGACCCCTTCCGAACGGGCACTGCCGGATCCAGCTCTCGATCTGCGCCATGACCTCCGCCGCGTACCGCTCCTCGCCCGTCAGCCGATACGCGCGCCCGAGAACGACAAGATGCTGATGGCGATTCGGCTCCCAGACGAACTTGCAGTCGCCGACCGCTTCGTAATCGCGGTAGTCGATGGCGGGGGCAAACCCCATCGGCGTGTCCCTTCCGGCCTTGTACTCATGGTTCCACCGAATTTCGCGGCCGAGGTCGTGATCCTTCAGATCAAAGATGGTCAACCGGTGGCGGCAGAGCTTTTCAGCTCGTTCCACAAGAGCGGCCCGCCAGCGATCCACGGCAGGCATCGCCCAGCCGCCCCCTCCCACTGGCGGAAGATCGCGTGGAAACGACGGCGACGAGGAGACACCGTACCGCCCGTTTTCACGGTGAGCGATACGGTCGATGGAAAGCGCCCGCCGCCGAGCCGGGGCGAGGCACCGATCGACGGACGCCTGCAGCTTGGATCCGAAGCGCCACCACACCTCGCCCGGTGACATCGATCGAAGCCGGCGGCCATACCAACGAAGGCTCTGCATTGCGCGATCGGGGGACCGCTGGAGTCAGCCTGCACTCCGTCCCCGTGGACTACGCCGAAGTGCTGGCGTAACCTTTTGCTAAAAATAAGTTTATAGTTAGGCCTAGTCGATCACTTCGAGTAACGACGGATCGACTTCCACCTCGGCCGACTGGCCCAGTATCTCGACGCCCAGGTAGACCCGGCACATCCCGCGTCGGCGAATAACCACGCCTTCAAGACCCGCCAGGCTGCCCCGCATCACGCGACACCGCCGGCCACGTTTGATCCCCGGGTATAAGTCCACGGGCTGATCGCTGGTCGTGGCTCGATACACGTGGCGCAATTCGGCCTTTAACCGGGCCTGGTCGGCGACGGCGATCACCTGCACCGCCCGGTGCGTCATGAGCGTCGCGTAGCGCTCCGCCTCGCCACCGCAAAGGAACAAGTAACTCGAAAACAGGGGGATCTCGACCTGGAACGTACGACCACCGTAGATGCGTCTGTGACGCGCCAGCGGAAGAAAGTACTGGATGCCCTTTCGCTCCAGGTCCGACGCCAGGGCCTTCTCATTTCGCGGCTTCGTGTGAACCAGCCACCAGAGCCCTTCGGCGGCATCAATCGGACAGCAGAACGCGACCGCGGACGCAACAGCCTCCGTCGCCGCCGCCAACGGACCGGCCTCGTCGCTGCGAACTCGCCCCTGATCCCCCCTTCGTCCGCCGTAAGCGCTCACACGCTCTCCTTCCTGATGCCCGCGAGGTGCGGCCCCAAAGGTAGTTTATTCTACCATCGCTGTACCCCGGAATGTCAAGTTGTCACAGGAAGAAGTTCGTGCCGTGTTAGGGCAAATCGAGCCTTGCAGCGCCCGCACAGCGACTCCGATAATGACCTGCCCAACAACTACTTATAACGAATCACGCTGTGGACCTCGTACTCGCGAAGCTTCTCCCGCCCGTTCAGGAAGGCCAGCTCGATCAGCACTGCCACCCCAACGATTTCGCCGCCCAGCTCCCGCACCAGGTCGCAGCAGGCCCGCATGGTTCCGCCGGTGGCCAGGAGATCGTCGACCAGCACCACGCGCTGTCCGGGGCGTATCGCATCGATGTGAATCTCGACCGTATCGGTGCCGTACTCGAGCGCGTAGGTATGGCTTCGTTTCGCGGATGGAAGCTTCCCCGGCTTGCGGATCGGCACGAACCCGGCGGACAGGTTCCGTGCCACGGCCGTCCCGAAGATGAAACCCCGCGATTCGGCGCCGACCACCGTATCGACGTGTGCCGCCCGGTAGGGCTGCGTCAGGTACTCCACCGCCAGAGACAACCCGGCCGGATGGGCCAACAGCGGGGTAATGTCTTTGAAGACAACGCCCTTCTTCGGAAAATCCGGCACGTCACGAATCAGCCGATCCAGATCCTGCGCGCTTTGGATGACGAGGCTCATCGAATTCGGTTCTCCTCTGTGAATGCCAACGACAACCGCCGTGGATACTGGCCGGGCACGCGCGGCGTACATCGGTCGTGCATATTGCACGCCCCTGCGTTCACGCCCTGGCCGCCGCGACGGCGACAGCCTCCGCCAGGTCGATCTGCTTCTCGTAGATCGCGCGACCGATGATGATGCCGACGATCGGCAGCTCAACGAGTCGCCGGACATCCTCAATGTCCGTCACGCCGCCGGACGCAATGACGGGCACCGACGAGGCGGCAGCCACGGCCCGAGTCGCCTCGACGTTCGGGCCCAGGAGCATGCCGTCGCGTGCGATGTCGGTGTAGATGATCGCCCCCAGGGGCCAGCCCGCCACGTCCGCCGCAACGTCCGCAGCCCGCTTCTGCGTCACGTGCGTCCAGCCGCGCACGGCCAACCGCTCCTCGCGAGAATCCAGCCCCAGGGCGATTCGCCCTTCGTAACCCGGCTTGTGCGCGACCGAACGGAACCAGGCCCAGTCCTCCAGCGCACGCGTCCCGATCACCACCCGGGCAGCCCCCGCGTCGAACAGGCTGGAAACCGCGTCGTCGTCACGCACCCCGCCCCCGACCTCCACCTTCATCGACGTGGCCCGTATGATCCGCCGGACGGCATCGAGGTTGCGAGGCACCCCGTCGCGGGCTCCGTCCAGATCCACAACGTGCAGCCACTTTGCGCCGGCAGCGGCAAACCGCTCGGCCTGCGCCACAGGATCGTCGGCGTAGTCGATCTGCCGATCGTAGCTGCCCTGCAACAATCGAACGCAACGCCCCTCACGCAGATCGATCGCCGGAAGAATCTCCATCGCGGTTCCTTTTCAAAGCGCCACGAAATTGCGCAGCATGGCCAGACCCGCCCGCTGCGACTTTTCGGGGTGGAATTGTGTCGCGTACACGTTATCGCGCCAAGCCATCGCCGTGAACGCCCGCCCATACTCGCACCGCCCGAACACCACCGCCGGTTCGTCCGGTACGACGTAATAGGAATGCACGAAGTAGAAGTGTTCCCCGCTCGACAGCCCCGTCATCAACGGGCACGGGCGCCCCCCCCAGCCCTGGTCCCAGCCCATATGGGGAATCTTCAGCCCCCGGGCCGCAGGATTCTCGCGAAAGTCGAAGCGTATCACCTTTCCCGGAAGGACGCCAAGCCCCTCATACTCGCCATCCTCATAGCTCACATCGAACAGCAACTGGAGGCCCAGGCAGATACCGAGAAACGGCCGGCCGCTCGCGATGAACTCCCGCAACGGCCCGACGAACCCCTGCTCACGGAGATGCGCCATGGCATCTCGAAAC
>CAZTVU010000004.1:41373-53481 GCA_964617025.1 uncultured Planctomycetales bacterium | reverse complement strand
CCCACGCCTGGAAGAACGAGCTTGCGCGCCTCCGCCAGCACCTCCGGCGTCCGGATGATCCGCGCCTCCGCACCGACCTTCTCAAAGGCCTTCTGCACACTCCGCAGATTCCCCATCCCGTAGTCGACGATCGCGATCACCGCCGGGCATCCTCCCTACAGGCAACCCAAACCCCGCCAGCATATCCGCACGCAGCACCGCAGCCAAGGCGCTCGACCCCCAGGTGTGGAGTCCCATCGACGCCGCGAGGCACAACCTTGACGCCCGGGGCTACCCGCGGTTACCATACCGACCCGGGTGTCGGCGGCCGAACCTCTCGCGTCCTCGGTCGCCACACATGAAAGCAGACCCACGCATATTCGAAATCAGGAGGCAGCGGCATGAATCCCTCGTGGCGGGCGACGCGGTGGACGTGCGGTGCGGTCGGTCTCGCGGTGCTCAGCGCCCTTCTCCTTGGCGGCTGTCCCACACCGCCAACGTCCGAACCGCCGGAGACCGTTGAGCAGGTCGCGGCGAAGTTTCCCACGAGTCTGCATGGCGCACGGCCGGGAAAGGCGACGTTCTATTCCGCGTCCGACGGATTCGGTTCCTTGACGGGCATACCGATAACCGAGTTGGGCTGCACGCGATGCCATGCCACGAATTACGCCGACGGCACACCGGTGGATAAGGCCACTTATACGCCAGGCTGTCGCGATTGCCACGCCGATCCCGCCAATCCAACGGCAAACCCGGTCACCGACGACATCTGCCTCGGCTGTCACGGTCGACAAGCGGTCGAACAAAAGCTATTCGCCGACGTTCATCGCGAGGCGGGCATGGGTTGCACGGCATGCCACACGAAGCGCGAGATGCATGGCGACGGCACGCCGTACTCTTCGTTCCTCGCGTTGGGCGCGTCGGACGCCGCGTGCGAGAACTGCCACAGCGAATCCGGCAACGCCACGCCGCCGGGGAGCAACGCCTACCACGACATCCACGGCGATACGGTGCATTGCTCCGCCTGCCACGTGAAGTCCGTAAGCTCCTGCTACAACTGCCACTTTGAGACCGAGGTACAGAAGGACGTCAAGCGCTTCTTCGCTCAGACGCCGCGCACGGGATTCAAGATGCTGCTCAACTACAACGGCAAGGTGCATACGGGCACGTTCCAGGCGCTCTCCTACCAGGGCAAGACCTTTGTGGCGATTGCGCCGTTCTTCGGCCATAGCATCACGAAGACCGATATCGCGTGCGGCGACTGCCACCGGCGCGCGGACACGGGCAACGAGAACCTTTCCGAGTACTTCCGGACGGGAAAGATCACGGTCACGAAATGGGACGGTACACAGACCGGTGCCAGTCGGCTCGTCGGCCCGTCGGGCGTGATCCCGATCCCGCCCGACTGGAAAGACGCCCTTCTGTTCGACTTCCTCGACTACACCGGCAGCCCGATGGACGCCGTGAACGGACCGGCGAACCTGCCGCTGTGGCAATACCTCAAGACCGGCGCGGATGGGATGCACATGGTCTTTGGCACCCCGTTGACCCAGTCGCAAATCAGCGCCCTGAGCGGCTTCTGACGCCCAACGCCCTTGGCGGAGTGGCCGCCTCGCGGGTGCGGTTTGGGCACCGGACCTGCTCCAGCGCCCGCTTCGGGCGGGTCCGAACGAATAGGACAGGTTCGGGGTGTGGGCGGGGTCGGGCGGTTTCCGCTATGAGTCCTTGCGTGGCGGCGGTCGCGGCGGGAGCGAACCAGTCCCGAACGCTCGGGATCGGCTCGTTCCGCCGATCGACCCGACGAATGGGTCCCCCAAACCGCGCGGGCTCAGTTCGGCGAAACAACGCTGGCCGACCGCGTCCCGTTGCCCGCAAGCCTCTAGGAGCTCCGAACCCGTTTAGCGGGGCGAGGTTCTGGGTCCCCCATTGTGCCCTCAACGTGCGAGGCCACATAAAGAGATACGTCTAGTCTCAAATTTGGTTACGAAATGCGGACAAAGACCATGCACCGCGTATGTCAACAATAATAGTGATTTCATGTTGACATAATGGCGCCGCGTTTGGTATGATGGTGAAAGTGTTGATGGGTGTTGCCGCTTTTCGAAGATAGGCAGGTGGCGCCCCGTCCGAGATTCGGCCTATCTCATGTTAAGGAGTGGTCAAGATGACGTCGCAAGTCAAGAGAACTGTCGCCGTGTTCGCGGTCCTGTTGATTCCCGCGAGTGCCATGGCCCAAGGCTACTCGTGGTGTTACACCAATTACCCGGATGCCATCTTCTGCGATGACTTCGACCGCTATTGCAACGCCTCGCCGTATCCGCCGTATCCCTGCGCGCCCGGGACCTGGAGCATCGCTCAGTTTCGAAACCAGGGATGGGATCCGGTCTACACCCCGCTGAGCGCTGGCGGCTGCTCGGAGGCCTGGCTGGAAGACACCTGGCCCTACGATCCCGTCCCGGTCAACGGCGTCGTGTCCAGCCCGTTCTCCGTAAAGTTCCCGAATCAGGCCGACTCGAAGGTCGGCGTAAACGTGAGGAATCTCACCACGGACATCCAGAGAAAGTGGGGCAACCAGGTATTCTTCGCTGTAGCCACGGATGAGAATCCCCTCCAACTCGATTTCACCTTCTACGGGCAGACCGTCGCTTCCAAGACGCAGGCCGCCAACGTCTTCCTTGAGCTCGCCACCGACACCGATTGGGCCATGACCAACTATGTCTGGGGACCCACCAGCCCCACCACCGGCAAGGAGTATCCGATCCTCTGCGCCCAAGGCCCCGGGGAGCCGGTGGGATGCCCCCCGCTGAACACCGCCCCCCTGCGGTCGAGCCTTGCCGTGGGCCCGGTGGCCTTTCTTGATCGAGACTACCTCAACTCGCCCGACCAGGCGCCCAAGACCCCTTACCTGTGCGTATACGACGGCCGCTACTGGTGGCAGCTTCGGGACGGCCAGTTTCCCGGCTCCGGCGCCTTCACGCTCCACGAACGCGAGCACTACATCCGGCTGACGATCTGGCCGACGTTCTTCCGCGTCGAGATGACGGTTCCACGATACGGCCAATATAGTTGGTGCGACGTTCCGCGCCAGTATCGCGGCGGGTTCAACACCCTTCGCATGGGCTTCGGCAAGCACTGCATGATCACGGCCGCCACCGGATGGACGGCGTGCCAAAGCAACTTCCGGTGCCCGAACGGAAGCTTCGGCGCCGGCGCACCGGCGTTTGACAACGTAGTGTTGTACGGCGGCGAACCGCAGCGGGCACCCTACATCATCGCCCATCCGCAGCCGCAGGCGGTTCCGGTCACCGGCACGGCAACGTTCACCGTCAGCGCCGGGGGCACTCCGCCGCTGAGCTACCAATGGCAGAAAAACTTCGTGAATCTCACCGACGGCGGACATTACTCGGGCGTCACCACGGCGACGCTGACCGTTTCCGACGTCGGCCCCGAGCACGCGGCCAACTACCGCTGCCTGGTCGAGAGCATCTACGGCACCGCGTTCACCGATCAGGCCGCGCTCACGGTCGTACCGTGGCCCGGCGACTTTGACGGGGACCTCGATGTCGACCTGACCGACTTTGCCTTCTTTCAACTCTGTTTCAACGGCCCCAACCGGCCACCCGCCTACGGCGCTTGTGAGCCGGCGGACATGAACGGGGACGGCGATGTCGACCTCTTGGATTTCGGGGAGTTCCAAACCTGCTACAACGGTCCCAACCGGCTCCCAGCCTGCCCTCAATAACGTTCCGTTGAACCTCGGGCCGCTTGGGGCGCGTGCCAACGCGTCCCGGCGGCCTCTTCTTTTATCGGGGTGTCACACCGGAGAGGGTGCCGTCCGGCGGGCCGGAACGGCTCCGGTTGGAAAAAACAACTGGCCGGCCGACCATGAACGGGCTAACGTGGGATTGGCACGTGGGCGCCGACCCGGCGTCGGGAGCCGCGGGCGCCGCAACGGGCCAGGTTACGGAGGTGGATTATGTCCCGTTTCGGTTTGCTGATCGTCGCAGTCCTGCTCTCACTTGTCCCGGCGATTTCGGGGCGAGCTGCCGAACCCCCCTCTGGAACGTTCCTCCCGGCCGTGATCAACATCTACAAGAACGCGGGCATCACAGCCGACGACGCGAAGAAGGCCGTCGAGGAGGCGAACAAGATCCTCAAGCAGGCCAACATGACCCTCGTCGTCGTCAAGGTCAACGAGAACGTCACCGAGGGGGACGACGGCGAGGACGGCCTCGTCGACTGGGACACACGGGAATTCGACAAGATCACAGAGGCCGGCAAGAAGGAGATCGAGAAGACGCCCAACAAGAAGGGCATCAAGCTCTCGTTCATGAAGGAGCCGCAGAAGGGCGTCGCGAACCCGGGGTGGGCGTGGCATCGCCAGCCTGTCGTTTGCTGCAAGAACCGGGGCTCCGCCGCCGCCACCGGCTCGACGATCGCCCACGAGGTGGGACACATCATGACCCTCAGCAGCGGGCACAAGATCGACAACACCACCAACGCGAACGCGGCCGGGCACGCCCCGGACGCCCCGGGGAACACCGGCCGCGGCAACCTGATGGCGCCGAGCGACTACCGCAGCGGCACGCACCTGACGCCCGACCAGATCCGCGAGATGCAGACCCAGCGGTTCATCCGCGGCAAGTGCTCCACCCAATTCCGGGCCGCCTACCCGGCCGAAAAGGAGAAGCAGCAGCACGGCGCGAAGACCGATCCGCTCAGGGACAGCGTCGGTGCGTTCGGCTACAGCGACCTGGCGGACGTGATCCTGTCCTCGCGTGCCGATGACAATATGCTGGACGGCGTTCTCACGCTCGGGGACGCATTCTCCGGCACGGTCAACAACACCTTTTACTTGACGATCGACAGCGCCTTGGGCGGCGTCCCGTACATGGGCTTCACCGACGTCGATTACGCCGTGGAAATGCAGGTCTCCGGATCGGGCGGGGTGTACGCGGCGACGGGCGTCGTCCGCGATCTCGTCGGCGGCGGTGCGATCCCGTTCGCGCCGATCCTTGCGACGTCCGACCTGTTTCAGGACAGCGACGGCCCGCCTTTCGCCCAGATGTCGCAGTTGCTGTTCAGCGTGGACAAGAACCTGATCGGGATGGGGTCGCTGGGCGCGGGCCTCGTGCCGATCGGCATCGTTTCCGCGGAAGGCAGCCTGATCGCGGACACGGATGTGGCCGCGTTCGACCTGCAGAAGTGGCTCTCCGATCCGACGCTGATCACCAGCGGCGACGGCGTTCCGGTGCCGGGGAGCCCTTACGCCTTTTCGGTCGCCGGCCTCACGCCCTACGACCCGCTCAAGGTCTACCTCAACGATCAACTGGTGTACGAGGGCTTCCTCGACGCGTCGGGGGAGACGACCGGGTCGTTCGTGTTTCCCATGACCCTGTCGCCGACGGAAACGCACTTCCTCTTCGCTCAGGACGCCAGCGGAGAGTTCGGATACACGATCACATGCCCCGATCCGGCGACGGCGTTCCTGATGCTCGGTGCAGGGTTCGGCCTGGGCCTGCGGCGCCGTCCCGGTTCAGGGCGTCGGAGTGCCGTGTGACGCCGCGATGAGCGGCCCCGCTCGCTACTCGACGACGGAGCGGCCGGCGTGGCCAATCAGGAAGGCCAGCAGGATCTCCGTCGCCTGGTAGAGCTGGTCCAGTTCGAGGAACTCGTCGGCGGTGTGCGCCTGTTCGATGTCGCCAGGCCCGAAGAGAACGGCGCGGATGCCGGCGTCGTTGAACGGCCCGGTGTCGGCGAAATAGTTCACGCCGCACGGCGATTCCTGGCCGTTGTACTCACGGCAGACCTCCAGCAGCCGCGCGGCCACCGGCGTGTCGGCCGGGCAGTCGAGCGGGCCGAGCGTCTTGACGTGCGTGATGCGAAAGGCATCCTCGCCGCCGAGCTCGGCCGCGAGCATCCGACGAAACTCCGCGAGCAGCCCCTCCGCCTGCTGCCCGGGGACCAGCCGGCCGTCGATCTCCACACGGCACGATGCGGGGATGATGTTGATCTTCAAGCCCCCCTCGATACGCGTCGCCGTCATGGTCGATCGGCCCAGAAGTGGATGGCTCACCCGCCGCACGCGGTCCGCCCAGGGTCCGTGAAGGAAACGGATCGCCCGCGCGGCCCGATCCACCGCGTTGACGCCGTGCTCGGGCATCGAGGCATGGCACGACCGGCCGAGCAGCTCGACATGGATCCAGAGCGGGGCCTTGTGCGCTGTGACCACCTGGCACCGCGTCGGCTCGCCGACGATCGCCGCGTCCGATCGAAACCCGTGCCGCATCAACGCGACGGCGCCGTCACAGCCCGTCTCCTCGCTCATCGTCGCCACGAACCAGAGCTTGTCCGACGGCAGGCGGCCGGTCTCACGAGCGATCTGCAACGCCGTCAGAAACGCCGCAATGGACCCCTTCGTGTCGCACGTCCCCCGCCCGTACATCCGCCCGTCGCGGACCTCAGCGGCAAACGGGTCAACCGTCATGCCCTCCACGGTGACGGTGTCCATGTGCGCCTCGAGCATCAGGCTGCGGCCGGCGCCCTGGCCGGGCCAGTGGGCCATGAGGTTCGGACGGCCGGGAAATACCTCCTGTCGCTCGACCACCATGCCCATGCGGACCAGGCGGTCCGTGAGGTATGCGGCGACCTTCTCTTCGGTGCGGTCCCGCGTCGCCTGCTCGGGCGAGAGGATGGCACTGTCGATCGCCACCAGCTCGGCCAGGAGCTCCCGTACTTGCCGCTTTTGTCCCTCATCCAGTCGAATCATGGGAAGCCTCAAAGGGCGGACAACTCCGCACCGTGCGCGGCGATGAAATCGAACTCCCGATGCTGTTTACGGTAGTCGCGATCGAACCGAGCGGCAAAGGGATGAAATGCCGACGAGGCGTCGGCACCACAGTAGGGCCGGCGCCTCGCCGGCCTCCTTCCCCGCGCGCTTCGCGTGACTCCCCCCCGCCGACGAGGGCGTCGGCACCACTGTGGCGTTGGCACCAACGGAGCCACGGCACCCTCCCCCGGCCCCTCCCTTGCAGGGAGGGGAGTTCAGAGTTCAGCGTTGCGAGTGCAGAGTGATCTCGCCCCGAACCGCTCCGAAAGAGCGGTCCGAACGACGCGCCTCGGCCCGTGCCCATTCGCGCGGCCGATGAAAATGCCGACGAGGCGTCGGCACCACATTCACAGCAGGGCCGGCACCACCGTAGGGCCGGCGCCTCGCCGGCCTCCTTCGCCGCGTCGTTGCGCGATCAACGGGGAAGGGCAAGCACCGGCTGCGTTTCGGGCGACTGCTCCCGGGCCGGACGGCCTTCCCAATGCGGCTCGCCGTCGCGAAGCTCGACCAGCCGGGTCTTGCTTCCCGGCACCGGCGGCCGGTTGACCTTCGGCAGCCACGCGGCCAGCTCTCGCTTTCGCTCCGCCAGTTCAGGGCGTGACGCGAGGTTCGTCCACTCGTGGGGATCCGTCGCCATGTCGTACAGTTCCTCTGAGCCGTCGGCGTAGCGGATGTAGCGATACTGCGCCGTGCGGATGCCGTGGTTGTCGGGTCCGTGCGTCGTGATCGCCGGCCACGGACGCGGCGCGCGGGCGTCCTTCAACTGCGGGACGAGGCTGTGGCCCTCGAGCCCCTTTGCGGCCGGCAAGCCGCACAGTTCGACCAGCGTGGGGTACATGTCCAACAGCTCCGCCGGCTGTGCGCACCGCCCGCCGGCCGCCACCCCCGGCCCGGCGAAGATCAGCGGCACGCGCGTCGAGCGGTCCCAGAGGCTCGTCTTGCCGGTGAAGTCCTTCTCGCCGAGGTGCCAGCCGTTGTCGCCCCAGAGGACGACGATCGTGTTGTCGGCCAGGCCCGAGGCCCGCAGCGCATCGAGCACCCGCCCGACCTGGCTGTCGACGAAGCTGACGCACGCGAGGTACGCGCGCACGAGGGCCCGCCACTGGTCCGCCTCGCGCAGCCAGCACAGCCGCGGCTCGGGCAGCCGCCAGTGAAGGTACCACGAGAACGCCGGCGTGTCGTCGCGGTCGCCGGCCTGCCACGGCGGCATCGCAAGCGACGCCTCCGGGTACAGGTCGAACCACTTCCGCGAGGCATAGCACGGCACGTGCGGCCGCCGAAAGCCCACGCAGAGAAAGAACGGCCGGTCCGTCGGCATCGCGCGGAGCCGTTCAATCGCCCAGTCGGCGACCTTCCAATCCTCCTGCTGCTCGTCACGCTCCGGGTAGACGCCCCAATCGATCAGCGGATGCTTCGCCGGCGTTTCCACGAGTTTCTTCGGGGGCAGCGGACCGTAGCCGCCGTGATAACCCCAGACCTCGAACTCCCGCCCGTTCTCGCGATCCTCGCGGGGCGGATAGGCGTCGTGATGGATCTTGCCGGTCGAGAGCGTGCGGTAGCCGTGGTCGGCGAAGTACTGGGGCAGCGTCCGCAAGTCGCGCAAGGGCGGCGACGTGCGGAACCACGGCTCGAGCGCGTATACGCCGGTCGTCGACGGGCGCAATCCGATCATCAGACTCGTGCGTGACGGGTTGCACAACGGCGCCTGGCAGTGGGCGTTGCGAAAGACGGTGCCCCGCACGGCAAGGCGATCCATGTGGGGGCTCTTCACCTGCGGATGGCCGCCCAGGCAACCGACCCAGTCGTTCATGTCATCCAGGGCGATGAACAGGACGTTAGGCCGCCCGGCCGCGAGGACCGGAGACGAACCGGCCGCCGCCGTCACCAGCAGCAGCATGGACATCAGGCGGTCCTGAGCGGGCACCTTTCTCGCTTTTTCGCTTTTTCGCTTTTCCACTTTCAGATTTGCCCTTTCTCCCGTCGGTGGTCGATCACACGTACGGCCTTGCCGGCGGACCGTTCCAGGGTCTTCGGTTCGACGAGCTGCACATTCACGCGGATGCCGGTGATGGACTGGATCTCGCGGTCGATACGGTCGCGGAGGGCCTGCACCTGCGCCAGCTTGTCGGAGAACATCTCGGGGCTCATCTCGACGCGGACCGTGACGACGTCGAGCGTGCCGGGGCGGTCGACCTCGATGACGTAGTGCGGGGCGGTGCCCTCGACGCGGAGCAGGGCCTCCTCGATCTGCGACGGAAAGACGTTCACCCCGCGGATGATGAGCATGTCGTCGGAGCGGCCGACGACGCGGCTCATCCGGACGCCGACGCGCCCGCACGGGCAGGGCGACCGGTCGAGCGCGGCAAGGTCGCGGGTACGGTAGCGGATCAGGGGAAAGGCCTGCTTCGTCAACGTGGTGAAGACCAGTTCGCCGCGCTCGCCGTCGGCCACCGGATCGAGTGTCTCCGGGTCGATGCACTCGACGAGGAAGTGGTCCTCCTGAATGTGCATGCCGTTTCGCACCACGCACTCGCCGCTGACGCCGGGGCCGATCACCTCGCTGAGGCCGTAGTTGTTGAACGCCATCAGATCCAGTTCCCGCTCAATCTGGGCGCGCATGTCCTCCGTCCAGGGCTCGCCGCCGAAGTGGGCGAAGCGCAGCGGGAGCCGGCGCGGGTCGAGACCGCCGGCCCGGGCCGCCTCGGCGATGTTGAGCGCGTAGCTGGGCGTGCAGACGAGCACGTCGGCGCCGAGGTCCCGGATCAGCATGATTTGCCGGGCGGTGTTGCCCGACGACGCGGGGACGACCGCCGCGCCGACCTTCTCGACGCCGTAGTGCAGCCCGAACCCGCCGGTGAACAGGCCGTAGCCGAAGCAGATGTGAACGAGGTGCTCGGGCCGCAGGCCGCCGGCCACGAGGAACCGCGCGCAGAGATTGGCCCATAGATCCCGGTCCTCGGCGGTGTACGCGACGAACGTCAGCTTGCCCGTCGTGCCGGAGGATCCGTGGATTCGCGCGATCCGCTCGCGCGGGACGGCGAGGAAACCCAGCGGGTAGTGGCGGCGAAGGTCCTCCTTGGTCGTGAAGGGCAGCCGCCGGACGTCATCGACGCTCCGAATGCGATCCGGAGTGACGCCCTCCCGCGCGAACGCCGCCTTGTAGAACGGGACGTCGGCCACACGGGCGACCAGGTCGCGCAGCCGCTGCGCCTGGAGCGCGCGGAGCGCGTCGCGGGGCATCGTCTCGTCGGAATCCCAGATCCGATTCTCGAACGCAAAGGCCGGCATGACGTCCCGTTTCCGCAGCCGGGCTACTTCCCGACGCGGTCGTACAGCTCCACGCTCCCGACGACGTTGACGCCCCGGCTCTGGAGGGCCTTGACGGCGGCGTCGGGATCCTCGAACCGAAACACCAGCACGGCCTTGTCTTCCGTTCGGAACGTGAAGGCGTACATGTACTCGACGTTGATGCCGAGCTGCTCGATCACCTCGAGCACCTTCTCCAGCCCACCCGGCCGGTCGGGGACCTCGATCGCGACGACCTCCGACACGCGTACGACGCAGCCGGCCTTCTCGAGCAGGGCCTTGGCCTTCTGCCAGTCGCGAACGATCAGACGCAGGATGCCGAACTGCTGGGTGTCGGCGAGCGAAAGGGTGAGGATGTTGACGCCGGCCTCGGCCAGCACCTTGCAGGGAACGGTGAGCCGGCCGGGCTTGTTTTCGAGAAACACGGACAACTGGTTCAGTTTCATGGCGAGCCTTCCTTCGATTCGCGCTGCAGGCGTCGGGCCTGCCGGGCTTAGAGGTTCCTTTTGTCGATCACCCGTTTGGCCTTGCCCTCGCTCCGCTGGATGGTGTGCGGCTCGACGAGGCGTAGGGCGACGCGGATGCCGATCGTCCGTTCGATCGCGTGGCTGAGCCTCGCCTGGAGCGTCTCGAGTCGGCGGACCTCGTCGCTGAAGATCTCCGGGGTGACCTCGACCTGGACCTCGACCTGATCGAGGCCCTTCTCGCGCGTCAGGACAATCTGGTAGTGCGGCAGGGCCGCCTCGACCGTCAGCAGGGCCGCCTCGATCTGCGACGGGTACACGTTGACGCCGCGGATGATGAACATGTCGTCGCTGCGCCGGCCGATGCGGGCCATCCGGCGGATCGTCCGGCCGCACGGGCAGGGCTCCGGGAGAATCGCCGTGATGTCGCGGGTGCGGTAGCGGATCATCGGCATGGCCGCCTTGCTCAGCGTTGTCAGCACCAGCTCGCCCTCCGTGCCGTCGGGCAGCGGCTCGAGCGTCTGCGGGTCGATGATCTCCATGAGGAAGTGGTCCTCGAAGACGTGCAGGCCCGCCTGGTGCTCGCACTCGATGGCGACGCCGGGACCGATGATCTCCGAGAGCCCGTAGATGTCGAACGCCTTCACCCGCGAGTGGGCCTCGATGTGCTTGCGCATGCCCTCGCTCCACGGCTCGGCGCCGAAGACGCCGGCGCGGAGGGGCAGCTTCTTCATGTCCACGCCCATTTCCGCCGCCCGCTCGATCAGGTGGATGAAGTAACTCGGCGTGCAGCAGATGGCCGTGACGCCGAAATCCTTCAGGATCATGATCTGGCGATCGGTGTTGCCGCCGGAGATCGGGATCACCGTCGCGCCGAGGGCCTCGGCGCCGTAGTGGGCACCCAGGCCGCCGGTGAAGAGCCCGTAGCCGTAGGCGTTCTGGATGATGTCGCCGCGGTGCAGGCCGCAGGCGGCGAAGCTGCGGACCATCACGCTCGACCAGACGTCGATGTCCTCCTGCGTGTACGCCACCACGATCGGCTTGCCGGTCGTCCCGCTGGAGGCGTGCAGGCGCACAATCTCGTTCATCGGGCTGGCGAAGAGGCCGAACGGGTACGTGTCGCGAAGGTCCGTCTTGACGGTGAACGGCAGCTTCACGACGTCCTCGAGCGTCCGGATGTCGTGCGGCGTGATGGCGCGCTCCACCATTCGGTGGCGGAAGAGGCCCACGTGCTCGTACGCCCGCGTGACGACGGCCTTCAGGCGGCGGAGCTGGAGCTCCCGCAACCGGGGCAGAGGAAGGTAATCCGGCGCGCTCGCCGGGTGAAACCCGCCTCCCGTATCGTTCCACAACTCGTTCATCGTGACGTGCCTCCTTCAAAGTCCGGCGGACGGGGCGGCCTTGCGGCCCAGCTCGAAGGCCTGCAAGTTCGCCTCGTGCAACTTGGGCGCGAGGTTTGCCCGGATCGCGTCCAGCCAGTGCGACTCGGGGATGCGCAGCCGCGTGCTGAGCGCCCCGAGGAGCGCCACA
>CAZTVU010000004.1:36565-41359 GCA_964617025.1 uncultured Planctomycetales bacterium | reverse complement strand
CCAGGGCGGTCTCGTCGATGAGGTCGGGGGTCAGGAGCGTTCCGCCCGGCCGGAGCTGCCAGCGGTTGACCTCGACCTGGTCGGCGGCGATCACGAGGAGGAAATCCGCCTCGCCCGGCGGGACCATCGGGCTGAGAACGGCGCGGCCGAAGCGGACGTCGCTCGAGACCGAGCCGCCCCGCTGGCTCATCCCGTGGATTTCGCTCTTCTTGACATCCAGGCCGGCGCGGAACGCCGCCTCCGCCAGGATGTCCGACGCCTTCAGCACGCCCTGGCCGCCGAGCCCGGCGACGACGACATTGGTGACTTCTGCGCTGTTGCTGCCCATGTCCTACCCCTGCGGCACCGAGGCATCACAGGCCTGGGCCGCGGCCCGTTCGTATTCCTTGATCTTGCCCGCCGCCAGCAGGCACGGCCGCCGCGTGATGATGAGGCTCAGTTTTCCGCTCGACAGCCGGTCCTTCACGAGCGCCTCCAGCGCTGCCGGATCCTGCGTCGGGTCAATGACGTCCACATTCGGAACACCGAGAGCCCGTGCAAGGGCCTCGAAGCTGACCTTGCCCGTCGGATCGTGGTGGAGCGTCCGCCCCGTGCCCGGGTGCTCCTGGAGGCCCGTCATCGCCGTCGTGCCGTTGTCGAGGATCATCAGCAGGTGGCCCGTCGGCGGCGGGTTGTAGATCATCTCGACCAGGCCCGTGATGCCGCCGTGGACGAACGTGCTGTCGCCGATCACGCTGACGACCCGCCGCGCCTCCTCCGGCGGCAGGACATGCCGCAGCCCCAGCCCCACGCCGACGCTGGCCCCCATGCAGACGCACGTGTCCATCGCCTCAAACGGCGGAAGCACGCCGAGGGTGTAGCAGCCGATATCGCCGGCGACGATGCAATCGAGCTTCTTGAGCGTGTCGAACACGATGCGGTGCGGGCAGCTCACGCAGAGCTGCGGCGGCTTGCCCGGCGGCGGCACGGGCTCCGGCGACGTGTCCCCCGCGAGGATCCGCCGCACCCGGCCCACGTTCAGCTCGCCGAAGCGATACATCTCCGCCTTGCCTTCGACGTCGATCCCCGCGGCCCGAATCGAGTCGACCAGATACGGATCGCCTTCCTCGATCACCACGCAGCGATCCACGCCCTCGACGAAGTCGCGGATGAGGCCCATCGGCAGCGGGTACGTCATGCCCAGCTTGAGGATGCTGGCCTCGGGGGCGGCCTCGCGGGCGTGCATATACCCGATGCTCGATGCGATGATCCCCAGCGACGAATCGCCCTCCACGCAGGAATTCAGTGAGGATGTCTCGTTCCATGCGGCGATCTCGGCCAGCTTCGCCCGGAGCCGACGATGGGCCGGTCGGGCATAAGCCGGAATCATCACCCGACCCTTGATGTCGTGCTCGAAGTGCGGGGCCGGCGGCGGGCCGGCCGGCGGCGCGGGACGCACGATGGACTTCGAGTGGCAGACCCGCGTGACCAGCCGCAGCAGCACGGGGATGCGCCAGCGCTCGGAGATCTCGATCGCCGCGAGCGTGAAGTCGTACGCCTCCTGCGAATCGGACGGCTCGAGCATCGGCACGCCGGCGGCGACGGCGTAGCGGCGGTTGTCCTGCTCGTTCTGGCTCGACGCCATCCCGGGGTCGTCCGCGGAGACGACGACCAGCGCCCCCGTTACGCCCGTGTACGCCGCCGTGAACAGCGGATCGGCGGCCACGTTGAGTCCGACGTGCTTCATCGTGACCAGGGCCCGCGCCCCGCCGAACGCCGCCCCAAGGGCGACCTCGAAGGCCACCTTCTCGTTCGGCGCCCACTGTGCCCTGGCGCCGATGGCATCCAGCGTCTCCAGGATCTCCGTGGACGGCGTGCCCGGATACCCCGTCCCCAGGGCCACGCCGCCGTCCTTCGCCGCGAACGCGATCGCCTCGTCCCCGCTCAACAACCTGCCGTTTGTCGCTTCCACCGGGTGCTCCCGCCGATTACGGTATTCGAAACGGCTCCGGATCAACCTCCGCGATATCTGGGTCTGAATATCGGATTTGTCGGCGAAAATCAAACGCCGGGCGAGACCCGCGCAACACGGGCGGCTCGCGCCGGGGCACGCGCCTGGTCGTCAAGCCGGCGTCGGAAAACCTGTGTCCGAGAGAAGCCCTTCGCGAAAACACGCGAGTCAAACTCGCGCATGCTTCGGCGTACGGGACTATGCAAACCGGCCCGGCTCGACACGAGCCGACTCCGTTCGTCAGGCATTCAACGACGAGGAAAACGGAGCCGAGCCGTGTCGGCTCGGACAGCTTTGCACAACATGTAAGTCCCCTCTCCCCAAACGGCCCACGATCGCAACCAGGACATGCGCGCATCTTGCTCGCATGTTTCGGCGCAAGGAACCAAGCCGCACACGGCTCGGTTCGGCAAAGGCATGCCGGCCGAGCCTGTCCCGCTGACTATCCCCGTCACTTGACGATCCGCTTGTCCAGGGTGGTCGGGCGTTCAAACGTCGCCTGGGCCTCGCGAGCCGTAGTCTCTAGCGACAAGGGCGACATCTGGATGTCCTTGGGCAGCGGCGTCGGCGGCCCCGGCGGCCGGGGCGCCTTGAGCCAGTTGACCACGGCAGGGTTCTGAAGCCATGCCAGGGCGGCCGGGTTGTCCTTCCACTGGGCAGCCGCCTGCTGCTTCCACGCCTCGATGCGAACGGCCAGCGCGTCGCGCCAGACGCTCGGCATCATGTCGTAATCGAACCAGAAATAATGGCCGGTGTGCTCATCGGCCCGTGCCGCCGATGGTGTCGATCCGTTCGCGTAGATAGGACTCCTCGCGGCTCCCGTGCGACTCGGGCAACCCGACGGAGATCCAGCGGCGATTCCACATGGTCAACTGGTAGCCCAGCTCCCGCGCATAGGCCGCGCCGACCGTGCGCGCACCGGCCGGCGCGTCGTACGTGATGCCCGCGGCCGCGATCACCATGCCGAAGAAGTTGCGCTTCGCCAGCAGGCCCTGGATCGCCGTCTTTCGGTCCTTGGCCTCGCGGCCCATGCCCTGCCGCGCGGCCTGCGCCAGGTATACGCGCGCCGACTGTTTGTACGCCTCGCGGGCGTTTTGCCAGACGCCGCGGTCCATCCAATACCACGCCAGGACGAAGTAGTGCAGGCCCGCCGAGGGATCCTTGTCGCGACCAGCGCCGGACGCCCACCGGCGCAGGGCCTCCGAAAGCCCGGGCGTGAAGACGGGCTTGGCGGCGAATCCCTCCTCGGGGTCGTAGGTCTCGACGGGCACGAGGTTCGTCGCGATCTGCCGGGCCATGGAGTCGGCCGCCGATCGCCACAGGTATCCGGGCGACGCCGACGCCAGCAAGGATTTCAGGTTCAGCCACGTCGCCAGGGACAGCTCATTGTCGTATATCGCGGCGAGCGTGCCGCCGATGAACGCCGGCGTCTTGACCGAACCGGCCGCCGCGGACCCCTTGGATTCCAGCATGTCGCGAAGGGCGGTCAGCCTGCCCGCCGTCTCCGCGGCATCCTTTGCCTCCAGCGCCTCCTTCACGCACGCGAGGTCGGCGGAGGGAGGCATGGACTGGCGGACCTGGTCGATCAGGTCCTGGAGCTGCCGCCGTACCTGCGACAACTCCTGCGGAGGGAAGAAGCCGTAGCTCTGGATATAGGAGGCGGCCTCGTCGAGCATCGGAAACGTGAACAGCTCGAACCGGTCGATCATGCGGCTCATCAGGAAAGTCGATGCGGCGGTGAACCCGACCCGCTGCAGCGCGGCCGCCTGCTCGATCTCGGCAATGATCGCCCCGCGCGAATCGGCGGTGTAGCCGGCGAGGGCGCGGCTGAACTCGCCCACGCGCTCGAGCGTCGGCACTTCGTCGAAGAATCCCTCGTCCAATGCGCGCTCGCCCAACAGGCCGATCACATCCCGGAAACAGACCAGGGCGCGATGGTACCTCTTGGCCACGACCTCTTCACGCGCCTGCCGATGCCAGAGGGCCGCCCAGAACGGCCGGAACCCCGCTCCCGCCGCCGCGGGGATCGGCGGCGGCCGACCCCGACGCGCTTAGGTACGACTTGGCGAGCTCCTCGCGCCACTCGTCCTCGGTGGGCACGAAGGTGACGGAAGTCGCCGTTCCGGATGCCTGCGCGGGAGCGCTCATGCCCTGGCTGAGGACCGGGAACGTTTCCGGCAGCCGCGAGTGTTTCAGAATCAGCGGCAGGACCGGGCGATACCGGATCGCCGTGGGAAGGAAGGTGCCCCAGACATTGTTCAACAGCACCTGCCAGTCCTTCGCGTTGTATCGGGACTCGAGCGTCTTGCCCTGCGGATCGAGCAGGATGAACGGGCTGCTGCCGTCCTGCGGAAAGAGTTCGGCCGGACCCTGGACAGCGCGGGGACCGCGGCTGCGAACGGTGTTTCGGGTCGGGATGTCCGGCCGAAGGATCACGAACGTATCCGCTTCGCCGTGGAGGAAGCGGGTCGTCCGAAGGTTCGCCGCCTCGGCGAGAAACGCCCGGTTCTCGTCCTTGCTTGAGCTGCGGTCCTTCTCCTTGTCCTTCGATCCGCCGCCGGCCAACCGGCTCGGCACGTAATTCGGGCGGCGGACGGCGCGGACCGCCTCATCGGTCGCCTGCTGCTGGGAGTAACCGGCCTTCTGCAATTGCGCAACCAGCGACTCGGAACCCGACTGGGCGGCGAGGGTGACGAGCTTCCGCACCACCGGATCGGGCAGCGAGGCGCCCGACAGCGGCTGCACGCACTCGACAGCGCCGTTGTCGAGCACGAAGCGCTGCGTCTTTCCGTCGAAAACGAGCC
>CAZTVU010000004.1:23422-36539 GCA_964617025.1 uncultured Planctomycetales bacterium | reverse complement strand
AGCAGGTATCGGGTGTCGCCCTCGGAGAAGAACGCAGGCTCAAACGGCTCCGAATCGGCCACAACGATGCACAGGTTGTCGTACGCCGGCGCGGAAAGATCCACCTTCAGGTCGCCGCCCGTACCCTCGGCCGAAGCGCTCCCCGTTTCGCCCGGAAACATCGTCACGTTGCCCACGGGAACGTAGACCGACGTGTTGTCCGCGGCCGCAGAGCTTCCGGAGCCGGCATCGGTTGACTGTTTCTGGAGGCGGTCGCGAACCGACTGCCGCGCGCTTCCCTCGCGCGAGCCGCCGGACTGCCGCGACCCCTCGCGGTCACCCGATCGGCGCGACTCCCGGGGCTGGTCCGACGACGTTCGTCGGGCCCGGCCCTCGGTCGGCGTCGTCTGCTTCTTCTCCCGGGGCACGCGGCCGAAGGCGTTCTTCAGGCTCACCGACGCCCGTACGCCGAGGAACGGAATACCGGATTCGATGAAGTGCTCCGCATTCATGTTCTCCGTCGCGAAAAGGTCGATCCAGTATCCTTCCTTCGTCGGCTTGGTGCTCCAGAGAGGCTTGCCGGCCTCGAGCTGAACCCGGATCACCTCGCGCGCGTGAGAGGCCGGCGAAGCGGCCGTTTGCGACGGACCGCCTCTTTGGGCCTTCTGCCCCTCCGGCTGGCCCTGCGCGGCAACCTTGTCCTCCGGCGGCAGGTTGCGGCGAAGCACATAGATGTGGCTTCGCTGCCACCGGGGCGCGTCGCCGGTCCCCGCCAGCGATGCCACGAACCAGCCGGTCCGGCCGCGCTTGTCGGCCCCTTCGATCAGAAACAGATCCCTCAGCAGCACGAACCGCGCCCCGGCCGCGTCCATGCCGCGCAGGCCTTCGCCCTGGAGATACCGGTAGAGCAGAAAGTCACGCAGCACCAGCTCGGTGTTGTCGGCCTTGAGCATCTCGGCGGGGGCGTGCCACGGCATGACCGGCCCGCCCGCTTGCGGGTCATGCGACAGGTTGAGCAGGGCCTTGTACCGCGATTGAAGCGACGGCCGGACCTCGGCCCGCAGGAACGCCTCGCGCGGGTTCGGCTGCGTGAGGAATGCGAGGACCAGTTGCGACTCGATCTGGCACGGATCCAGCGTCGTCGCGGCCGTCAGCGCGGCCTTCACCTCGGTCAGGATGTGTTCCGCCTCCGCATCCTTTTTCACCCCGAGGCGCCGCGGGTACACCAGCAGCGACGATTCCGCCGCCTTGGCCATCATCATGGCGAGGTCGCCGTGGACGGGCGCCTTCCCGTCCGCCTGGGCGAACCGTGTCCAGCGGCCCCTGACCAGGTCGTATGCCTCTCTATACTTGAGTTGTTGGATGAGCGAATCCGCCTGCCGCAGCGCGACGACGTCCTCGATCCATGCCTTTTCGTCCTTCGTCGCCGCCGCCGGGACGTTGCGCGCGGACTGCTCGAGCAACTGGAACCGCTGCTGCCGCAGACCTTCCACCTTGTGGAACTGCAGGGCGCCCTTAAGCCGCTCGGCCTCGCCGTGAATCCGGGTGAGCTCTCCCATCAGCCGGCCGCCGGCCTGACCCACGGCCGCCGGGGGAGCCGCCATCCACGCCGCCTGAACCATCAGGCCCGACATCCAGACACGCACGCCCAGCCGCATCATCAGCACGCCTCCGTTCCGGGTACGGCCGCGACCCCGCCGCTTCTCCGGCGTTCGCACCACCCGGGTGCCGGCCTGCCTTCCGGAAAACAGCCAAGGGCCGGCCGCCTCGCAACCCAAAGCGGCGGATCGGAAGGCCTCGACATCCGTTGCCCCGTGAAACGAGTGCACAAAACGCCGGTGTGCCACTGCCGTGCCGGCAGTGTCGTGCGGGGGACACGCATCCCGCGTCCTCACTGCCCGCCGGGCAGCGGCACGCGATCGCAGGGCTCCAATTCCGCACCCCGTTGGAGGGGCGCGAACCTGAGTGTAGCGTTTTCGGCCGGCGGCGTAAACCCCGCCGTTCGTACGGCAACGCCCGAAGGCGAAGAGGATCCTGATGATGCGTTGAACGCGGCCGCTTCACGGGTGTGTTCCGGATGCGGTCCTCCGGACTTGCTTTTTCGCTTCTTCGATGATATCCGCCGATTTCCTGCTCTCCCGGCAGGCCTTTCCGAAGGCGATCCGGTCTCGTCCGGGTGTTTCCAACGATCCGCTCCGCGCGATTCATCGTCGTCGGCGCCTGTGGACTCCGGTGGCAGCGCCACCGCTTTGCCTCGGACGGGTCTGCCGCACGCCGGCGCGTGCCGGGAAAAGCGGCGGAAAGCCGCCGCAGTCCAAGACGCGCGGGCCGCGCCGTACAAGACGGGCGGGGCGACCGCCGCCCGAGTCGAAGCCGGGGCAGACTCTTCCACCGCAACCGACGCGCAAGACTCGCGCATCTGTGGTTCCGGCCAATGTCCGCGCCGAGCTTTTTCGCTTTCTCGGTTTTGCGATTTCTCGCTTTTCCGTCGGCGTGTTCTGCAACGACGGAGCACAGGCAAGAGGCACGCGAGCGGCGGTCACTTTTCGCCGCAGCCGGCGGCCCATTCGGTGCCGAGCTGAAGCAGCTTGATGAAGCTCGCGCTTCGGCACGCCGTCGCATCGTGGCCGAGCATGATGGAGAAGACGCGGCCCTTCCCGTAGTCCAGCGTCCAGGCGATCGGCTCCGTCTTGCCGCTCCAGGCCGAATCGGCTTCGGCCAGCACGTGAATACGGGCCTTGCCCTCGAGCTTCGCATACAGCTCGTCATCCGCCTCGAAGTCGCTCATGCCCCGCGTGATGGGGTGCCGCCGGTCCGCGATCCTCACCTTGAACTTGCCCCGCGGTCCGTGGCCCGACTTGCCGGCGACCCAGATTCGGCCGACGAGGTTCTGATACTCGGGCCAATCCTCGAATGCCCGGACGGAGAAGTGAAAGCAGACGAGCCCCTTGCCGCCCTTGACGAACGAGAGGAGGTTCTCGCGGGCCTTTTCCGTCAGCCCCGGTCGCTGCCAGTTGTAGTAATTCAGCAGGATCACGTCGTATCCCTCGAGCGCCGACGACTCGAGAACGAGCGGCTCCTCGCTGATGACCACGTCGTACTTCTTCGCCATCTCCATCGCCTCGCGAAGGGCCGGGCTCGTCTCTCGCCACCTGTGCGCGACGACATCCCGCCCCGTGATCAGCAGGACGCGGATCGGGTTGGCCTCGGTGCCCTTCTTGGCCGGCGCCTCCGCCCCGGCCGGAAGGATCAGGATCGACAGCAACTGAATCGCCGTAACAAACGCGTTCATACGTCACCTCATCAACAAAGTGCTTTGATTTCTCCCGGCGCGCCGGCCCTGCCGAACGCCGCCGGTACGAATAATACCGGCAGACGGACGGCCGAGAAAGCCGGAGGCCCGCCCGGGGCATGGTCGTTCCGGCGAAGCGTCGGCGCAACGTTACTGTTGCACGCCCGGCGCAGCCCGGCAGCTCGATGTTGCCTCCCGCAACCGGCGCAATAAGATCGTTGACTCCATCGTTGCACCGGGCAACGCTGGGAAGCAAGAAAACGAAGAAGGTCCGATGACGCGGCGGGCGCAGAACCGCGCCACGGCTGTGTGCGGGATGCAGCCGTCCAAACGAGCCTTTTCCGGTTTTCCGCTTTCCGGCTTTTCCGTCGCTGTGGCACGCAACGACGGCGCGAACGGCGGGTTGAGTGGCTGAACACCGAGGTGACGGCATGGCCCAGCAGACGCAGATGCGGCAGACGCAGGTGGTTGTGATCGGTGCCGGTCCGGGCGGATACGCCGCCGCGTTCCGCGCGGCTGATCACGGGATGCAGGTGACACTCGTCAACGAAGACCCCCGGCCGGGCGGCGTCTGCCTGCAGCGCGGCTGCATTCCCTCCAAGGCGCTGCTCCACGTCGCACGGCTCATCCGTGAGTCCCGCGAGGCCACCGAGTGCGGCGTCCGGTTCGCCGATCCGGCCGTGGACATTGCCGCCCTCCGCGCCTGGAAGGAAGGAATCATCGAGAAGCTGTCCGGCGGCATCGTCGAGCTGGCCCGCCGGCGCAACGTCGAGATCATCAACGCCCGCGCCACGTTCGCCGATTCGCAAACGCTGCACCTAACCCCCTCTCCCTTCCAGGGAGAGGGACGGAGTGAGGGTGGCACTCCCTCTCGTTCTGAGGGGGAGGAACGGGGTGAGGGTACCATCCCCTCGCCCTCTCAGGGAGAGAGACGGGGTGAGGGTAACCACATAAGGCTCCGCTTCGACCACGCCATCCTCGCCGTCGGCTCCGTGCCCGCCATGCCACCGGTGTTTGCCATCGACGATCCGCATATCATCGACTCCACGGGCGCCCTGGCACTGACCGATGTCCCCAAGCGGCTCCTGGTCGTCGGCGGGGGCTACATCGGCCTGGAGATGGGCACCGTCTACGCCGCCCTGGGCAGCCGGGTGACCGTCGTCGAGATGACACCGACCCTCCTGCCGGGCGCTGACCGCGACCTCGTCCGCCCGCTGGAAGCCCGCCTCAAGACGCAGTTCGAAGCGATCCTTCTGAATACAAAGGTCGCCGCCGTGCGGGCCGCCGATGAGGGCATCGCCGCATCGTTCGAGGGCAGCGACGGCCAGAGGCGGGAGGAGGTCTTCGACCGCGTCCTCGTCGCCGTCGGCCGCCGGCCCAACAGCCGAGGCATCGGCCTGGAGAAGACGCAGGTGGTGGTCAACGACCGCGGGTTTGTCGAGGTCGATGCGTCGATGCGGACGGCCGACCCGCACATCCTGGCGATCGGCGACGTGGCGGGTGAACCGATGCTGGCCCACAAGGCCGCCGCAGAGGCGAAGGTCGCCGTCGATGTGCTGGCGGGTGAGCCGGCGGCGTTCGACAACGTGGCCATCCCCGCCGTCGTCTTCACCGACCCCGAGATCGCCTGGTGCGGCCTGACCGAGACGCAGGCCAAGGCGCTCGGCCGGCCGGTCGAGGTGGCGAAGTTTCCCTGGGGCGCTTCCGGCCGCGCCCTGACGCTCGGCCGACCGGAGGGCATGACCAAGGTCCTCATCGACCCCGAGACGGAGCGGATCGTCGGCGTGGGCATCGTCGGCGTGGGCGCCGGCGACCTCATCGCCGAGGGCGTCCTGGCGGTGGAGATGGCCGCCGTGGCCCACGACGTCGGCGGCATCATCCACGCACACCCGACGCTGGCCGAAACGTTCGGAGAGGCCGTCGAGGTCGCCCTCGGCGCGGCCGTGCATATCCTGCCCAGGAAACGATGACGCAGGCACGCAGACCGTCGGAGGATGCCGTCTCGGCGTTGCGATTGGCGCCCTCGCGCAGAGGCCGCGAGCCTTCGACGGGGCCTGACGGGCGAGCGACTACAAGCGAAAAAGGAACGGATTCCACGAAAAGGCAGGTGTAGGATGGGCCGTTGTTGAGCCGAAGGCGAAGCGTTGATCCATCTTTGATGGTATCCCCCGGTTTCTTGTTCTCCCGGCAAGCTTTTCCGAAGACGATCCGGTCGCGCCCGTGAGTTCCGGCTACTCGCTTCACATCATCCATCGTCCATCGCGCCTGTGGACTGCGGCGGCAACGCCACCGCTTTGCCTCGAACGGTCTGCCGCACGCCGGCGCGCCATGTCGCGCCCCGGGGAAAGCGGCGGCAAGGCCGCCGCAGTCCAAAACGCGCGGGCCGTTTCGTCCAGGACCGACGGGTCGAACGTTGCGCGAGTCAAGGTCGGGGCGGAGTCTTCCAGCGTAACCGACAAGCAAGACGCGCATCCTTGGGTTGCGGCCGGAGCCTACGCCGGTCTGCTTCTAACCTTCGCGTGTTGCCGATGGCGACGTGGTGCTTATGAACCCACCTTCACATACCACTGCCGGAAATCCTGATACAGCTCCGCCGCGATCCAACGGGCCTCGCCCTCCGTCAGTCCGTCGAACGTGATCAGGTCGCTGCCGTCCTCGTTCACCAGGGCGAGCGCATACGGCCGGTCGGCCGTCTCGTCCGCATCCGTCGAACGAAAGCGATTCTTTCGCCCGGCCTCTCGTCGCAACTCCAGCCGTGCCAGGCGGCCCAGAGGATAGCTCTTCTCGCGGCCCAGCCCCAGCACGCGCCGGCATGTGGCGATCTCGCCGGGCCGAAACACCCACTGCGTCGACGTAAACGGCGTCAGCAGCGCCGCCAGCCACACGCCGACGATCAGCAGGCCGACGGCCACGAACGGGACCAGGAACACCGCCAGGAACCACTGGAACTCACGAAACAACTGCACCACGAACACGCCGACGATGCCGTTCCAGAACAGGCAGATGAGTGTGACCCCGCCGATCGCCGCGAGGACCGCCCGCACCGGCGTGCGCCGGGTGAACACCGTCCGATTGAACTCCCGATCCAGCCGCAGCGCGGCGTCGGCCGGCCGCTCTGCCCGCGCCGTGGTCGGCTGCAGCACCTCGACCGCCGCCTCGGACGCCGCAAAGGCCGAAAGGGCCTTGCTCGCCGACGTGGCGGATTCGCACGGGGCGCCCGGCGCCAGCCGATGAATGTGGCGCTGTATAAGGTCCGCCAGCCAGCGCAGCTCCTTGTCGCCTGCGCCCTTGCCGAAGCGGATCGGCGCGCCGGTGGTTTCGATCCGAAGGCCGTGCCGACGCTCATTGGTCTCGCTGTCGGCCGCCGTCGCGAAACGGCAGACCCGCCGGACCGCATCCAGCCCGCAGTGACGCCGCCCAAGCACGATCAGGGCGCCCCACTCGTGGTGCAGCCCGTCAGGACCGATCCGCAGCCGCTCGAAGCCGAAGAACTGCCACGGCAGCAACAGGGCCACAAAGACCCACGCCGCAAGGAACGGGACGGCAAAGAGGAGGAGAAACGCCTCCCGCCTGGTCACGACTTCGTGAAGCAGGAAGGCGCACCCCGCCGTCCACCCACAGAACCACAGCAACAGGAAGAGCCCGACTGCGATGCTGCCGGTCCGCCTCCACAGCGTCAGCTCGCCGCCAAACTCTTCCACCCGGGTCGACGGCCGGGGAGGGGCCGGCACCGGCTCCGAGTCGGGCGACCACGGCGGCTCCTCGCCGGCACGGAAGCCCGCGGCGTCCTCGACGTATGCCAGCCGCCCGCACCCGCGGCACAGCATAACGCCCTTACGAAGGTCGATGTCATCCGGCGCGATGGGCGCATCGCACTGGGGGCATGTCGGCTTGACGATGCGAGAGAACGCCCGTTTCAACTGCTTTCCCAGCATCGGTCCTCCGGGCGCAGAGGCGCCGCTACGGATACACGGGCTCGGCGGACTCCAGCGCCGACAGCAGCGTCTCCCGAAGCTCCGCCGGCGCGACGATATACCGCACGATCTCGTCGATCTGCACGATGAGGTCGGCCCCGGCCGTCGCCCCCGGCTCCGGGCGGCCGAACAGGTCGTACAGCCGCGCCTTGCCGGCCAGCCCCGCCAGCACCAGCCGCTGTCGCGAGCGGCCGAACGGCCGCCACACCGCCGCCACCATCGCTCCGCCGGCCCGGGGCCCGACGGCGTCGCCCTTCGCGAACACGAACACGCGGGCGTCGGACGGCTTGTCAAACCAGCGGATCGGCACGGCATCGCCAAGCAGCGCCGTCATCCAGTCCCAGGCCACCAGCGCCGGCCGCGGCGAGTGGTCGTATTCGCTGAGGCAGTCCTCGGGCGGATCGAGGAACGTGTCGAACGTCCGCAGCGCATGCACCGTGCTGCATGCGTAATCGGCATTTGCCAGGTGCCGAATCAGCATCGATCGCACGAGGCACGACGCGCTTCGGAGCGGGTCCGCCTGGGGGGTCTGCACCACAACCGGCGACGAGGGGTCGGTGACGATTCGAGCCCGGCGGGCATACGCGGACCCCGCCGTGCCGATCACGAAGAGGTCCCACCATCCGCACGGTTCCGTCGCCTGCCGCACCCGAGCCCACTGATCCAGTTGCGGCTCGGCAAGCTCCGGCATCATCGCCGGCGCAAAACACCGAAAGGAATAACCGTCGAGCATCACCGACGGCGCCTGCGTCGGGGCGCTCGTCGGAAACGCAAACGCCGGCATGTCCGGCGCTGTTGTCGGCGCACCCGCCGGACGGGTTGGCAGCGCGACTGCCTCCGCCGACATCGCCACAAGCACCGCCGGCGGAGCGGTGTCGGCCGCCCCGAGCCACCGCCGAACGCGCCGAAAGCCGTCCTCTCGCACATCCGCCTCGACCTCGCTCGCATCGTTCCGGTCAATGTGAACGCCGGCCACCCCGACGGGGCAGGCGTCCATCCAGGCCCGGTACAGGTCCCGGCGCCGGGGCGCCTCGCGGGGTATGCCGCTGAGCTTCGCGACGATGTTCAAATCCTGCGCATGGCACCGCTCGATCGCATCGAGCCACCCGGCGAACGAGGCCCGCCCCTCCGGCGTGATGCACCATTGCAGGTCCAGCGGCATGCCCACCCAGCCCGAACCGATCTGCGTCGTCCGGAGTGAAACGCTGCCGGCGTCCGCCGACAACCCGTAGAACCCCGCCCGGGGCACCGGGTCCGTCAGGTCGACGACGGCAAACGCCCTCTCATCCCGCGAGAGAATCGACGAGCTCCCCACCGACTCGGACCACGCGGCCGCCTTCACCCGGTAGTAGCCCCGCGGCAGCCGCAGCACGATCTGCTCGTTCCATGTCCGATCCGCCTGCACGAGCGGCTGCACGGTCTTCGTCCACACAGGCCGGTCGCCGGCATCCACGACATCCAACGCCACCGAGCCCGTGTACGTCCGATCCACATAGTTCGCCACGCGCACGGCGAAGACGGCCGGATCGCCCGGCTGCAGCAGTTCGCCCAGGTCCGTCGGATCCGGTGCCGGGCCGAAGATCCCGACCTCCACCGGCGCGGGCGGCACGTAGCGCTCGGTGGGCGACGAGACGCCCATGCTCACGCCGTCCAGCCAGAATATGACGCGGTCCGCCGAGGACGAATCGCCCAGGCGAAACACCAGCTCGGCCCGCACCGGCCGATCAGGTCCGCTGACCAGCACATACGGCGTCAGGCTGACGTGTCGATGACGAACCCATTCCGTCCCCACGGGAAAGCGATCGACGTGGGCCGGCAGGCCGTCGATGCGCCACTCGACCTCGATCTGGGCCGCCGCTGATGCCTTCGCGCAGAAGCTCAGGTGATACCGCTCGGCCGGGCGCTCCCCGCGACCCCGGCGAATGAGGTCAAACGGTCCCACCGTCACCGCCGCCCGGGCTCCGCCGACGGGAACAGCGAGCGACATCTGGCCGACCTTCGCGTCGCTGTCGAAGTACCAGTACTGAGGAACGACGTAAGTACCCCGTCCCGGCCACTGCCGCTCGGCCCACACGGAGAACCCCTTCGGCCCGACCTCGAAGTTCCCGTTGGCGACCAGATTCATCGCCGTAGCCGGCGCCCGGGCGCGGACGCCGGGCAGCGGATTCGCGCCGGCGACCGCCGTCCAGTCAAACTGCTCGGCCGCCGGCGTCTCGACCACCAGGTCGTCGAACGCGCATGCACCGCTGGTCCGGACGTGCACCAATTCGAGGACGACCCGCTGGACCGACCCGCTGAACCAGGTCAGCGATTCCTGCGCTTCCCATCCGGGCGAGGCCCGTCCGACCAACGGCAGCGCAACCGTCGACACACGCCCGTCGGTCGTGGTGACCCGCCAGCGAAGTTGCGGCGAGCCGAAGAGCCGGGCCCTGGCTGCACTGGTCAACCGCGTGAGAACGCGCACACGAACCACCTCACCGCGGACTTTCTCCGCCGGTACTTCGCGGCAGAGGCCGTGCGTGCCGCCGTCCGGCGGCGCCTCAAGCTCCAGGAAGCATCCTCGACCCGGTTCGGTGGGCGTCCGCAACAGCGGCTCGCCGACGACCTCCCACGGCCGGGGCGTCGCCGGCTCAAAGGAGTCGAACGCCTCCGAGCACACGGTTTGCGCCAAGCCGTCCGTCGCCAGCGCCTCGTCCGGCTCCAGGTGCCGGTTACGGAGGAAGGCCCCCATGCGGCCGTACCGGGGATCCCAGGTCGGCGCAGGCTCGTAGGCCGCCTCTCGAGCGTCGGCCGGGACAAGCTGTCCGCCCCCGCGCTCGATCGCCGGCTCAGGCGTCGCCGGCAGGTTCGGCAGGACACAGCCGCAAGGCAGCGCGGCGGCGACCGCCGGCCCGAGGATCCCCGTCACGATCATCCGAAACCGCATACAGCACCCGAACATTCACCGATGTTCAGGCGACGTTGTACCGGATTCCTCCTTGGGAAAAAAGCGTAAGACGCGACGGGCTTCTCGTCGGACCGGGCGAACCACCCTCGACCCGGCTATTGCGGGCGTGCCGGCCGGGTCGTTGTCGCCTCCGCCGGCCCCGACGGCGACGCGGACTCCAGCAGGATCCGAAGTCGCGTCCACGGCGGACCGGGGGAGACCGGGCGCGCGGCGGACCGTGTCGCGGGCTGTGTGTGCGACGAAGTGGCTGTGACCCTTTGCGACGCCGTCGGGCACGTCGCCGTCGCCTTTGGCTCAACCATACCCAACACCGGCTCCGACCGCGGTGCCGGCTGTGTCCGCCCTCTTGGGTAAACGGGCACGTTCGCGGCGGCCGGCGCCCGAGCCAAGTCTGCGCTGCGTTGGAGTGACCGTGCGGGCTCGGCATGCTCGCTGGCGGCATCGGGACCGTTGGAACGCAGCGTCGGAGGCGCCCCGCGTTTGGGGGTGGAGCTTGCCGGGGCCGCCTTGACCAAATCGGGCCCCCCTCTTGCTTTCGCCAAAATGTGACCCGGCATATGCTCGACCGACCGATCCTCCGGCTCGGCCTCGCGCGCGGACAGTGTGGGCGCGACCTGCTCCCGTGTCGCCGCCAGCCACGACTTCATCACCCGCTCACCCTCCCAAAGCCCGTCGCCCCCGCACGTGGAAACAACCGTCAACCTGTCCACCGCATCGCCCGCCACGGTCACACTCTGAAGCCCCGCCGCCGGTGTGACCTGTGGAAGCGCCTGCATCGCAAGATCCACCGCGACCGCCGAACCCGCAATCACGATCTCCCGGGCCGCGCTGTCGGCCGTCGGGCCACACCGCGCCTGGTCGAACCCGGCCGGTCTCTTGCCCTCCATGGTGATCGGCGCGGCCTTGGCGTCTCCGTACATCGCGTACGCATTGGCCGCCACGTACGGATGCCGGCGCAACCTCTCCACCAGACCGCTTGCCGCCGCGTCACGCGCGACCGCATCGCCGTACACAAGCCGCACACGGAGTTCATCCCCGTCGGCCGCGTCGCGAGTCTCCACGACGGAGGCAACGTCGCGATGATGCGCCAGCGCCTCGCCCGGGGCGGGGGCGGATGCGGCCGCCCCTCGGCTCTGCTGCCTCGCCGCCACGGCGGTCGTCAGCGACGCATCCGGCGACAGCGACGACAGCCTCACAGCGTCCTCCGCTCTCGCGACACCCGCGAGGCCCCCTTTGGCCACGGAGACATCCTTTTCGCCCATCGCCAGTCGCCCGGCCTCCGGGGCGCTCGCGGGTTGCGTCGCCGGGGGTGCGGCGATTCGCGTAACCTCGAGACCAACGCCGGCGACACGGGTCGCCGACGATTCCATGCCCCGCATCGCCGCACCTGGGGCCGCTTGCTGCTCGGCGGTCTTCTCCGTCGCGGCCAGAGCCGGCCCTTCGCGCGTCATCGCCGGCGGCGGTGCGGGCGCGGCCGGGGCCGCAGGGGGCATCGGTGTGCCCGCAACGGAATCCGCCACCGCGTCCTTTTCGACCGTCCTGGGCGCGGAAGCGAGCTGTTCCGAAGTCTCGCCCGACTTGCCCTTGAATGTCTGTGCCCGGTCTTTCGGGTCGAACGTAACGAGACCCTTCTCGTGGAGCTCCCGCGGCGGTGCCGCCTCCTGCCCGCGCCGCCCCTCGGCGTCGGCGATCGGCCCCAGCGGCGTGGCCCGCTTTCCCGCAGGCTCGGTCCGCAGATGCTCGAACGTCAGGTAGCCGGCGGTGGTCGCCATCGCCAGCACCGCGGCCGACGCCAACCACCGCCCGACGACCCGCCCGCGTCGCGGCCCCGCCGCGGGCGATGCCGCCGACTCTCCGAGCAGTTCCTGCCGCTCAAGCTGGGCGCACACCAACTCCAGCAAACCGTCCGGGGCCTTCGCACGCGGCAGCGTCCGCAGCAGCCCCGCCGCCCGACGCAGATCCGCCAGCGTACGGCGGGCGACCTCGTCCTCGGCGAGGTACGCCTCCACCGCCGCCCGCTCGGCGTCGCTCAGTTCGCCGTCGAGGTACGCGGAGAGCTGCTCCTCCAGGTTGTCCGGGCGATCCGGTCTCATCGTCAGTGTCCCAGCAGCGGCCCCAGTTCCTCCCGCAAGGCCATTCGTGCCCGGTGCACTCGGCTCTTCACCGTCCCGGGCGGCACATCAAGGATCTCGGCGATCTCCTGGTAGTCGAACGACTCGACATCCCGCAGCACGAGCACGGTTCGATGCTCGTCGTCGAGCCTGTCCAGCGCCCGCAACACCGCCCGGTGCGCCTCGCGCATCTCGATGTCGCCGGCCGGGTCGCTGCCCCGCGCGGGGGCGCCCCTTCGCACAAGCGACGCCACCTGCGAATCGATCAGCCGGCTGTCCTCCTCATCGTGCAGCGACAGCGTGACGGCGTGCTTCGCTTTTCGCCGCCGCGAGATCGCCAGATTCACCGCGATGCGGAAGAGCCACGTATAAAAGCCCGACTTCCCTTGAAACCTGCCGATCGCCTGCAACGCCTGCACGAAGGCGTCCTGCGACAGGTCGCGGGCATCCTCCACATCGCCGCACAGCCGCCAGCAGAGGTTATAGATGCGGTCCTGATACTTTGTGACCAGACGGGCAAACGCGGCCATGTCGCCCTGCCGGGCCTGGTCGACCAGGACGGCGTCGTCGATCGCAACTGCGGTGGCGGCTTGCGACACCGGCGAATCCTTTGTTTAGACGCAACCGGACCCTCGCGGTTCCACGCGGGTCCGCCAAGCCGGGCCGTTGGCTCACGTCCGATAGGCAATCATCCCACCCCGGGGCATCCGGGTCAACAGGTTTTACGCCCGCCGCGGATGCAAGTTGCGAGACCGCCGCACGAGACATGCCGTCGCAATCGCCCTCTCGCTCGGCCCGCCGGGGACTGGTTCGT
>CAZTVU010000004.1:0-23385 GCA_964617025.1 uncultured Planctomycetales bacterium | reverse complement strand
CCGTCTTACCCCAACCCCGACGCCCGCCCGCCAAACCTGTCCCACCCGACGACCACCCACACCGGCCCGTCCGACGCGAACCGCCAACGTTCCATTGACTCCACAGCGCCGGTATAATGGCGTTTGTAGCCCATTCCTTCCGGAGGATCACGCCATGTCCGCGAACATCACTTGGGCACTTGCTGCGGCGTTCGCGTGCTGCGTCAACATCGCCGTCGCACACTCGGCGGCCGAGTGCCTGTTTGACTGGCGGCCGGGCGAAGGGCTTCCCGGCCTCGACGGGCAGGTCCTCGCGCTGGCCGTCTACGACGACGGCAACGGCCCCGCGCTGTATGCGGCCGGCACGCTGAGCAGCGCAGGCGACAGCCTCGTCCGAAACATCGCTCGATGGGACGGCACGCGCTGGTCGCCCGTCGGCACCGGACTCGACGCGACCGTATCCGCGCTGGCCGTCTATGACGGGGAGCTGATCGCCGGGGGCGCCTTTCAGACGGCCGGCGGTGCCCCCGCGATGTTCATCGCGCGCTGGAACGGGACTCGATGGGCCCCTCTGGGCGGCGGCATGAACGGGACGGTGGCCGCCCTGACGGTCTACAACGGCGAACTCGTCGTGGGGGGCACCTTCTCCGAAGCCGACGGCATCGCCGCCGGCAGGATTGCCCGATGGAACGGCACCCGGTGGGCACCGCTGGGCGGCGGCATCGAGATCAGCGCGGGCTCCGGCGTTCGCGCGCTGACGGTCTACAACGGCGACCTGATTGCCGGCGGCCGCTTCATCGCCGCCGACGGCAAGTACGCAACCAACATCGCCCGCTGGAACGGCACGCAGTGGAGCTCCCTTGGGGGCAGCGGAACCAACAACGACGTCCACTCGCTGGCCGTCCACGACGGTGATCTGGTGGCGGGGGGCCGGTTTCTCAAGGCCGGCGATGCCACGGTCAACTACGTCGCCCGCTGGGACGGCACGCAGTGGCGCCCCTTCGGCGCCGGCGTATCCGCCTGGGTGAACACCCTGATGTCGTATGGTGCCGACCTGGTCATCGGGGGCAACTTTGCCAAGGCCGGCGACGTCGCGGTCAACTACGTCGCCCGATGGGATGGTGGGGTGTGGCAATCACTCGGCAGCGGCGCGAATAGGAGCGTCTACGCCCTGACGGTCTTCGGCGGCGACCTGATCGCCGGAGGGTATTTCACATACGCCGGCGGCGTACCCGCCAGCGCCGTCGCGAGCTGGGACGGCACGGCCTGGCGCTCGCTCGGCGGCGGAATGAACGACGCCGTGTCAGCCCTGGCCGTCTACAGGGGCGAACTCATCGCCGGCGGAAGTTTCCTCCGCGCCGGCAACGTGACCGCCAATCGGATCGCCCGATGGAACGGGACGCGCTGGGCGCCGCTCGGCGAGGGAATGAGCGGCCAGGCTGAGAATCCCCGGGTTGCCTGTTTAGCGGTTTACAACGGCGAGCTCATCGCCGGGGGCCGATTCACGATGGCGGGCAGCGCGATCGTCAACAGCATCGCGCGGTGGAACGGCGTCACATGGGCGCCGCTGGGGACCGGGATGGCGTCCTCCGTGGGGCTCTCGCCGCCGTACGTGTATGCCCTCGCCGTGTACAACGGCGAACTGATCGCCGGCGGGACGTTCGATCGGGCCGGAGGCGTCAGCGCCAACCGCATTGCTCGCTGGGACGGCACTGCGTGGCGGCCGCTGGGCAACGGCATGAGTGACAACGTCTACGCCCTGACGGTCTTCAACGGCAACCTGATCGCCGGCGGAACGTTCGATTGGGCCGGTGGCGTCAGCGCCAACCGCATTGCCCGCTGGGACGGCACCGGCTGGCATCCACTCGGCAGCGGCATTAGCAACGGCAGCGTGTACGCCCTGACGGTGTTCGGCGGCGAGCTCATCGCCGCCGGCTCCACGGCCGCCAGACCCGGGAGCGGTGGCTCGCAGATCAACGCGTGGAATGGCATAACGTGGCGGCCTCTCGGCAGCGACATCACCGGCGGTGTTTACGCCTTGACGGCCTTCGGCGGCGATCTGATCGCCGGCGGCACATTCGGCCGGACCGGAAGCATCAGCGTTAACCGCATTGCCCGCTGGGACGGTACGGCGTGGCAGCCGCTCGGCGACGGCGTCACCGGCCCCGGACGAGATATCGGGGTGGACGCCCTCACGACACACAACGGCGACCTCGTCGTCGGCGGCAAATTCCTCAGGGCCGGCGGTCGTGTTTCCGCCTATTGGGCGCGGTGGGGCCCGGCCGCCCCGCCGCCGACGATCACACAGCAGCCCCGCTCACAGATGCGCTGCGGGAACGGCCCGGGGGTGTTCGCCGTCGCCGCGGACGGCCCCGGCACGCTGACGTACCGGTGGCGAAGGGACGACGTCGACCTCGCCGACGGCGGCAACATCTCCGGCGCGACGACCCCGACGCTGACGATCGACCCGGTGACCGCCGCCGACGCTGGGCTGTACGACTGCATGGTGACGCTCGACGGGTGCGGCGTCGCCGTCAGCGAGGACGCCGAGTTGACCGTCGTCGACCCCCTGCCGATCGACTTTGACGGGGACTGCGACGTGGACCTCGTGGACTTCCTCTTCTTCCAGGCGTGCTTCGCAGGCCCGAACGGCCCCTGGCCGAACGTCTCGATCTGCCCCCAGGCCGACCTCGATCAGGACGACGACATCGACCTGACCGACTTCGGCGCGTTTCAGGCCTGTTTCAACGGCCCCAACCGCCCGCCGGCATGCGGATAGAAGCCCGCGCGTCGAGGTCCTCCTCGGTCGCGCGGTTTCGCGCGTGCGCAAGCGGCCGCGGCAGCCGGCAGTCAAATCCGCTCACCGAACATGCCGGCGACGCCGATCGGTGGCTGGGGGACGCCCCGGCGTCATGCCCCGCCCGCCTTGCCGGGAGGCTTCCTGCGCAATCCGAATGCGAGCATCAGGACCCCGAAGACCAGCAGGACGAGGCCCCACCAGACGTTGACGTTCAGGTGGAGCGACCGGGCGTAGATTTCATCCCCGGCGGTGATGAGGCCATAGACCAGCAGGAGCAGGCCCAGCAGACCAAACATGCCGCCGATCGGAATTCGTATATCGAGGCTCATGAGTCCTCCGTTGACGCCGGTGCCGAACGGCCCGCCACGCGGACCCTCCACTATTACCAGAAGAGGATGTTCAAGGCCACGGCCGCGATCAGCACGACGACGCCGAGGGCGGCCGGCTGCTTGTACCAGGGCACGCCGTGCTCTTTGGTGCGCGGCGTCAGCGAGTAGACGAGACCGCGGAGTTCGTCATCGGACTTCTGCGGGCGCGTGGCGAGCGAGATCGCGATGGTGGCGACGAAACACGTGGTCCAGGCGTAGATCGCCCCGTAGAAGTTCAACGCCATCTCGGAGTGATACGTGTGGAGGCTGACGCCGAGCCACGCACCCTTCACCCCCGCCTCCGCACCTTCGGGGAGAGTGAGGCCATGATGCAGAGCACAGGCGAGCGTGCCGGCGATGAGCCCGAAGAACGCTCCGTGGCCCGTCGCCCGCCGCCAGAACATGCCCAAGAGAAAAGTCGCGAACAGCGGGGCGTTGACATAGCTGAAGACGAGTTGGAGCACGTCCATGATGTTGTTGAATTGGGCGGCGACGTACGCGGCGAGGACGCTCAGGCCGATGCCCCAGACGGTGGTGAAGCGGCCCATCCAGAGGTAGTGCGCGTCGGACGCCTTCTTATTGACGTAGCTCTGGTAGATGTCGTAGGTCCAGACGGTGTTGAAGGCCGTTACGTTTCCGGCCATGCCGCTCATGAAGGATGCCATGAGGGCGGTCAGGCCGAGTCCAAGGAGGCCGGGCGGGAAGTACTCCTTCAGCATCTGCGGTATGGCCATGTTGTAGTTCACACCCTTGCCGTCGTCAGCAACGGGCAGGAAGCTGCCCGTCTTGTGATGGAGCGCAATGGCGATCATGCCGGGCAGGATGACGAGCGCGGGAAAGAGCATCTTGGGCACGGCGGCGATGAGCGGCGTGCGGCGGGCCGCGGACATGGAGTCGGCGGCCATGGCACGCTGCACTACGAGGAAATCGGTGCACCAGTAGCCAAAGGAGAGCACGAACCCCAGCCCCATGACCATGCCGAACCACTCGACCCCCATGGGGTTGTCGGCGGCCGCCCCCATATGGCTCCAGGAGTCGGTCCATGTTCCCGGAGCGTATGTGGGGCTGTTGGCAACACCGGTGACGGTGGCGCGGAAGCCCGGGTCGGTCGCGACCTTGTTCAGCCGGTCGACGAGACCGATCCAATTGCCGATGGCCTTGAGGCCCAGCAGCGTCAGGGGCAGGAAGCCGAGCACAATGAGGAAGAACTGGAGGACCTCATTGTAGATCGCGCTGGTCAGACCGCCGAGGAAGATATACACGAGGACGATCGCGGCCGAGAGCAGCAGGCATGCGTGGAAGTTCCATTGCAGCAGGATGCCCAGCAGCTTCGCGAGGGCATACATGGAGATGCCGGACGAGAAGATCGTCATGACCGCGAACGAGATGGCGTTGAATCCGCGGGTCTTCTCATCGAAACGAAGCTTGAGGTACTCCGGAACGGAACGGGCCCTGGAGCCGTAGTAGAAGGGCATCATGAAGATGCCGACGAAGACCATGGCGGGAATGGCGCCGACCCAATAGAAGTGGCTGGTCATGATGCCGTACTTGGCACCGTTGGCCGCCATGCCCATGACTTCCTGCGCGCCGAGGTTGGCGGAAATAAAGGCCAGCCCGGTGATCCACGCCGGTATCGACCGGCCGGAGAGGAAGAAGTCGCTGCTGGACTTCATCACCCGCTTCAGCGCAAACCCGATGCCCAGCACGAACACCAGGTACACGAACATCACCGCATAGTCGATCCAGGCGAGTTTCATCGAGGTCATCTCCTCCAGATCGTTATTCCACCTTCCACTCGAGGATGCCGCCGGAAAAGCCCTTCTTCAGGCGAACCTCGATCCGCAGCGCGGTCGTCTCGACGGGCTCGAACGTGACGCGGTTGAACTGATCCGGCTTCACGCCGTACCCGGAGGGCTTGCCGACCTCCTTCCAGGTGCTCCCCGTCCGGTAAAGCAGCTTCCACCGTAGTGGCACGCTGCACTCCCCGCCGCCGCGGTCGTCGAACCAGTAGACCTCGCACGCGGATACCTTCCGGGGCGAGTCGAAGGTGTACGTCACCCACTCCTCGGTCCCCTTGTGGTCCCACCAGGTGAACCGCGGCAACGTGCGGTCGCTCGACGACTTCGGCACGATGCCGTCGCTCAGGGCGTTGATATCATCAAACCGGTGCGAGGCCCGATGCTTCGCGGGCGGCGGCGCCACCCAGTCCCGGGCATCGGGGCCCGTCCCAACCGTCGGAAACGCCGAGATCCGCAGCCGCGCGCAGCCCATCGGGACCAGCCGGACCGTCTCCACCGGCTCGGTGGAGCGGGCGGGGCTGGGCTGCAACAGCCCGACGAGGCCGAGGTCATCCGCCCGCCACTGCGGGATCCGCCGCGCCTGTGCGGTCAGCTCGATCGGCGCCGCCTCCGGCGTAAACGGTTGCTCGGGCAGCGGGCCGGGCTTTTTCACCACCCGGATCGAGGCCGCCGGCTCGGCCCCATCGAGCACGAGACCGTAGTTCCACGGCGTCGTCGGGTAGACCTCCCAGTCCGGCCACTTCTCGCTGCCGCTGAGGCGGACCCACCTCTCGCCGATCCGCAGCGAGTATGTCAGCGGCCCGCGATGGACCGACACGGCGTTGGCGTTCCTGGTCCACCTCGTGACTCCGACCTTCATCGGGATTTCGAGCACGACCTTGTCGCCGTCGTTCCAGGTTCGGCGAATCTCCACGTACGACAGCGGCTCGGGCCGCGCCTCGATCGCCGCGCCGTTGACCGTCACCCTCGCCCCCTCGCACCACCGCGGGATGCGCAGATAAAGCGGAAACGCGACGGCCTTCGCCGTGCCGACCATGATCGTCACGGTCTCGCCAAATGGATAGTCGGTCGCCTCGGTGAGCGTCACCTCGTCGCCCTCGCCGACCTTCGCCTTGACTTCGCACGCCGCGTACAGCACGGCGGCCAAGCCATTGTCGCGCGTCGCCGTCCACAGGTGCTCGGTGTAATAGGGCCAGCCCATCGCCACGTTGTGCTGGCAGCAGCGGTAGCGCTCATCGGGGCTGTAGGCCAGCATGCAGCCGGCGTTTTCGAGGCCCGGCGCCTTGTTGGAGGCGTCGAGCTGGATGACGTTGGGGCTGGTGATGTAGTGCAGGGCCTTGAGGTCCGGCGTCATCGAAGTCGGAAACGAGTTGAACGCGCACTCCTCGCACCGATCGGCGAAGAGCGGATCCCCGGTCATCTTGAGAAGCATCTGGAAACTGTGCATGAACTCGACGATGGAGCAGGTCTCGGCGCCCTGGCGAGGGTCGCCGTAGCCGGGCCGGCAGTTCTCGTCGGCGCCGAACATGCCGCCGGGCACCTGGCCGTAGAGCATCATCACCGCCTGGTAGTTCCGCTCGGCGGCGTCGAGATACTTTCGGTCATGCGCCTGCACGTAGTACACGGCGGGCTCGCGAAAGCCCTGGCAAATGTTCACGCCGTGCCAGCTCGCAACGGCCTCGTCCCAGCGGACGCAACGCTCGTGAATCGCCTTGCCGAGGTCGAGCAGCCACGCCTCGCCCGTGCGGTTGTAGAGCCAGTGGACGCTCTCGAGGTTGTCGCCCGCGCGAACCTTCTGCCAGCTCTCGGGAAAGAGGTCCGGCCGGGGCAGGCTGAGCTGATAGCGGAAGTAGCGGGTCATGAAGGGGATCACGCGCTCATCGCCCGTGGCTTCGTGGAACGACTGGAGGGCGTTGAGCATCGGCATGTGGGGCCACAGGTCCGGCTTGCCGTTGCAGCCGGTGCGATTGGCCCGGGGACCGAAGTAGCCGTCGGCGTCCTGGCTCGCGAGGACGCCGTCGAGCCACTTGCGGGCCTCGGCGACGATCCGCGGATCGTTGAGCACATAGCCCAGATCGCCGTAGCCCCTGAGCCAGTAGGGAAGCTCCTCCCAGCCGAACCGGCCCTCGCCCGTCGGACTCATCCATGCGCTGCCCTCGGGCTTGCACCACTGGCTGATCTCGCTGAGGCGCCCGGTCATGCCCTCGCTTTCGAGCACCAGTTGGCGCCGCAACCACCCCTTCGGTGCGATGCTGCCGATCGGCAGTTTGATCAGCGGGTTTGGCAGCAGCGGCGGGCGGTTGCCGATGTAGTGGCGGCTTTCGCCGGCGGTCGGCGGCGTCTTGACCACGCCGACGTACGGCCCGGCCGACCGATCGGTCTCGGCGGCGAACAGCATCGGGGCAAACACGACCATCAGGTACATCGCAACGCAGAACTTCATGGTCAGATTCCCCACAGGTCCACCCGGCACTCCTTCCCTGAGCAGGTCGGGACTCGGGCGACGGCTGACGCATCGTCGGACGAAAACGGCAGGCGATGCTTTTACACGCGAAGGAACCGAAAGGCAATCAGCGCCGACCCTCGATGCCACCCCGGCCCCGATATGGGCGGGGCCCTTCGCGCCGCCGAAGATACGGAGTTTCTTTGGTCATTACGCGGCACGCCGACAAACCGTCCACGAACCCCCTCACGGCCCGGCAGGCGCCGCTGTCGGTCCTGTGGGCGGGGCCACGCGGCCGTGCTGTCGTTGGCGGATTCGCCCCACGCTTTCCGTACCCGCGGCATCGCTCGCGCCTGGAAGAAAAAGCGAGCGGCGGGGTTGTGTGTCGGACGCCGGCGCGATATACTCGGCGCAGTCAGTTGTTCCGTCCGACCTCCATTTGCTTGTCGTCGATGCCGGGGATGGCGGGGATTCTGCTGCGGACAGCGGCGGCGGCCCGGCGTCGGCGGCGATGTTGAGAACCATGGCAGAAGTCGCCCAGACGCTCGAAGTCGTCGGTACACTGGAGCTCACCGAACGAGGCGAAGGCTGGCTCCGCTCGCCGCAGCGGAACTACGCCGTTCAGCCGAAAGATCCGTTCGTAAGCCGCGACATAATAAGACGTTATAATTTGCGAGGCGGAGAGGCGATCGTCGCCGCCGCCGCCCAGCGCAAGCACGGCCCACCCCAGGTGAGCGCGATTCAACGGGTGAATGACCTCGACCCCGGCGCCTACGGCGAGCTGACCACATTCGCGGACCTGACCGTGGTCGATCCTCACGAGCGTATCCGCTTCGAAACGCCCGGCGGGCCGACGAGCATGCGAGTCGTGGACCTGATGACGCCCATCGGCAAGGGCCAGCGCGGACTGATCGCCGCCCCGCCCCGGACCGGAAAGACGGTCCTCCTCCAGCAGATGGCCGCCGGCATCGCAGCGAATCACCCCGAAATCTACATGATGGTCCTGCTGATCGACGAGCGCCCGGAAGAGGTCACGCACATGCGCCGGACCGTCCACGGCGAGACCGTCGCATCCTGCAACGACCACGACTACACGAGCCACGTGCGCATCGCCCGGCTGATGATCGAGAAGGCCAAGCGAATGGTCGAGTGCGGGAAGGACGTCCTCATCCTTCTGGATTCGCTCACGCGGATGGGCCGGGCATTCAACGCCTTCGTCGGATCGAGCGGGCGGACGATGTCCGGCGGCATGGACATTCGGGCAATGCAGGAGCCGAAGGCGGCGTTCGGCGCCGCCCGCAAGATCGAAAACGGCGGATCCCTAACGATTCTCGCGACCGCCCTGATCGACACCGGCAGCCGCATGGACGAGCTGATCTTCAACGAGTTCAAGGGCACGGGAAACATGGAGATCATGCTGTGCCGCGAGCTGGCCAACAAGCGGATCTGGCCCGCCATGGACCTCCATCAGTCCGGCACCCGAAAGGAAGAGCTGCTGCTCAAGCCCGAGGAGCTCAAGCAGTCGATCCGCATCCGGCGGATGTTTAACGGCATGGCGATCGACCGCGAGATGATCACGCTGACCGAGGCCCTCGCCAAGTACCCCAGCAACGAGGCATTCCTCAAGGCCCAGGCGAAGTAAAATCCGCACGTGCCTGTGGCCGGCTCCCCTTTGCCTCCTACAATCGCACATTTATGCGATCGTTCGGGCACAGGAGAGTATGATGGCGAAGGCACGGCGAAATCGGCGACGAGCGGCGACGGCGACGATGGTCCTCCTCATACCCGTGCTGGTGGGGCAGGGATGCCCAAACACGGCCGCGGACGTCGGGTCGTTACCGCCGCAGGTTCAGAGCGTCTCGCCGGCAGAGGCCCACGCGCTGATCCGGCAACGGGCGGGCGACCCGGACTTCATCATCCTCGACGTCCGCAGCCCGGAGGAGTACGCCGCGGGGCATATGGACGGCGCAGTCCTGCGCTGCCTGCTCTGCACCGCCTCATTCGCGGACACGATCCAGGACCTCGACAGGACGAAGACCTACCTTGTCTATTGCCGAAGCGGCAACCGAAGCGCCACGGCGAGCCGCATCATGGCGGAACAGGGCTTCACGCGGATCTACAATATGACCGGCGGCCTGACGCAGTGGCAGGCCGAAGGATACCCGGTCGTCCGCTGATCATGCCCGGGCCGGGCCCTCGGTCCTGGGCCGAAAGCCCAGCAGGAACACCACACAGCACACGGCGCACAGGACCGCGGGAACCATGTACGTACTGCGCCAGTCGCCCGCAAAGTGATCTCCCACCGCGCCCGCGACGCGTGATCCGACCAGCATCCCCATGCCGATCGTCACGGACGAGAGGAAACTCTGGGCACTGGACTTGATGTCCTTTGGGGCGATGGTGTCCGCGAACATAAAGATCACGGTGAAGAAGAAGGCAAAGCCGATGCCGTGCAGCGCCACCGCCGCGACGACCAGCCCCGTCGGCTGGCCGATGGCAAAGACGAAGTCCCGCAGGGCCCATGCCGCTATGCCCATCGCCATCGTCAACCGGAAGCCGGCCCGCTTGAGCACGAACGGCAGCAGCACCATCATGACCATCTCGCAGATCTGACCGAGCGTCATCACCCGGGGAATCCACGACGCTTGCAGCTTGAGGCCCTTCTCAAAAAAGCTCTGCGTCCAGACGAAATAGCACTGGAGCTCGATCGCCACGAAGAAGGCGACGATCGCCATGACGGCAAAGGCCGGGTTCCGCATCATCGCAAAGGCGTCGACGAAGGCCCAGGGGCTGCCGGGCTTGTTCGTTGGCGGCGTGTGCGGAAGCGTGAGGGCGAAGACGCCGAGCACAAACGACAGGATTGCGGCAAAGTAGAGGCAGTTCCCCATCCCCTTCTCCCCCATCGGCATCAGGACATCGCTGCCCAGCCACGCGCCGAAGACCCAGCCGATCGCGATCCAGCCGATCGAACCGGCGACGCGGATCTGCGAGAACTTCTCGCCGGGCCAGTGATGAAAGACGATCGAGTTCGTCAGGGCGATCGTGGGCGCGTAGAGGAGGTTGTACAGAAGCATGCCGATGAAGACCTCGGCAAAGCCCGTCAGCCGGGCGACGCCCAGCAGGATGATGCCGCCGAGGAAGTGGCTGACCGCCAGGAACCTCTGGGCGGCGAACCAGCGGTCGGCGATCTGGCCGCCGAGAAACGGGGCGATGATCGACGCGATCGGCATGGTCATGTAGACGTAGCCGATCCGCGTCTGGCTGCCGTCAAAGCCCTCCAGGCCGCCCAGATGCAGGCCGAGGATCGGGGCCCACACGCCCCAGATCGCATACTGGAGGAACATCATGACGCTGAGCCGAAGGAAGCGGGATATCATGGCATACTCCGGGTTGGAAAGCCGTCCGATCCTGCACGCACGAACGGCGGGCAGAGTAGCACAAACCGCGACGACTGAAAAGCGACCGCGGGCGGTCCCGCCGTACAGGCCGAAAACGATTCGCACGGAAAGCTTGAAGCCCGGCAACAGCGGCGTCGTGTAGGTATCACCCGGGAGCATGAGGTTCTGCTCCCAGTCCGCGTCGCCCCGGCGGAGGAAGAGGACGACCCCCCTCTTCGGATCGACGATCCAGTACTCGCGCGCCCCGGTTCGCCAGTAGTCGCGTCGCTTCGCGCGGTAGTCGAAGTCCTCCTGCCCGGCCGACGCAACCTCGACCAGCAACACGGGGGCAACGTCGGCCCAACTCGCCGGAGCGTTCCCATCCGGCCGGTAAAACTTCTTGTAGACGGCCAGGTCAGGCCGGCGCACGCGCCGCCGACCCGGGATCACCACATTGGCATGCGTGGTGGCGTATTCGAATCGCTGCGGCGAAGCCCGCCGAACTCATCAAGCAGGCGCAAGAGGCGCTGAATCGGCAGATCGTGCGGCGGGGCCGCATCAGACCTTCCGATGCGGCGTGCGGGCGGCGTGCGTGCCGTCGGGCAACGACTCCAGCGTGTAGTCGCCGAAGATGTGGGGGGCATCGGCCTGCAGGATCCGCAGCATCTGCGCCGCCACCTTGCGGATCTCCACCTCCGCGTGCTCGTTCGCGCGAAGCTCAATGAAATGCCGCAAGGCCCGGCCGTTGGCCGTCACGAAAATCTTCGTTTCGGTCGCGTTGGGCAGGACCGACCGGGCCGCCTGGCGGGCCATCTTCCGCCGCAGGGTCCGGTCCTCGACGGCGGCGAACTTGGCGGCGAGGCCGTCGACGAGGGCGCAGTAGGCGGCGTGCGACCGGGTCACCGCCTCGTGCCAGATGGCGTGCAGCCGGGGATCCTCCGCAATGCAGTCCGGTTCGACGAAGTCCGCCGTCGATTCGTCCACGTAGCGCTGCGAGAGCTGCGAGTAGCCGAAGCCCGCCCGGTGCCGGACGAGCTCGTGCGTGAAGCTCCGCGACACGCCCGTAATGATGAAGTTCCAGACGGCGTGCTCGAGCACGGAGCCGTGTCCGACCTCGAGGATGTGCTGAAGGTACGTCGAGTTTCCGCCGGGCCGAGGTCGGGCGAAGCTCATGTAGCAAAGCCGGCCGGCGAGCTCACACAGCTTCTGGCCGGCCACGTCCGTGTCGGTCTGCCAGGTCTCCACGCCGTGGTCGCGGAGGAATCGCTCGATCTCGGCCGCGTCCACTTGCTGACGACCGACGAGATAAACGCTCGGATTCCGAATGATGCGCATGGCCGGTACGGTATCGACCGACGGCCGGGAATGCAACGTGAACGGATCAGCCGGTGCACGCCGGATTCGCCGGCACGTTCGGCCCGCTGAAACATCGTTGAAAGGCGGCGAACTCCTCGAGGTCGACGTCCCCGTCGCCGTCGCCATCGAAACAGTCGCACCCGACCGCGAACGGCTGGTTCGGTCCGTTGAAGCAGCGCCGGTAGGCGGCGAAGTCCGCCAGATCCACGTCGGCGTCACCGTCGTCGTCGTACCGCGGCTGGTTGCAAGCGCCGAGCACACCGGCGGTCAGGGCGAACGTCAGGTCGGCCCGGTCGCCGCCCCCGGCGATCCCGGAGGCATCTCTCGTCTTGAGCGTGACTGTGGCCGTATACGTCGTACCGCTCGCCGCCCCGGTATCATCAAACGCGATCGTGTAGCCCGCGGAGCCGCCGGCGACCGTCGCCGGAGCAAAGCCGCCGACGATACTGAACCGGGCGGCATCCGGCCCCGAGAACTGGGCGGCATGCACCTCCAGCGGCGCCTGGTACGCGCTGTAGCCGTAGTTGTAGACGGTCGCCGTGCGGACGCCGAACCCCCCGGCCGGATGCGTGCCGAAGTCCAGCGTGCCGACCGTGGTCTCATCGACGGCCGACGTGCTCGGGCGCGCGTGCGTGACCACCGTCCCCGCGAAGGGCACCGTCAGGAACGGTGTGTCCGCGTCGCTCGCAATGGTGATCGATGCGGCACGCGGACCGGGCGTCGACGTGTCCATCGTATACACGTGGCCGTTGCCCCCGCCGCCGGGGTTCTCAACAAACGAGCCGACCGGACCCGTGAAGCCCGCCGGGGCCGGCGGGAGCGTGTAATCCAGTTCGTCCACGTAGCCAAACGTCGCCACGTCGCCCGTGTTGGTGACCGTGAGCGTTCGCTGGACGTTCGTCCCGACGATCGCGGTGCCGAAGTCCGGCCCGGGCGCGGCGATCCGCGCCGGCACCTGGAAGTCCGCGCTGACGGGCAGGTGATCGGACGCCTGACGCAGATTGACGGCCATCGCAAGGCCGACGGCATTGTTGAAACCGTACGCGTCGATCGCGACATTGAAGTGCTGGCCGTCGTTGCCGTACGCCCGATACGTCGTCGGCACGCAGTCAAACCCCTCGCCGTCAAACAGGGCCGCCGAAACCAGCAGCAGGTCGAACCGGTCGTCCATGCCGCCGGTGGCCGCGCCGGGCGCACAGCCGGAGCCGTTGCACGGCGACTGCGTGTGAATGTCGGCGAAGGCGCTGTTGTTTCGCCACGTTCCGGAGCGATTGATCGGATCGAACGCCCGGCCGTCATTGTCGGCCATCGACGCCATCAACTGGCCGGCCAGACACGGCTCCGAACTGCTCTGCGTGTTCAGGTCTCCGCAGTACAGAAAGTTCGTCCCGGGCGGCAGCGCGTTCGCGTCATTCCGGGCGACGGCCGCCTCGCGTGCCCGCTGGGCCGAGTCGTCCGACTTCAGATGCATCGAGTACACGTACACATCGGCCGCGGTCGAGCCGTAGCCGACTAGGCGAAGCTTCCACCGGTTGATGTCGCGAAGCTCCGTGGGCAGCGTACGAAAGCTGTCGGGGTCGCCGGCCGAGAATGTGAACGCATTGGTGCGATAGAAGAGCGCGTTGTTCGTGTCCGGCCCCGCGACGAACGTCGCCCGGGCATAGCCGCCCGGGCCGTCCGCGGCGTTGAGCACGTCCGCAAGAAAGATGCCGGGCGCCGACGAGGACGCGATCTCCTGCACGACCAGGATGTCCGCCTGGAGATCGTTCAGGATGGCCTTGAACTGGGCGGCCCGCGTTGAGCCGTTGTAGTTCAGCAGATTGTATGTGACGATTCGGATACCCTCCGCCGTACCGGCGGACGTCAGGACGACGGCGATCCCCACGAGCAGAACGCGACGAAGAAGGCGAACGTGCGATATCATCAACATGCGGAAGCTCAGCATTGCGGCAGCGGCGCACAAGCGCGCCGGTCCATCCGCGTGTTTACTCAGGGGCTGCCCGTCCCCTCTGCGAGGCGACTTCTTCAGCCAATGCCCCCCTTGCATCGGGACATTATACCGACCGCGCCGGCGATTGCGACGGTTTTTCGCCGTGGCCGTGACGAGTGTGAAGCGAAATGAGGTGACCGATTTCAGTCATACCGGTCTCGTCGAAGACAAAACGCACAGGCAACCTCGGCGTGAAGCCGGATCCGGCCGGCGAGACCTCGTCGCCCCGCCGGCGCCACCGGTTCCGTGCCCGTGAGTCCTGCTCCCTTTCTGCCGCGCCATGACAGCGCCGAACACCGACGACGCTCACTCGCCCATGTCGGACGACGACCCGCCGCTTGGCGTTGGCGGCGGCGAGGATGAGCTCCCTGAGGTCTTCACGAAGTCGGTAAGCTTCTTCGAGAGCTTGTCGATCTGGTCGCCCTTGAGCAGAAAGACGGTGTCGGCGCCGGTCACGCAGGCATACTTGCTCCGATCGGGGTCGCCCTGCTGCCCGTCGGAAGAGATCAGCAGCTCGATCTTCCGGTCGCCGCCGGCATCGACGGCTATACGGAGGCCCGGCTTGTCCAGCTTGTACGTCGCGAGGTCCGCGGCCGCCGCCTTGTGACGAACGTATCGCTCCACCTTGGCGTCGCGCAGCGCGTTGAGGAAGTCCTTGATCTTCTGGTCGTCCAAAGTCACCGTCGGATCCTGGCGATAGGTCCACTTGCCGGCGGACTCGGCAAACTCCATTTCGCCCTCCGGGCGCACGATCGCCACGCTCGTGACCTTCGGCACCTCAAAGCGAGCCACCGTCCGGTCGCGCATTTCCGCCGCAACGTGCCGATACACCGCCGCATCGATCTGATAAATGAGATCCGATCCGTCCACCATGGCGTATGCGTCGGCCCCCTTCTTTGCGAACTTCGCCCGATACACCTTCGGCGGAGGAGGCGGCGGGGGAGGAGCGGGCTTGGTCGACGGCGCCGTGCTCGTCGTCGGCGCGGTGCTCGTCGCGGGCCGCGTCGGCGTTGCGGCCGGCTGGGTCGCCAGCGTCCGGGCCAGGTCCTCGGGAAGCGGTTGGCCGGGGTGATCCTGCTCCCACTTCTTCCGCAGGTCCTCCAGGGTCGGCGCATCCGGACGCGTCGAAGTCGGCGTCGCCGGCGACGTGGTCGGCTGCGTCGGCGGCGGGGGCGCCTGCACCGTGACCGCCACCGTGAACTCCGGGTTGTCGAGTCCGAACGCGGCGGCGTTGCCCTGGCCGACCACCTTCTTCGCCCGCAACGAGCTCAGGTCCGTCAGCGCATCGCGAACCGCATCCGAGTCGGCATCCGCGGCGATCGGCGCCGTCAGCGACCACTTGCCGTTCGTTTTCGTCAGCAGGGTCGTCTCCCCGCCGCGAACGATTTCGATGCGCTGCGCGTGATCGCGCACGAAGGCGAACATCTCCCGCTTGCGGTAATTGATCGGCTCCGCAAGCAGTTGGGCCACGCCGTCCTCCGGCACGACGCCGATACTGTCGTCGGCTTCGAGCTTCACGTAGGCGTTCGTCTGGCTGGCCGTCTTGTCCAGGACGAGCAGGACCACCGGCGCCGGCTCCCCCTCCTGCGTGATCGTCACCTTGGCGCGGGGACGGTCCAGCCGCAGGCCCAGTACCGAATCCTTCGGCTCGAACTGCGTCGCCTTCAGATCACGGGCCGCCTTGATCAGATCCTCCACGAGGGCCAGCTCGGCCTCCGTGCCGTCGGCATACGTCCAGGCCGCGCCCTTCTTCTCCAGGGCAAACGCCGCCCCGGACGCGAGAGCGACCTCCACCTTGCGGCACTTCGCCAGATCCACCCTGGCGACCTGCTTGTCCCGGAGGTCGATCAGCTTCGGCGTCACGTCGGTGAACGTGCTCTTGCTGACGGTGAAGACCGGGTCTTCGCCGCCGATTCGCGCGAAATAGCTGTCGGCCTTCGTGTCCGTCGGGCCGCCGAACTGCACGACCACCGTCCGCTTCTCGATCGTCGGCTGCGTCTCGGCCGGCTTGGTCGTACCGGGCTCGGGCTTGGGCTCCACCTTATGCTCGATCGACACGGTCGCCGTCACGCGGGGTTTGGCCCCCAGGCCGTACAGGGCCGCGTTGGCCGGCTTGTCCGAGATGAACTCCTGCGCATACATGCTGCTGAGCGTGCGCGCAACGGTTTCGGCCTTCGTCTTGTCGGCACGGCCGCGAACCGGGCTCTCGAGCATCCAGTCGTTGTTCGACTTGACCAGCTCGAAGCTGTCCGCGCCGCCCTCGACCTTCACCCGGACGACCTCCTCCATCTTGAAATCGGTGACGCGCTTGTCGCGAATGTCGCTCAGCCGCTTGTTAAGCGCCTGATGGAGGTCCTTATCGCCGACGTAGATGGTGTCGCTGTCGGGCTTCTTGACGTAGGTGTCGCGGCCGGTAGGCGTGCGCTGGCCGATCTGGAGCGAGAGCTTCTTGTCGCCCTTGGCGATCAGCGTGACGGTGAACGGCGGGGCGTCCAGCCGGGTGGTCTCGTCCTTCGGCCGGCCCGGCGCGTTCTTTTCATACTTCTTGCTGTACTTCAGGTCGACGACGTCGCGCACGATGTCGTCCACCTGCCACTTGTTGGCCGTCGCCCGGATCGGCTCCTCGATAAGCCACTTGTCGTCCTTCTTCACAAACACGCGCTTCGGATCGCGGCTGGAGACGACCTCGACGCGCTCGACGTCCTCCTGCTTCGGCTTGTCCGCCCACACGTCCTGCGGCTTCGGCGGCGGCGGGGCCTTCGCCGGCTCCTGCCAGGGCTTGACGACGAACACCAGATACAGGCAGACCACGACCAGACACAACGCCAGAATCACCGTTGTCCGCGTATTCATGGTTGCTCCGAACTCCTGCGATCTCCGATGCCGAACTCCCGCCCCCGCCCCGGGTCACTTCCGTCGGATGAACATCACCGCGCCGCCGGCCGCCAGCACGACCACGGCCCACCCCATCGCCACGACCTGCAGGCCCTGCCGCCCGGCGTTGCTGATGGGCTCGATCGGCGGAGCCGTGATCGGCCCGGCGGCGATAAAGCCCGGCTTGTCCGCCAGCCAGTACGCGCAGTTGACGAACAGGTCGCCGTTCTCGCGCGGCGGCGGGTCGAACGAGATCCGCTCCTCCTTGCCCAGCCGCGGCACGCGCTCGCCCATGTAGTCGTCGATGACGCCAAGCCCGGCCCCGTGCACGATGATCCGGCTCTTCTTCTCCTTGTTCTCGGCGGCCAGGATAATCGTGAACGGAGGATCGACGGCGGTGGGGCCCTTCAACACGGTGCCATCGCTGTTCGGAGAGCGGATCTGGGCGATCAGTTGCTCGATGTTGCTCTCGGCCCAGAACTCCGAGCGGCCGGTGGTGCCCGGGACCCCCAGGATGGTCTCGATCGTGACGTTCTCCGGGACCTTCGACGCCTGCAGCACGGGGCACACGTCGACGAACAGACAGCGGCGGGAGCGCAGCGGCGCGCCGACCACGCTCTTCTCGTCAAACGTGTTCAGCCGCATCCAGTTCCACCGCGTGATGCTGAGGCCGTACCGGTTCACATCCGTCTTGTCCGGCACGCCGCGGATGACCCGCTCGCCGAACTTGACGTCGATTCCCCACTCGTCCCGGAGGAAGTTCTCATACCCGTAGGTCGCCGGCTGCGACGAAAAGAACGACCGCCTCGGCGGCAGGAAGCATGCCAGGAACACCGCGCGGGCGTTCTCCCGGCTCAGTACCTCGCGGACCTTCTTCAGCTCGTTCTCCCCGAACGTCCGCTGGTCCTGGGGCATCCGCTGGAAGGGGTTCTGCTGCGGGGCCTCGGCCGGCGGCAGGAAGACATACACGTTCGACGTGCCCGCCTCCGGCTCGGGGGCCTTCTCGTCGGTCGCCAGGTTCCAATTCTTGACCTTGAAATTCGCCTGCTCGAGCCGCTCACGCAGCTTCGTCAGCGCCTGCGAGGGAATCCGACCCGTGCGAGGCTGTTGCATCTGCTGCATCTGCGGCATCTGGGGCGGCGACGGCTCAAACACCACAAACACCACGGTGCCGAACGGCTCCTTGTGGCTCAGCGCCAGCACCGCCGCGGAGATCGCCGCGTCGCCGTTGAAGACCCGTCGTTCGATGGTATCGTCCTCGCCGGAGGGCGAGGCGCCGAACGGGTCGGACCGCGGCCACACCTGGTCGAAGTCAACCACCTGCACCTGGTCCTCCGTCTCGACGGCGATGATGTTGTCCTGCTCGAACTTGGTCGCCGTGTCCTCGAGTTTCAGTTCGGGCAGGGCCTTGATCTTGTCCTCGATCGCCTTGCAGCCGTCCAACCGCGCTTTGAAGAGCTCATCCTTCTTCGCTCGCTCGAGCAGGGCCTGGCTCTTCGGGTCGATGTCTTTCCATTCGGCCAGGAAGCCGCGGACACGCTGGTCCCACGCGTTCAGGTCGCGCTCGGTGTCGCTGACGAGCTTGCGGAGCTGCCGCACCACGTTCTGGAGGATGTCCTTCGGCTGGTCCGCGTTGAGGATCTGCCGGACCTGCTGCACGACCTGCGCCAGCGAGTTGCGGTTCATCGCGAGGATCTCGGGGAGCTCCATCTGCATGATGGGGTTCACCTGCACGACCCAGGCCCGGTGTCCGCTGACGGCCTTGTGGGCGTTCACGAAGTCCTGAATGCGCGAATGCTCCTGGGCAAGCAGCTCGGCCAGCTTGGCACCCTGCCGGGCAAAGGCCTGGAGCACGGGCTTGCAGTCGTCGGGCACGGCCTCCTCGCGGGGGTTGCCCACGGCCGCCCGGAGCTCCGCCGATAGTTTCTTGAGCTCCTCGAGCCGGGCCGTCGTCTTCGCGGCGAAGTCGCTCTTCGGATCGCGCAGGACGCCTGCGACCTTGTCCAGCTCGGCGAACCAGTTCTTGGCTTCCTCGATGTGGCCCTTGATCTTGTTGTTGGTCTGCTCAATCTTCTGCTTGGCCTGCTCGTAGCGCGGCAGCCCCACGCCGCCGACCGCCTCGTCGACCTCTCGCTGGGTCCCGCTGAGCTCCTCCTTGTCGCGCGCCAGCTCGCCGCTGATCTTGGCGAAGGTGAAGAAGCCCGCCAGCCACGCGTCCTCCGGCAGGGCGGCGAACTCGGCCGTCGTCTGGTCGATCCACGAACCGGTGGCAGCCCACTCCGCCTTGGCCAGATCCACCAGCTCCCGGTAATCCTTCGCCTTGCCGCTGTACTTGTTCTGGATCCGCGCGATAAGCTCTCGCTTGGCGTCGTCGTCGTTGACGTACTGGACCTTCACCTTTCGGCTGAAGGACTCCATCTCGTTCAGCAGATCGCGGACCCGCGGAAGGTACTTGTCGCGGTCCTTTTCCTTGTCGTTGGACGTGTAGACGGCCGTGAACGTCAGCTCCTTCGCGGGGCAGTCGGCGAGGATCTTTTTCGTGCGGTCGGACAGGCCGTACAGCCCGGCGCTGGCCACGTCCTTGCGCCAGTTCTGCTTCTGCGCGATCCAGTTCACGGCGATCACCAGCGCGGCCGCGATCAGCGTCGTGACCGCCACGTTGGCCCCGGTGACCAGGCGCCGGCGCATCGCCGCCGACAAGGGAGAACGATCACTGCCCGTCCCGAACATCTGCTGCGATTGCTCATTCAGCGCCATCGCTTGGACTCCAAGACCTTGGTGGCCAGGAACAGAAAGAACGCCGTCGTGCTGGCGAAGAAGACAAGGGATCGCGTATCCAGGATGCCCTTGGTGAACTCATCGAAGTGGGCCGGCACGTTCACGTACATGAGAATGCCCCGCAGCGTCGCTCCGGCGAAGTCGGCGAAGTAGTCGACCAGGAACGTGAAGACCGCCAGGATCGCCATCGCGATGATCGCCGCGAGGAGCTGATGCCGCGTGCAGCAACTGGCGAACAGACCCACGGCGATATACAGGGCGCCGATCAGGAGCATCCCGACGTAGCCGAACAGGATGACGCCCAGGTGCGGCCTGCTCAGGGACAGCAGGATCAACAGGTGCGGAATGGTCGTGGCAAGCAAAGCCGCGTACAGCGACAGGACGCCGAAGAATTTGCCCAGGATCACCTCGGCATCGGTCACCGGGGCGGTCATCAGCGTCTCGATCGTGCCGCTGCTGAGCTCCTCCGACACCAGACGCATTGTCAGCAGCGGCACCGCGAAGACCAGGATGCCCGTCATCGCCGCGAAGAGCGGCCGCATCGACGCCTCATTGCCCGGCACGAGGACCTGCGTGACGAAATAGTAGCCGGTGAACAGCAGGAACACGCACCCGACCACGTAAGCGATCGGGGAGAAGAACGACGCCGCGAGCTCGCGTTGCGTAAGGGGTACGACGTTGCGCATGGTCTATCGAATCTCCCGGAGAAAAGTGGGCAAGTGCGAAAGTGAAAAACCGGAAAAACAACTCCGCCGAGTCCTCATACCGGATCCAACCTTTTCCATGTTTCCACTGTTCCAGTTTCTCAGTGTGTCGGGCCGCCATCGACTCCGGTCAGTCGCCGGCGTGCTGCTGGGCCGTGATCTGCACGAAAAACTCTTCGAGGCTGCCGGACTCGAGCCGCACCTCGCGCAGCGGCCACGAGCGCCGCGCGGCAAGCTGTGCCACCTGCTCTCGCACGTCTCGGCCCTGGACCGTCTCGATCGTGAGGCGGTTCCATCCGTCGGTCAAGGCGCACTCGACATTGCGCACGCCCTCGACGCCCCGGACCCCGCTGACCACCTCGGCCTGCGGGCCGCGGATCTCCGCGATCAGCCGCGAGCGTTCGGCGATCTTGTTGCGAAGCTCGGCGGGCGATCCGCTGGCCGCGATCCGACCGCGGGCGATGATGATCGTCCGCTGACAGGTCGCCTCCACCTCCGGCAGGATGTGCGAGCTCAGGATGACGGTGTGCTTGCGGGCGAGGTCGCGAATGAGATTCCGCGTCTCGCGGATCTGCGTCGGGTCGAGGCCGATCGTGGGCTCATCCAGCACCAGCACCTTCGGATCGTGCAGCAGGGCGTCGGCCAGGCCGACCCGCTGCCGCATTCCCTTGGAGAGCTGCAAGATGGGCCGGTCGATGAACTCGCCCAGCCAGCACTGCGAGACCACCCGCTTGATGGCCGACTCCCGCGCCGCCCGGTCCATGCCGCGCAGCTTCCCGCGAAAGTTGAGGTACTCGCGGACCCGCATCTCGGGATACAGGGGCACGTTCTCCGGCAGGTAGCCGATGTTCCGCCGAACGTCCATCGACTGCGTGAACACGTCGTAGCCTGCAACCGTCGCGGTCCCGCTGGTCGCGGGCTGATAGCACGTCAGGATCTTCAGTGTCGTGCTCTTGCCGGCGCCGTTCGGACCGAGGAAGCCGACGATCTCGCCCTCCTCCACCCGAAAGGAAACGTTGTCCACCGCCAGGAACGAGCCGTAGTACTTCGTTAGGTTCTTGACCTGGATCATGACCTACCGCTTTCCTTTCCGAAAACTCGTCATCGGCTGGACCGGTTCCGTCAATTCCGTCAACCGCATTCGCCTGAGGCCGGAACGCGTCCCACGTGGTTTGCCTGACCCGTCCGCCCGCGACGGCACGGCTCGACATTCCTCTACGCTCACGTGCGCCGTCGGGTTCGCTACCCGCCGGATTCCGGAACGGAACCCCGAGGTAACGAGCCAAGCATTCTGCGCGGCCGCTCCATTCCTGTCAATACCCGGTCGCGATCCATCGCTCGCACCCGCTAGCCCGCGTTAATCCCCTGTCAAACAAATAGTTGCAGCGACGAGCGCGGCCCGCGATGGGCCCCCTGATTGTTCCGCAGTCCAACCGCCGGTCTCCACGGTTTACCGTCGGTGATCACAGGAAACGAACTGCAACGGCCGCGGACATGGCCTCGCGCCGAAGGAGGCGAAGCGGAATGCAGCCCCAACGGCGTTCGACAATCTGCCGTACGCCATCCATCGATCCGAACGCGCCTCTTTATCGCTGCACGCGGCGACGCCTGCGAGGACGCCGAGGCAACATCCGCCCTTCGGTTTAGAGTGAATCCGACCGTACCTGGGAGTTCATCCCGACAGCCGTGTTTCAGTCGTCGACGGGTTCACACAGGTCGGCACGAAGCCAACAGTGCGCGCCGCCCGGCAGGGCGACCTTGACCCAGTTCAACCGCGATTCGACGACCTTCACCTCCTGCCCAGGCCTGATCCGGTCGAGGACGACCGTGTAGCTCTCGCCGTCGCCGGCGTAGCCCCTGGCCTCGTCCACGACAACCGCCCACCGTTCGGCCGGGCCGGATGCGCTGATGATGTCCGACACGCCCAGCGTCGCCCCGACGAGCAGAAGCACCGCCGCGGCCCGCGCGCAGAGCCGTCTTCGCCACCCGAGCACCGCCGCGATCCCGAGGGCGCATCCCAGGGGATAAACAATCAGAAGAATGATCTGGCGGGCGCGCCGGCTGACATCGTAATGCCAGAACATCAGCACGCGGGCAATCGAAGGCTGGGGCGGCGGCCAGAGTTCGGCGCCGCATACGCGCCGTAGCGACGCGAGGCCGTTGCGGATCTCAGGCGTATTGGCGAGCGAGAGAGCCCGTCGATACCAGAGCAGCGCGCGAGGGTTGTCGCCGGCAAAGTGATAGGCATTGCCCGCATTGACGCAGAGGTTGGCGCTGGCGACGCCGTCGCGGGCCAGCGCCGCAAAGGCAATCGCCGCCTCGCGAAAGCGGCGCCGGGCATCCACCGAATCGGCGCCGTCCTGTTGTGCGATCCGCCGGGCGTCGTCAAAGAGGGCCTGAGCCGCGGCGAACCGCTGCGCCGGCGGGGCCGCAGACGTCTGCCCGGGGGTCGTCGCGGCGACCCACAACCCGATTGTCGCGACCATCAGGGCCATCGTGACTCCGTCACGTCCTTGCCTCCAACGCGGCAAACAGCATTCGGGCCTGTTCGACGAGGCGGGCCTTCTCCTCCGCGCCGACGCCGCTGCCGGCGAAGCGGCCGGCATCGCAGGCGGCCAGGATCGCGTCGGCGTCCCGCCGCAATGTCTCGCTCAGGCGAGCGCGCTCGAACGCACGGGCCATCGCATCGCGGCTCAGCTCTCCCGGCGGCAGGTCGAAGACCAGTCGCAGATACTCTTGAATCACATCGGCCAGCCGGGGAAAGAAATCCTCCGCCGTCTCGACCTGCGCGAGCGACGCAACCAGTGCCCCGCGACGGCGGCGGGCCTCGGCTCGCGGGCGACGGCGGCGGTATAGAGCCCGGCCCGCCCAGACGGCCGCGATGCAGGCCGGGCCCCCCGCCAGCAGGGCCGCGACC
>CAZTVU010000003.1:38986-69176 GCA_964617025.1 uncultured Planctomycetales bacterium | reverse complement strand
GTCCGTTTCCAGCTCTAGCACGTTCTGCCCGGCCTGAATGACGTCGCCCGGCTTGACCAGTACCTGCACGACATCCCCGGCCTCTATGTTCTCGCCGAGGTCCGGTAGCTTGAACTCGATGGGCATTCGGTAGATTCCGTTAGTCCGCAATAGGGTTGTTCGTTTACCCGAGAAATCCCTTGTTCCGTTATTCCGTTGATTCGTCGGTCGGGATGTACAACGGCACCCCAGACCCCCGACGCCAAACCCCAAACCCCAACCCAACACCCCCGTTGCAAGCCATGCAACACCGCCGTCACGCCGTTGCCGGATCAACCTTGTTCGGATCGATACCCAGTTCCTCGATCGCCCGCCGCACCGTTTCGCGGGTTATGCGGGGCTCGATGCAGCAGGCATCGCCCGCCTCTTCGCACCGCCGGGCGAGGGCACCGAGCGTCGCTACCGTAATCGATTCCGCGTCAACCTCAAAGAACCGACGCAGGGCCCGGCGCGTCTCGCTGCGGCCGAACCCGTCGGTTCCGAGCACCGTCAGGCCGCCCGGGACCCATCGGGAGATCTGCTCCGGGACGAGCCGCACGTAGTCGGACGCCGCAACGAAAGGCCCGGCGGCCCCGCGAAGCACATCCCACAGATAACAGCTTCGCGGCGCCTCCGTCGGGTGCAGGTTGTTCCACCGCTCCGCCGCCATCGCCTCCTTGCGGAGCTGCTTGTAACTCGTGACGCTCCAGACGTCGCTGGAGATCAGGTATCGGTCCGCCAGGATCTCCTGCGCCCGCAGCACCTCGCGGAGGATCGGACCGCTGCCGAAGAGCTGCGGGATCGCGCCGATCGAACCGGCCTCGCGGCTGCGCAGCTTGTACATGCCGTTCAGGATCCCCTCGACGGCGTTCGGCGGCATCGCCGGCATCTCGTAGTTCTCGTTGTATAGCGTGATGTAGTAGAAGATCGACTCCTGGGCCTCGTACATCCGCCGGATGCCGTCCTGCACGATGACGGCCGTCTCGTAGGCGAACGCCGGGTCGTACGCCATCAGGTTCGGGATGTGCGCGGCCAGCAGATGGCTGTGGCCGTCCTGGTGCTGAAGTCCCTCGCCCTTGAGCGTCGTCCGCCCGGCCGTTCCGCCGAGCAGGAAGCCCTTCGCCCGCGAGTCGGCCGCCGCCCAGATCAGGTCGCCGACCCGCTGAAAGCCGAACATCGAGTAGTAAATATAGAATGGGATCGTGTTGACGCCGTGCGTCGCATACGCCGTGCCCGCGGCAATGAACGACGACATGGCTCCGGCCTCGTTGATACCCTCCTCAAGAATCTGACCGTCCTTGGCCTCGCGGTAGTAGAGCACCGTCTCCTTGTCGACGGGTTCGTAGAGCTGGCCCACGTGCGAGTAGATCCCGCACTGTCGGAACAGCGCCTCCATGCCGAATGTGCGAGCCTCGTCGGGCACGATGGGGACGATCAGCCGGCCGATCGTCGGGTCGCGCAGCAGTCGGCCGAACATCCGCACAAACGCCATTGTGGTCGACGCCTCGCGGCCGGCGCTGCCCTCGAGAAACTCCGAGAAGACCGACAACGGCGGCGCCTTGATCGGCATCGGCACCAGCGGGCGAGCCGGAACATACCCGCCCAGCGCCTTGCGCCGCTCGAAGAGGTACCGCATCTCCGGGCTGCTGTCGGGCGGGCGGTAGAAGGGCGTCTCCTGGATCGCCTCATCGGGAATCGGGATGCCGAACCGTGTGCGGAACTCGCGGAGCTCCTCTTCGTTCAGCTTTTTCTGCTGGTGCGTGACGTTCCGCCCCTCGCCCGCCTCGCCGAGGCCGTAGCCCTTGATCGTCTTGGCCAGGATGACGGTCGGCGCCCCCTCGTGCTCGACGGCCGCCTTGTAGGCGGCGTAGACCTTTTCCGGGTCATGCCCGCCCCGACGCATCTTCCGGAGCTGTTCGTCCGTCAGGTGCTCGACCATCCGTCGCAGCTCCGGAGTCTTGCCGAAGAAGTGCTCACGGATATACGCGCCCGACTCCACCGTGTATTTCTGGTATTGCCCGTCGACCACCTCGTTCATGCGGGCCACGAGCACGCCGTCGGCGTCGCGCTCCAGCAGCGGGTCCCAGTCGGATCCCCAGATCACCTTGATGACATTCCACCCGGCCCCGCGGAAGGCGGCCTCCAGCTCCTGGATGATCTTGCCGTTGCCGCGCACGGGACCGTCAAGCCGCTGGAGGTTGCAGTTGATGACGAAGATCAGGTTGTCCAGCTTCTCGCGCGCGGCGAGCGTGATGGCGCCCAGCGTCTCCGGCTCGTCGCACTCGCCGTCGCCCAGGAATGCCCACACGTGCGACCCGGAGGTGTCCTTCAGCCCCCGGTCCTCCAGGTACCGGTTGAACCGCGCCTGGTAGATTGCCATGATCGGCCCGAGCCCCATCGACACCGTCGGGAACTCCCAGAACGACGGCATCAGCCACGGATGCGGGTACGAGGCGAGCCCGCCGCCCGGGGCGAGCTGGCGGCGGAAGTTCTTGAGCTCCTCCGCGCTGATCCGGCCTTCCAGGAACGCCCGCGCGTAGACGCCCGGCGCGGCGTGCCCCTGGAAGTAAATCTGATCGCCCGAGGACGTGTCGCTCTTGCCGCGGAAGAAGTGGTTGAACCCCACCTCGAACAACGTCGCCACGGACGCGTACGTCGAGATGTGCCCGCCGATGCCCGACGCCTCGCGATTGGCTCGCACGACCATCGCCATCGCATTCCAGCGAATGATGCTCTTGATCCGCCGCTCGATCTCGCGGCTGCCGGGGAAGCGGGGCTGCTGATCCGCCGGAATGGTGTTGATGTAGGGCGTGTTGGCCGTGAACGGCATCGTCACGCCCCGCAGGTACGCCTTTTGCTGGAGCAGCGTCAGCAGATATCGCACCCGCTCCGCGCCCGCCCGGGCGTACAGGTCCTCCAACGCCCCCACCCATTCCGCCGTCTCGGCCGGGTCAATGTCCTTCGGTGCGTGTGTCACCGGTTCGTGTGCCATCCGATAGCGTCTCCTTCGCGGCGATCATGCCGTGCGCCCCTTGCCGGGCCATATCATAGCATGCCGCCCCGACGTTGTCCGCAACCATCGGCGGCCGCCGGAGCGCCCATCCTGCTTGGTCTCTTTCGATGATATCCCACGCTTTCTTGTTCTCTCGACAAGCTTTGCGCTGGACGATCCGGTCGCGTCCGGGCCTTTGTAGATATCCTCTTCTCGCCATCCATCCTCCGTCGGCGCCTGTGGACTGCGGTGGCAACGCCACCGTTTTGGCTTGGACGATCTGCCGCACGCCGGGGCGTCATGTCGCGCCTCAGGGAGAGCGGCGGCAAGGCCGCCGCAGTCCGAAATGCGCGGGCTGCGCCCTGCGAGACCGACGGAACGACTGCTGCCCGGGTCGAGGTCGGGACGAAGTCTTCCAACGCAACCGACGCACCAGGCCCGGTCATCTTTGGATTGCGGCCAAAGGCAGCGATGAGTTACTCGCGCAACGGCCGGCCGAAACGCGACGGCGGCACGGCACCCTTCATCCCCAAGCACCACATCACGGACCCGTCACCGCGCGCGACCGACCAACCGCGACGCCGAGCGCCCGCGCCATCGCCTCCGTCATGACCCGCTCCGTCATCGGCGCGACCCAGCAGTACTCATCCGCGTACCCGTCGGTCCAGCACGCGTCCGTCGGGATGTAGCCGGGCGCCCCGTCGCCGAAGCCCGCCACCATCACGAATGAGTCGGGCCGGAGGCGCTGCGCCGCGAGCTGATACCCCACGAACGACTCCGCGGGCATGATGAGAAACTGCGCCCCACCGCCGCCGAGGTCCAGGCACGGCACCTCGATCGGCCGGCCCGCATCCACACGCGCCCGCCAGCTCAGCCCCAGCGCCGCGGAAATCCGCTGCCAGCGCGTAGCCCCCGAATCCGCCAGCGTCCGCCGCATGGCGTCGATGGTGAACGCTCCGGTCGCCCTCGGCGGCAGCCGAAGCTCCGCCACACGCAGCTCGACGCGCGACAGTGGCAGTCGCCGTGTCGCCTTCCACGCATCAACCATGCCCCGATAGAGCCGCTCGGCCAGGACCGGCCGGTTCGCCGGGTCGCCGTTGTTGTACTTGCCGGCCGTCGTATCGCCCGCACAGCCGGTGAAATAAACCTGGAAGCACGTAGGATCGTCCTTCTGCCGCCGCGCGCGGGCCATGCCGGGGAAGTCGGCCGACACCCCGCCGCGGCCGTAGTAGCTCATCGGGTGGACGGCGTAGCAGCTCCAGGCGACGACCGGCCGTTCGCCGTCCCACAGGCTGATCGTCTTGAGCCACGGATCGATCTCGCCTTCCGGAGCACCGTAGATGTCGCCCGACGCGCTGCCGCGAGCCCACGTCACCCGTCCGTCGGGCGCGACCACCCGGCGGTTCGAGGCGATCCGGTCGACCTTCGCCTGGCCGATACCGTAATGCGTCACCGGCCGCGGGGTTGCGAGCGCCCGCTTGAGGGCGGCGGCCGTCCGTCGCACCGCCTTCTCGTGGAACTCGGGGTCGCAGTTGTAGCCCACGAGCCCCTGCTCGGTCAGCAGCTTCTGGGCGGTCAGATCGCAGATCGGCGCATCGTGCTGGTGGACGGTCGCCAGCATCACCCGCGAGGGCGACGTGCCCGCGGCCTCGGCGAGGGCCTCCCGCCAGCGGTCGTACGAGTCGTTGTTGCACTGACACCAGTCGAGGGCGACGACCACGATCGGCCTGTCCGCCCCCAGCAGCACAAACCCCCGCGCGAACAGCGGGTCGACGATCTCCTTCGCATCGGCAACGCCGCCGCCCATGCACGCATGGCCCAGCGGGATCGTGATGTCGGCATCGAAGACCGCCACCTGCCACCGCACCGGCGCCGTTGTCGGCGATGCGGCATGGATCGAACCACATAGAAGCAGCACCGCCCCGATCCATCCGAAATACACTGCGTGCAAATCGCCCGCCCCACCCGTGGCCGCCCGGCCCCGCCGAGCCGCACATCCGCCGCTCCGTATGCGCATCTTCGGGGTGCCCCTCACCGGAACGTGCCCAGCGAGCGCACGTACGCCACCGACTGGGCGATGTAGTCCTTCGTCTGTTGCTCGTCCCTCTCGACGCCCTGCGTGCCCTCCAGCTCCATCGTCAGGGGGCCGCTATACCCGTGCGATCGCAGGATCTTCAGCACGCCGGGAAAGTCGACGACCCCCTTGCCCAGCGCGGGGAAGTTCCAGCTCTCCCGCCGGCCGTCATGATCCTTGAGCTCCACCGTCACCACGTAGTCGACGATCTTCTTCAGCTCGCGAACGGCGTCCGTACCGGTGTTGTAGAACGTGATATTGCCCGTATCGAAGTTCACCCGCACATTTGGATGATTGACGCCCCTCATGGTCGCCAGCTGGACGTCGCCGTTCGTGCCCAGCTCCGGGTGCGTCTCCAGGGCGAGCGTCACGCCGTGCCGCGCCGCCACATCGCCGCACCGCCGCAACCGCTCGTACACGACGCCCTTGTCGGGCCACTTGCCCTTCACGGACAGAAACATGTAGCGCACGCCCATCCGCTGCGCCACCGCCAACTGACCGGCCAGTTCCTCCTCCGGCGACGGCCGCGTGAAGTCCGCCTGTCCCCGCAGCACCAGGGCCGCCAGGTCATGGTCCGCCAGACGCTTGCGCACCACGTCCACCCGATCCGGCGGCGGGACGTCCATGAAGACGTAATGAACACCCAGCGACGCCAGATGCCCCCAGGCGGCGTCCTGATACTTTCCGTAACTGGCGAGGCGGCAGGCGAGCGGGCAAGGCGGCGCGTCCGCCCCGATTCCCGCCGCATGCCTGCCGTCGCTGGATGCACAACCGGTAGCCACCGTCGCCGCCAGAAGCACCACCGCCCGCCCTACGCGACCGACCGAGTTCCCAGCCATCTGGAGTACCTCCCGAGCAACCGGCCCCCTGCCACACGCACCCGACACGGTCCTATCGTGCCGGCGGGGCGCCGACCGTGCAAATTCCGGCAGGGCCGTGCTGGACTTGCCGGGGGCTTCCGCGCACGATACCACGCGGAGGTGCCCTATGCGACTCGTCACTCCCCACCGATCCGCCGCATTCCTTGCGGCAATCGCCCTCCTCGTGACCTCGTCCCGCGCCGCCGCCGAGCGCGCGGCCGGCGCCTCGGACCCACGCTGGCACGACCTGCCGCACACGGATACCGTCTTCGCGCCGCGAGCCTATGGCACGCTCGCCGAGTGGCAGGCCCGCCGGGAGCACCTTCGCCAACAGATCCTCTGGGCCGCCGGCCTGCTGCCTATGCCGGAAAAGACCCCGATGAACCCGCAGATCTTCGGCCGGCTCGATCGCGACGGCTACACGGTCGAGAAGGTCTACTTCGAGAGCTACCCCGGCTTCCTTGTCACGGGCAATCTCTACCGCCCGACGACCGGCGGCAGGCACCCCGGCGTCGCCTGCCCACACGGCCACTGGGGCAAGGGCCGCCTCGCCGAGGAGGAGCTCGGCTCCGTCCCGGCCCGCTGCATCACGCTCGCGCGGCTGGGCTGCGTGGTCTTCTCGTACGACATGGTCGGCTACAACGACAGCGGCAGACAGATCCGACCGCATAACTTCAACCCCGAGCGAGCGGCCCTGTGGGGGTTCAATATCCTCGGCCTTCAGCTCTGGAACAGCATCCGGGTGGTCGACTTTCTCTGCTCGCTGCCGGAAGTCGACGCCGAGCGGATCGGCTGCACGGGAGCCTCCGGCGGCGGGACGCAGACGTTCCTGCTCTGCGCCGTCGACGACCGCGTCAAGGTCTCCGCCCCCGTCAACATGATCTCCAGCACGATGCAGGGCGGCTGCGTCTGCGAGAATGCCCCCTGCCTGCGGCTCGATACGAACAACATGGAAATCGGCGCGATGATGGCCCCGCGGCCGATGATCATGGTGAGCGCCACCGGCGACTGGACCAAGCTCACGCCCAAGGTCGAGTTCCCCGCCATCCGCGACATTTACAGGCTCTACGACGCCGCCGACAGGGTGAGCAACGTGCAGATTGATGCCCCGCACAACTACAACAAGGCCAGCCGCGAAGCCGTTTACCGCTGGTTCGGCAAGTGGCTGCTCGGCCGCGACGACATGGACGCGTTTACCGAGCCCCCCTACCCGAAGGAAAAGGACGCGGACCTGCTCGTGTTCGCCGACCGACCCCTGCCGGTGTACGCCGTCCCGACTATCGAGACGCTCCTCGAATGGCGTATCGGCATAGCCCGCGGGCGGTGGCATGAGCTTATGCCGGGCGATGCGGCCCCCGCAACATCGTCGGCGGGGCTTGTCGCCGAGGCCGTCCGCCTTGCAACCGGGTGCACGCCTCCCGCACCCGACGCCGTTCGCTTCGACGCCGCCGGCACACGGGAGGGCGACGGCGTGAAGACCACGAAAGCCGTCCTCACCGACCTAAGACGAAAGACCCGCGTCCCGGTGATCGTCTGGCAGCCGACGGGGGATGCGCCCGACCGCGCGACAACGCTGCTGGTCCACGGCAGGGGCAAGGCCGCCCTGGCGGCCGCCGACGAAGGCCCCGGCGACCTCGCCGCTGCACTGCTGAAGGCCGGCCACCGTGTCGTCACCATCGACGCCTTCGGCATCGGCGAATCGACGGGCGAGCAGGATCCCAGACAGCCGCGCGGCAGCACGCGGTTCTTCACGACGTTCAACCGGACCGATGCCGCCGAGCGCGTATGCGACACGGTCACGGCCATCACGTGGTGCCTGTCCTCGGCGCGCGGGTCCGGGGCCCTGAACCTCGTCGGGATCGAGCAGGCCGGCCCCTGGTGCGCCCTGGCGGCAACGGTGATGAGCCCCCCACCGGTTGGACGACAGCGCATCCGCGTCGTCATAGACGCCAACCGGTTCGACCCGTTGGGCGAGGGCTCGTACCTAAAGGACCTGTTTGTGCCCGGTCTCCTCCGCATCGGCGGCCTGCCGGCGGCAATCGCCGCGATTCCGCCCGCCCCGCTGCTGTTCCACAATACCGGCGACCGCCAGGCCGACTTCGCCCCGTGGCTCAAGGCCGCCGGCGACAACGCGAAGCTCCTCAAGGAGCCAGCCGGCACGGATCAGGTCGTCGCATGGATCCAGGGCGGGGCTCGTTGAGACAGGGGCCGTCGACATTTCGGTTGCGTCTCCGGACGCCGCTCGGACGCACGCGCTCGTGTGAGCGCATGCGCGATTAGATGGAAGGGATCGTTCGCTAGACCAGCACGCCCAAATGAGCTTCCGCCCGATAAAGAGAGTGTGTAACGGTTCGCCGCCCGGGGGATGGTGGGCAAAGCTACCCGAGCGGCAGGCGGACCCATCCGCTGCGTGAACTCCCGCGCCGGCCGCCGCGTCCGCTATGCTATAGCTTACGATGGACCAGACCGTCAAAAAAAGCCCCAAAGAAAAACAAGTTTATTTCCGTCTGTGTTGTGACTTGACAGAGCCGTGTTCTTGTTGTACATTACAAGCATTACGATGCTTGTTTTTGCGTCGAGAGGTTCGACCTTTCGACCTTTTTTTTTGCACCTGCGCCGGAATTGCTGTGTTCCGCAAGCCGACACAGGCGTGCGAGGCAAAAGTAACCCTCTGGGCAATGGCTCCTGTCGAGGGGGGTGCCTCCGGAGGATGCGCGGTGCGCCTACACCTACCGCGCCTGTTGGCTCTCACCGTGATAACAACGCCGATTGCGGAAGTGGCCACCGCCGCGCCCCCGCTGACGCCAACCGACCAGGCCCGGTACACCGAGCTTGAAGGGAGACCACTACAAACGTTTAGCAATGTGGATCTGGCGGATTTCTTGCGATTGCGGGCGATAGTCGTTCCCGATGCTTCACCAAGCAGCAGCGTTGGGGCGTACGCAGACAAGGCGATGCAGCAACGATTCCGACTGGGAGCTGCTCGCTGGGACTTAGCCGAGTCGGATTGCGTGACTTTTGTAGAGCGCACCATCGCCCTCAGCTTGGCCGCCAGTTGGGATGCGTACTACAGGCTTTGCGAACGGTTGCGGCACAAAGACGGGCGCCAGGACTTCCTTGAACGCAACTTCTTCACATTGGTTCAGTGGGTCCCGAACAACGCCTGGCTGCTGGTTGACATCACGAACGAGCTAGGACCCGTCAGTACCTTCACCCACGTCGCGAACCCGAAGCAGTTCTACGCCCGGCTTGCCTTCGGTGAGGACGACACCGACAAGGGGCGTGCGAAGGCGGCGGCCAAGGCAGCGAAAGTCGCCGCGGTACCGGACAGGGTGGTCACTACCGAGACCTACATCGAGGCGAAGGCCATCCCGGATGTGATCGTGAAGCTGCGGACCGGTGACATCGTCCTTGCCATCCGGCGCTTCCAGCCGCCGGGCGGTACACCTTGGCTCGATTGCGACCACATGCTCGTTGTGGTCAGGGACGGTACTTTCGTCGACGTCGTCCAAAGCAATTTCAGCGGCGTAAACCGAAAACCACTCACCCGGTTCTTGGACGCTGCGCCCTTCGTCGCGGGGCTGAAGTTCTTACGCCTTCGCGATGATGCATCGCGGCGAGCTCAGGAGGAACTGGCGAAGCTCACGACCCTGACCGTCCCATCTCCAGACGACCAAGATGCGATGGCACGGACCGCCCGCGCTTTGCGCGAGTAACGCGAGGAGGCATGCCGTGCGACTCACGATTGCATCTCTTCGGTGCGCGATGGGAGTCGGAGCGCTCGCCACAGCCTTATCAGGCGGAGATTGGAAGGATTGCGGGTACCAGACGTCGGATTGTTGTGGGTATTCGTCCACGGCCTGTCGGCACATAGGCGACCCGCCTCCGGCGCTTTGTTGGCTGGACACACAAGTAGTGTGGGACTGGTGGGAATGCAAGACGATACAATGGCCCTCCCAGCCCCATCCAACTTGCGTCGAAACCTATCAAAACGAAAACCCGCTGTACTGCATGGCTGTGTACAGGTCGGCACTTCCTTTGTACACCTGTTTGCCGGTCGACTGCATCGTTCACGTGGGACCTGCATGTCGGATTCCGACCCGTGTACCGAGGAGCGGGCCGGACTGCCCGTAATCACCGAAAGGCAGGCATGTCATGAGCGCCATTGTGCTCTTGTGTATCCTCGCGCCGGGCAGTGTCGACATCCCCGAAGGCGACCATGCCCGCGTGGAGGCGGTCACCAAGGCTTTGGCCGCTTGGTGGGCACGGGTGTCCACCTGCGACGTTCACTACTCATTGGACTCGGTTATCACGCCAGCCGGAGTACGAGGGCACCCAGTGTACAGGGCGATGCGCGAGCCGGTCGCCATCAAGGAACACGCCCGTGTGGCGCGAACCGGGGCCAAGAGGTTCTATTCATCAAGCGGCCAGGCGTTGGCGGGAGAAGGCGGGGAAGGCCGGGTCGTCGACAGTGACTGGGAGTGCGCGTTTGACGGCCGCGATACCACTCGGAGACAGGGGAACCACGTTGTTCGTGCCAAGGGCAGAGACGAAGCGCGCGGACGCTGGCAACCCACGAACCTCCTTGGAATCGATGCGCTCTGTGGAAACCTGCTTGAGCATCGAGACCCTACGGTTAGACGGGTGACCGCGCGGCCGAAGGGGCAGGGCAAGTTGGAGATTACGCTCCATTTCCAACTCGACAATCACCCCGACATGAAGCACGTGTATCTCGTCGACGCCGAGAAGCCCTACGCCGTTTACTCGTTCAAGGTCTGTGTAGGTGCGGAGGACGCGATGATGCTCCAGGTGACCGATGTGAAATGGCATCGCTTCCCGGGCGACATCCTGTACCCCGTGGAAGGAACCCGTACGGAATACGACCGCAAGACCGGCGAACTCGCTGAACAGATCACGTTCAAGGTCGACATCGACAGGTCGAGAATCGACCCTCCTGGCGGTCTGCCCGACTCGCTCTTCCGCGTGGCGACGCCGGTCAACGCGGAAGTTCACGACAGCAAGTAGAGAGCCCTTTCCCGAGGATCCGCTCGGCGTTCGGAGCCTTGCGCGGAAGATGCCGACCCGCCCCACGCGCGATTGACAGGCTGCGTGCATCCCGCCGCTCGGACCCCGCCCTCACGCAACCCGAGGCATCATGACGAGGACAACGCTCCGCCGATGGCGCGCCACTCGGCCGCATCCGGCCCGGCCACTCCGGCATCTTGGAACCGGCCGCGCCCCTGTGATAGACTCCCCTCGGTTGCACCGGCATGGGCGCGTCGGTCGATAACGACGCAGACTGTGCCTTGCCGCTGAGTCGCACAACGGGTACCGGCGCGACGCCGGCGATGTTTGTAGTCTCAGACGAAGACCATACGCAGAAAGGCCAAGCAGTGCATAAGACTCGATCGATCAGACGTAACGTCGTAATCCTCCTCACGCTGGCCGCCGGGGCTACCACCGCCTTCGGCGTCACGCTCCACGTCGCGCCCGACGGCAACGATTCGTGGTCGGGCACGATCCCGGCGGCAAACACAGACCGCACGGACGGCCCGCTCGCCTCGCTCGTCGGCGCCCGCGACGCCGTCCGCAAGCTCAAGGCCGCCGGACCGCTAAAGGAGCCGATTCGTGTGCAGGTGGCGGGCGGCACGTACACGATCGCCGCCCCCCTGGTCCTCGAGCCGCAGGACAGCGGGACCACCTTCTGCCCGGTGATCTACGAGGCCGCGCCCGACGCCGTACCCACGTTTTCCGGCGGCCGCGTCATCACCGGCTTTCGTCGGGGCGACGGCGGCGTCTGGACCGCCCCGGCGGGCCCGGATCGCTTCGAGCAACTGTATGTCAACGGCCGCCGCGCCGTCCGCGCCCGCAGCCCGAACAAGTTTTACTACTACATGGCCCAGATCGTCCCCTACGGCATCGACCCGCTGACCGGAAAGGAGGTCGACCTGTCGCGGCGCGCGTTTGTCACGCGCCCCGGCGATATCCAGCCGTGGCCGGGGCTGGCGGATGCCCTGCTGGTCGTGTACGAGTCGTGGCAGGTCGCGCAGCGGCGCATCGCATCCTTCGACCCCGCCACCCGCACGCTCATCATGAACGGCCCCACCAACTGGCCCCTGTGGAACTGGGGGCCCAGCCAGCGCTACCACATCGAGGACCTCGCCGAGGCCCTCGACGCCCCCGGCGAGTGGTTCCTCGGACGCGACGGCACGCTGGCCTATATCCCCCTGCCTGATGAGGACATGACGAAGGCCGAGGTCGTCGCCCCGGTCGTAGACGAGTTCGTCCGCTTCGCCGGCAACCCGGCCAAGGGCGAATTCGTGGAAAACGTCACTCTGCGCGGGTTGCGATTCCGGTATAGCGGGTACCGTTTCCCCAAGGAGGGCCACTCCGATCCGCAGGCCGCCGTCAGCATCGCCGCCGTCATCCAGGCCGACGGCGCCCGGCACATCGCGATCGAAGGCTGCGAGGTCGCGCACATCGGCACATACGGCTTCTGGTTCCGCCAGGGCTGCCGCGACTGCCGCATCGTTCGATGCTACCTGCATGACCTCGGCGCCGGGGGCGTGCGGATCGGCGAACCGACCATCCGGCCCGACGGCCCGCAGAGAACCGGCGGCATCCTCGTGGACAACAACATCCTTCGCGACGGCGGCCACGTCTTCCCCAGCGCCGTCGGCGTCTGGATCGGGCAGAGCGGCGACAACCGCGTCACGCACAACGAGATCGCCGACTTCCGGTACACCGGCGTTTCGGTCGGCTGGAGCTGGGGCTACGGCGACAGCCTCGCCAACCATAACACGATCGACCTCAACCACATCCACCACATCGGCTGGGGCGTGCTCAGCGACATGGGGGCGGTCTACACGCTCGGCATCTCGCCCGGCACGACGGTAAGCCACAACGTGTGCCACGATATCTACTCGTATGGCTACGGCGGCTGGGGGCTATACAACGACGAGGGAAGCTCGTACATCGTTCTGGAAAACAACCTCGTCTACAACACAAAGACCGGCGGCTACCACCAGCACTACGGTCGCGAGAACGTGATTCGCAATAACATCTTCGCCTTCAGCATGGAGGGGCAGCTTCAGCGGAGCCGCATCGAGCCACACCGCTCGTTCACCTTCGAACGCAACATCGTCTACTGGAACCAGGGCACGCTCTACACCAGCAACTGGAAGGACGACAACTACCTTTCGCGAAACAACCTCTATTGGGACGCCTCCGGCCGCGGCGTCACATTCCTCGGCGTCAGCCTCTCCGACTGGCAGAAGTTGGGTAAGGACCCCGGCTCGCTCGTTGCCGATCCGCTGTTCGTCGATGCCGCCGCCCGCGACTTCCGACTGGAACCCGACTCGCCCGCGGCCAAGATCGGCTTCAAACCGTTCGATTTCACGAAGGCCGGCGTCTATGGCCGCGAAGAGTGGATCCGCCTCGCCGGCTCGGTGAAATACCCCGCCGTCCAGTTCGCCCCGCCCGCCCCGCCGCCAGAACCGCTGACGATTCGCGAGACGTTTGAGGCCATTTCCGCCGGAATGAAACCGGCGTTCGCCCATCTCAGCGTCGAGAACAAGGGCGATTCGATCGCCGTCGTCGAGACCTCCCCTGCCGCCGGCCGGCGATGCCTGAAGGTCGTCGATGTGCCGGGCCTCACGCATGAGTTCAACCCGCACTTCTTCTACAGCCCCGGCCATTCCGCCGGCGTCACGCGTTGCTCATTCGACATCCGCGTTGACGCGGCCTCCGTCGTCTATTGCGAATGGCGCGACGGCGCGAACCCCTATCGCGTCGGCCCGAACGTGATCCTCCGCGAGGGAAAGCTCCACGCCTCGGGAAAGCCCCTGGTCGACGTCCCGTCGGACCGATGGGTCCATGTCGAAATGTCGGCGGCACTCGGCGACAAGGCCGCTGGGGGCTGGACCCTCGTCGTCACCGTAGCGGGCGGCGAACCCAGGCGCTTCGACAAGTTGCCTCACGGTCACCCGGAGTTCAGAACGCTCGAATGGCTGGGTTTCGTGAGCAACGGCACCACCAGGGCCGAATGGTATTTGGACAACCTGACGCTGGAAAACAGCAGGCCATAGACCGGCTGTCCCTCTCGGTACGGGGGGCATGGCACGCCGCTTTCGAGCGGCCCGAGAAACGCTACACGATCATGCAACAGCGTCGGCAAGGGATTTGACCGCTCGAACGCAATGGCCGTTTGATGATCGCGGGCATCGCTATTGCGCACGAAAGCGGACGAATCGGGTCTGATAAAAAGCGCATTGGCGAATGCCCGCGGCAGAAGACGCTTCGCATTGATCCTGCGAACGGGTCATTCCTCGCAGCTTCGGCAAACAGCAAAAAATCCATGACAAGGGGTTGACATGCGATGCCGACCGGTGGTAGAATCCATTGAAACGTTTTAGGGTCCGCAGACGGACCCTCGCGGAGGAGGATTAGCCCACTTCGCTTCGTGGGGCCTAATCCGGGACATAGCGGCAACGGGGAAGCTGCCGGGGGTCGACCCAGCGCATCGGCGTTGATGCCGGCGAGGATTCGCTGAGCGTCGGCAGATGGCAGGCTGATGAGCGTTCCAGCACGCATTGCTGGATCGTGATGAGATCGGATTCAAGACTCGGCGAACCGAGTCGCGGGTTTGGTGTTCAAGTTGGTTCTTTTTCACAAGTGAGGAGGAAAAGTATGATGAGAACACTCAGTATCGTGGCAGTTCTGGCGGCTGCGTCGGTCGCCGTCGCGGCGCCGTATACGGGGCCGTGGCTCCAGACATGGGACTTCAGCAACGGCACGCAAGGCTGGACGAAGGCGGCGGGCAGCGGCTACTGGGTTGATCCGGGGGTCGATCCGAGCGGGCCCGTGCTTCCCGACGGCGGTGTTTCCGGTGCCGGTGCCGCCAATCTGTATAGCCCCGACGGAACCAGGTGGCAGTATACGCTGCCTACGGCCTACGATTCGTGGGTGCTGCAGGCGGACCTGTATGTCCCGAACCTCATGCCCCTGAACATCAACCCGTATCTGCCGGGCAACGGCATCCAGGGGACCGGCGTTGGGGCGATCTCCACGCTCGATGGCAAGTGGATTGGTGCCGGCGGCCGGGGCAACCCCGACGGCGTGCGGGTCAAGGATAAGGCTTGGGACAACACCAATCGCGAGCGGAGCTGGCTGATGGAGGAAGCCGGCGTGGCCAAGGAGAACATGTGGGACAAGTGGGTTACGGTCCAACTGGTCTACAACTGGCAGGGCAGCGGCAAATTCACAGCCGCCGTGTATACGCCTTGGGACAGCGCCGTGCATGACGGTCCGGGCTGGTATGAGTTTGCGCAGTACGATGTCCACCCGGATACGGCCAAGAGGTTCTATCAGGTGCTCCAGATCGGCGCCGTGGTGCCCGATGCCACGTCCTGGACGCAGACACAGATCGACAACGTGAAGTTCGTGCCCGAGCCGGCCACGATGGCCCTGCTGGCCCTCGGCGCTCTGGGCCTGCTTCGCCGTCGCCGGGCGTGAGGCGCCTCGACGAAGGCGGGACAAACGGAATCTGACCCCAAGACAAAGGCCGCGACTGGCGCCGCGGCCTTTGTCGCTTCTTCCGGTTCGCGTGTTCCCGTCTCTGGCAGACGCCGCCTCGGAGAGGACTCGCGCCGCCCGCGCTTACGCCCCCTCACTTCACCGGTATGCTCCGCCACTCGCCGGCCTCGCTCTCGCTCTGGAGGATGTGCAGGTCCGGCAGGTCGACGCTGCCGCAGGCGCTGTTCAGAACGGCCCGCGTGCCGCCGTCCCTGCCGTCCTTCCGCAGCGCCGCCGCGGCGGCCCGCGACTCCGCGATCGTCTCGCGAAACGCCTTCCACCGCCGCGCCGCGAGGTCCTTGTAGTGCCCCTTCTCCGCGAGGATGAAGTCGCTGTCCACCGCCATCACCTCCGTGTAGCGGATCGAATAATGCTTGATCGCCGCCGGGTTGCCGTTCACCCGCGCGAGGTGCTCATTGCTGATCCGCCGGTCGCGCTCCAGGATCCCGTCGCTCGCCGCGTACCACTCCTCGGCGCTCATCCGCTCGACCTCGTCGGCCAGCGCCGCGTACTCCGGCGAAAGCGGGAACCCCGCGCGCGCGTTGACGTGCCAGTGAAACACGCGCTGGAGCTTGCGGATGAACAGGTCCGTCGCCTCGTCGAACTTCAGGCACGAGGCGCAGAAGTAGTTGTCCATCGCGTCCATCTTGCGGTAGTCGATCAGGTCTCCCAACTTGCAGATCGTGTAGCTCTTGGTGCCCGGGAACGGGAAGAAGATCGCCCAGCGCATCCGCCCCGGCCGGATGCGGGCCATCAGGTCGATCGTCTCCTCCATCATCGCCCGCGTCTCGTACGGCAGGCCGAACATCAGGAACGCCGACGTGTGCAGCCCGTACGCCCGGCACAGGTCGAAGGCGTCGATGATCGCCTGGTTGCTCATGTGCCGTTCGAGCACCTTCTTGCGGAGCTCGTGGCTGCCCGACTCCACGCCGAACTTGACGATCATGCACGGCGACTCGGCCAGCGCCTTCGCCACCGGTTCGCTGAACGTCTGTACGTGCGCGTTCAGCACGAAGGGGATCCCCACGCCCGAATCCGTGTACCGCCGGCAGAAGTCGATGCAGTATTCCTTGTTCAGCGTGAAGAGGTCGTCATCGAAGATGATCGTCTCGATGTAGGGGTGGCGCTCCTTCAGCTCCCGGATCTCGCGGATGATGCGCTCGGCGCTGTAGTGCCGCAGATAGCTTCGACGCGAATGACCCCCGTCCTCCAGGTACCGATCCGTCACCTCGTGGTTGAAGCAGTACGTGCACCGGTACGGGCACCCCCGGCTCGTCAGGATGCTCTGCCAGCCGTTCTTGCGACCGAGCATGTGCGGCAGGTCGAACACCTCGTAGTCCTTCGGCGGCAGCGCGTCGAGGTTCGGGTACGGCCCGAGCGGGTTCCGCTTGTACGTGCCGTCGGGGAGCCGAATGCAGAAGTTCTTCACCTCCCAATAGCGTGCATCGCCGGACTCGAGCCTGTCGATCAGCTCCGGAAACGCCTCATCACACTCCCCCACGCCGATGAAATCCCAGAAGCCGTCGTTGATGATCTCCTGCGTACACATGATCGCATGGACGCCGCCGATCCCGATCGGCACGTCGGGCAGGGCCGCCTTGATCGCCCGCCCGAGCCGCAGGGCGTATCGATACTGCTGCGTCATCACCGAGAACGCCACGAACCCGGGCCGCCATGCCCGCACACGCTCGACGATCTCCTCATCCGACGGTACGGCGTACAGGGCCTCGTTGATGTTGATCAACCCCGTCTCGTGCCCCCGGGCCTTGAGACACCCGCTCAAATCCGCCACGCCGTGGTTGAATCCCTCCTCGGCGTTCAGATTCGGATAGATGAACAACACTCGCATACGATCCGCCTTCCTTGACCGTCGCCCCGATCGGCTTTGAAACGCAGCCTCACCCGCGCCGAAGTCTCTGTCTCGCCTGGTTCAGTCTTCTGCTTTCCCGGCGGAGCGGCACGCCACGCCGGGAAATAGTAGTCCCTCGCGATCCGTCGGGCCACCTCGACCCCAATCGGCCGCTCGATTCCACCTGATGTGTTCCTCGGTCCGAAACCGTTCGGGTCGCGTACGTCTTCGCCGATCATCATGCCGTGTTCGTTGTTTCCGCGGTGCTCCCGGCTCACACTCGCCGCAGGCCCAGCATCTTCGCCAGCGACCGCAGCGCCTGGCCCAGCGTCATCGGCGGAGACTCGGAGGCGTTGTGATGCAGCACGATCAGCGTCTCATCGTCCTGACTCGCCGTGCCCCCGCGCCAAGCCTCGATCCGATCGAGGAGCGCTGCGCCGAATCGCGACGGCTCCGACGGCGGGATCTCCCGCGCCAGATCCAGCAGCCCCGGCTCTCCGAGCACGGCCCCGGCGGCGTTCCGCGCCTCGGTCAAACCGTCGGTGAACAGCAGCACCATATCGCCGGGAGCGAGCTTGACGGCGAACTGGTAGTACGCGGTCGGCTGGATGATCCCCAGCGGCAGGTTCGCCACCCGCGCCAGGCGATACGTCCCGCGCGCCTCGCGGATCGACGGCCCCGGGTCTCGCACGTTGCGGTCCAGCCGCTGCCATTCGCCCAGCACCCGGCTGTACCACAGCGGCCGCGGATGGCCGGCGTTGCAGACGATCAGGTGATCGGTCGGCGCGAAGTAGGTCGCAAGAAGCACCGTGGCAAACGACCCGTCATCGAATCGCTGCGTGAACTCCCGGTTGATGGCTCGGGCGAACTGCGTCTGGTCCAGCAGGTTGATGTACTTTCGCATCAGGCCGCGAAGCCAACGGGCGGTGGCGTCGATCGCCGGACCGTGGCCCGATACGTCCGCCACCGCCAGGCGGGTCACGCGGCCCGATCCGCACATCGAGAAGTAGTGAAGGTCGCCGCCCGCGCTGCCCTGAAACGGTCGACTTTCCAGCCAGATATCCATACCCGGCGACGAGAGCCTCGCACGAGTTCGCTGGTTGCCCCCCACAATCTCCATGCACTGAAGACGCCGCGCGTCGTCCTCGGCCGCCGGGGGGATCTGTGATCGAATACCGGCCATATGTTGAATTGATTATACTCCGTCGTTGCGTAACGCAACGACAGGGAAGCGAGAAAGCGAAAAACCGAGAAAGCGGAAAAAGACATTCGCCGGGCGCATCGGAAGGAGGCTTGTGATGCGGTAGTAAGCTCATTCGATCATCAGCCCGTTTTCACGGATGTTCCCCGATTCCTTGTTCTCCCGGCAAGCTTTTCCGAAGCCGATCCCCACGTCCGAGTGTGTGCGGATACCCGCTTCGCACCATCCGTTGTCCGTCGGTACCTGTGGACTGCGGTGGCAACGCCACCGCGTTGGCTGGAACGGTGTGCCGCACGCCAGCGCGGCTTGGCACGCCTGAGGGAAAGCGGCGGCAAGGCCGCCGCAGTCCAAAACACGAGGCAGCGCCTTGCGAGGCCGGCGGAACGACCGCTGCCCGCGTCGAGGTCGGGACAATGTGTCCGGCGCAACCGGCGAGCAAGACGCGCATCTCCTGGTTGCGGCCAGAGGCCCCGCTGCGCCTTTCGGTTTTCTCGTTTTTTCGCCGCCGGTCGTAGCTGTCTGTGACGCCGGGGTATACCCAAACCCAGTACGCTCCATGTACCGCCGGGCGAAGGCGATCGCGTCCAAGACGACGCTTCGGCAGCGGGTCCCGCGTCGAAAGGTATCGGTAAGCGGGCGGTCCCGGTGGCCACAGCGGCGCCTCACGGCTACAATTCGCGGCCATGCCTGAATCGATGTCCGTCGTGGTCTTCGGGGCCTCCGGCGACCTGACCAGCCGCAAGCTGGTGCCCGCCCTCTTCATGCTGTCGCGCAAGGGCCGCTTGACGCCGGAAACGCGAATCGTCGGCTTTTCGCGCACGGCCATGACGGATGATCAGTTTCGCGAACACCTTTATAGCCAGGCGAAGGGTCTCCTCGGAGCCGAGTGCCCCGAAGAGGCGTGGCGCCGGTTTGCGCCGGCCATTTCCTATTGCCGCGGCGACATCGGGAATCCCGACCACTTCCGCACGCTCGACGAACACCTGAACGCGATCGCACAACAGCCCGGCGGCCCCGCGGGCCGACTGTACTACCTGGCAACCGCTCCCGAATTCTACGCGCCGGCCGTTGCCCACATCGGCCAAGCCGGCATGGCGAAGGAATCCGGCGGCCCGCGTCGGATCGTCATCGAAAAGCCCTTCGGTCACGACCTCGACACCGCCCGGCAGCTCAATGCCCAGGTCCACGCCGTCTTTCATGAACGGCAGGTCTTCCGCATCGACCACTACCTCGGCAAGGAGACCGTGCAGAACATCCTCGCGTTCCGCTTCGCCAACACCATCTGGGAGCCCCTCTGGAACCGCAACTTCGTCGACCACGTGCAGATCACCGTCGCCGAGACGGTCGGCGTCGGTCGGCGCGGCGGCTACTACGATAACGCCGGCGTCCTCCGCGACATGTTTCAGAACCACCTGCTTCAGTTGCTGACCGTCATTGCGATGGAACCGCCCGCGCGATTCGAGGCGGATATCCTTCGCGACGAGAAGGTCAGGGTCCTCAAGGCCATCCGCCCGCCGACCGCCGACGAACTGGCCTCGTCCGCCGTGCGCGGCCAGTACGACGGCTACCGCAGCGAGCCCGGCGTCGCGGCCGACAGCTCAACGCCCACGTACGCGGCCCTGCGTCTGAACATCGACAACTGGCGATGGCGCGGCGTGCCGTTCTACCTTCGCAGCGGCAAGTGCCTGCCCTGTCGGGCCACGGAGGTCGTCGTCCAGTTTCACTGTCCGCCGCACATGATGTTTGAGCTGCCCGCCGGTCAGCCGTTCATCTGCAACCGGCTGACCATCCGCATTCAGCCGGACGAGGGCATCCGCCTGACTTTCCAGAGCAAGGTTCCCGATCAGGGCATGATGCTTCGCGTCAGCAACCTCGAGTTCCTCTATCGCACCAGCTTCGGGGAGCAGGCCATTCCCGAGGCGTATGAGCGACTTCTCCTCGATGCGATCAACGGCGACGCCTCGCTCTTCATCCGCAGCGACGAGATCGAGCAGGCATGGGCCCTGTGTGACCCGATCCTCCGTATCTGGGCCGAGACCCCGGGTGATGTGCAGCCGTATGAGAAGGGCACATGGGGTCCCGCGGCGGCCGACGAACTGATCGAACGGGACGGGCGGAAATGGATCCCGCCCTGCGCCGACTGCGGCCCGAATTGCAGTGTTCCCGATCGCCCCCGGCCGAAGCCATCCTGATGGGGCAGCGCCTGGCTCTCGGCTCAGCAAACACCCTCGCCGCCCCGGGTCGCTCGCTGCGGAAGGCGAGTTACGCCCGCACGATTTCGCCGGCGACTTCCTCGTACAATTCGACCCACCGGCCGCACACTCGGCGCCAGGCATGATGGGTGCGGGCCCACTCCCGTGCCGCCCGACCGAGCCGCGATCCCAGCACCGGGTCGCCCAGCAGCCGATCGATCGCGTTCGCCAGGCCCACCGGACTTCGCACCGGCGCGAGCAGCCCCGTAACCCCGTCGCGAATGAGATCGCGGCAGCCGGGCGCGTCGGTCGCGACGATCGGCTTGCCGGCGGCCATAGCCTCGATCAGGGCGTTGGGCAGACCCTCCGACCGAGACGGGAACACGAAGCAGTCCGCCGCCGCCACGAGCGAAGCGACGTCGTCGCGCCGGCCGAGCAAACGCACGAACGGCCCCATGCGCGTTTTCGCGATGAGCGCACGGACGGTCGACTCGTACCGGCCGACGCCGGCCAACAGCACACGCAGCGGACGACCGCGGCGTACGAGCAGCGCGGTCGCTTCGATTAATTCGTCCAGCCCCTTGACCGGATCCAATCGGCCCACCCACAACACCAGCGGCACGCCATCGGGAACGCCGAGGTCCGCCCTCGCGACCGGCCGGGCCGCCGCAATGGAATCCACATCGAGACCGCCGGGGATCAACCGAAGCCGGGACCGGGGGACATGCCCTGCCCGGAACAGGTGGTCAACGACGGATGCCGAGTTGCCGATGACGCACCGGCAGAGTCGGCACGTCATCGCCTCGGCCCACAAGTGCCACCGCCGTTCGATTTCCACGGTCAGGATGCTGCACACGAGCCGTCCCGGGGACCTGCCCACCAGCAGCCCGGCGAGACGCGCTGCCATGTTGGCATGAAAGAGGAACGAATGCACCACGTCCGGCCGAAATTGCCGGGTGATCTGAACCAGGCGGCGCATCGCCGCCAGGTCCGCCACCCCCCGGGCGCAGCACGCCTTCACCGGCACCCCGGCGTCCCGCAGCATCGCGCCGACGGGCCCCGCATCGGCCAGCGACGCCACCAGCACGCGAAACCGATCGCGGGGCAACGACGTGGCCAAGCGATGGACATCCAGCGGTGTGCCGCCGACTTCGAGGTCCGTGATCACCATCATCACGCGAATCGGCCGACCACCCGGCATCAATGACTCTCCTCCGACGGCCGGTCCGCTTCGGAAGGCGACTGCGAATCGGGATCCCCCTGGTCGCCCGTCTTCTCTCTTGCAGTCTTCCTTCGCAACACTTCGGGCTCTACCCGCGCAAGCCACCGATCGAGATGGGGCCACTCGTCCGGGCCGAGAAAGAGCCCCGGCGCCCGCTCGCCCTTGAACAGGTAGTGGCTCACAAGCCAGATGCCCTCACTGAGCAGCGCGGCATCGGCGGAGGGCGGCGGCGATGAGCCGGCCTTCATCGCCTCGAGCCAGGCGGCTGCCGCCGTCGGGAGCTCCTTGCGTGCCGCGCTCTCACCACGCTCGATCCACCCTCCGCGCACGAGGAACGGCCGGACGCGCGACGTGCCCGCGCCCCGCTGAATCACCAGGTAGTTGAACTGCTCGATCGGCCGAACGAAGCGATAGTGTTCGCCATCGAGGAGCCCGGCCTGCTGCAATCGACGCTTCAGCCGGTTCGCCGCCTCGAACTCCTGCCGCCGGGCGAGTTCGCGCATGTCCGCCCGCCACTTCAACACGTCGGCACGCCAACCGCCGCACGCGAACGCGACCGCCGCGCCGACCATCTCGCGATACCGATCGAGCGGGATGCTTCCGTTGCACGGGGCCGGGCAGCGGCCCATGTCGTGATAGGTGCAGGGCTGGCCGTCCGGCGCGCGTTCGAGGATATGATAGTAGCGGCACAGGTCGAACACGTCCTCGAGCATCTCGATGAGCCGCTCCGCCGACTGCCGGGTGGGAAGCGGGCCCAGTTCGACCCTGCCGTGCGACGGCGTTCGACCGCCCGGCGGCGCGTCGCCGCAGGCGGTTCCGGACAATCCTCCCGCCTCTCGCGGAGGCAAATACCGCGTCGTCGTCAGGCGGGGCAGCCGCGCCTGAACATCGGCGACCACAAACCACGCCGGCCCGAACGTGCCGAGGTCGCGATACTCCTTCGGCATCAGCGTCCGGGAGATCCGGTGGAACTCGTACGCCGTCTCAAACGGCGAGTACGTCCTGCGCCACCGTACTCGGCGCACCACGGCGCGCAGGTCCGCCCTTTTCTTCGATACTTCCGGCGGCGCGAGCCGATACAGGATCGCTCGCCGCAGACTCTCCGCGCAGGCCAGCAGGATGAGCCGATCCGCCTCGTCCGTCAGCGCGTACACTCCCCCGCCGCCCGGCAACAGGTTCGCAGCCGCGGCGGCGTCCTCCGGAACGTCGGCCCGATTCTCAAACAGGGCATCCAGGTCCACAGGACAAGCTTATGTTCCCCTCCGCCGCCCGCCAACCGCAACGCGGGAAGCCGCAAGTCGGCGGTGCCGCCGGCGTCGCTCGCCGGAGTTGGTCATCCGAAACGGAGCCGCTAGAATGAGGAGTTTCGGCGGGGTGCAGGCGTTGCGCACCCCCCGGGCTTCGGGACCAGGGCCAGGACTGGAAACGTGAAAACCGCAGACCAGATACGCACCGAATTCATCGAGTTCTTCGTCCGCCACGGGCACACCGCCGTGCCGTCCGCCCCGGTTGTGCCGCATGATGACCCCACGCTGATGTTCACCAACGCGGGCATGAACCAGTTCAAGGACGTGTTTCTGGCCACCGGCTCGCGGCCGTACACCCGCGCCGTCGACACGCAGAAATGCATCCGCGTCTCCGGCAAGCATAACGATCTTGAAGAGGTCGGCCGCGACACATATCACCACACGTTCTTCGAGATGCTCGGTAACTGGTCGTTCGGCGACTACTTCAAGCGCGAGGCCATCGCATGGGCCTGGGAGTTGCTTACGGGCGTCTGGGGTCTGCCGAAGGATCGGCTGTATGCCACCGTTTTCGGCGGCGACGCCGAAGACGGACTCGAGCCCGACGAGGAGGCCGCCCGCCTCTGGACCGAGGTGACGGACATCCTCCCGTCCCACGTCGGCCGCTTCGGGCGAAAGGACAACTTCTGGGAGATGGGCGACACGGGCCCGTGCGGCCCCTGCAGCGAGATCCACATCGACCTGTCCCCCGACGGCTCCTGCGGCCACCTCGTGAATGCGGGCGATCCGCGGGTGATCGAGATCTGGAATCTGGTGTTCATTCAGTTCAACCGCGACGAGCGGGGTCGGCTGGCCCCTCTGCCCGCCCGGCACGTGGACACCGGCATGGGCTTTGAGCGGATCGTCCGCGTGCTCCAGGGCAAGGGCAGCAACTACGACACCGACGTTTTCGCGCCGATTCTCGCGCACATCGCCGAGCTGACCGGCAAGACATACACCGCCCGCGTCGGCGTCGACGCCGACGTCGACAATGCCTTCCGCGTGATCGCCGATCACATCCGCATGCTGACCTTCGCCATCAACGACGGTGCCAAGCCGAGCAACGACGGCCGGGGCTACGTCGTCCGGCGAATTCTGCGCCGAGCGGCCCGCTTCGGCCGCCAACAGCTCGGGCAGTCGGAACCGTTCCTGTGGAAGCTCGTTCCGACGCTCGTCGAGCGAATGGCCGGCGCCTTTCCTGAGCTGCGGACGAACCCCCAGCGCGTTGCCGATGTCATCCGCGACGAGGAAGAGAGCTTCGGTCGCACGCTCGATCGCGGCATCGCCCTGTTCACGGACGCCGCCCGCCGCGCCGAGACCGGCAGCGGTCCCCGCGTCATCAGCGGCGAGGATGCGTTCCGCCTCTACGACACGTTCGGCTTTCCCTTCGACCTTACCGCGCAAATGGCTGCGGAACGAGGCCTCGGCATCGACGAGTCCGGATTCAACGAGCGAATGGCCCAAGCGAAGCGAAAGGCCCGCGAATCCGCCAAGAAGCATGTCGCCGTCGCGTTCGACGGCGAGCTCCCCGCCACGGACGACGCACCGAAGTACGACGGCCGGGAGACGCGGGCGTGCGTCGTCGGCTGGCTGAAGGACAACCGCCTGGTGCGCGAAGGCCGCCTAACCCCCGCCGACGGCGAGGTCGGCCTGATCCTCGACCGGACCAGCTTCTATGCGGAACAGGGCGGCCAGGTCGGCGATACCGGAATCATCACATCGGCGACCGGCGTCTTCACGGTGAACGACACCACGCGGCTGGGCTCCGGCATCCTCCACTTCGGCCGCGTCACCGACGGCGAAATCGAGGCCGGCCAGCCCGTCCTCGCGACGGTCAGCGAGGAACGCGAGCACACCCGCCGCAACCACACCGCCACGCACCTGCTTCACTGGGCCCTGTCCCGCGTCCTGGGCGACCATGTCGCGCAACACGGGTCCCTGGTCGATCCGGATCGCCTTCGGTTCGACTTCGACCATTCGCAGGCCGTCTCTCCCGAGCAGATCGCCGAGATCGAACGTCTGGTGAACGAGCGCATCTACGCCGACCTGCCGGTCACCACACAGGAACTGCCGACGGAAGAGGCGAAGAAACTGCCGGGCGTCCGCGCGTTCTTCGGCGACAAGTACGGCGACGTCGTTCGCGTCGTGCAGATCGGCGACGGGTTCAGCCGCGAGTTCTGCGGCGGTACGCACCTTGCCCGAACCGGCCAGGCGGGCCTATTCAAGATCATCAGCGAGGAGGCGGTCGCCAAGGGCATCCGGCGGATCACCGCCGTCACCGGCCGCGGCGCCGTGGAGGCCGTCCAACGAATCGAGCGGGTCGCCCGCGAGGCGGCGGGGCTGCTCAAGACGGGCGTGGAACAGCTCCCGGCGAGGGTCGCCCAGCTCCAGGACGAGATCAAGGAGCTCCGGCGGCAGTTGCAGAAAGGGGCCGCCGCCGATCTGCGTTCCCACCGGCAGAAGCTCCTCGACTCCGCGGAGTGCATCGGCGGTCACAAGCTCATCGTCGGCGAGGTCCCTGAGGTCCCGGTCGAGCAGCTTCGCGAGGCGGCCGACTGGCTCCGCACGCAGGCCGGCTCCGTCGCCGTCCTGCTCGGCATGAAGGCCGAGGGCGGCAAGCCGCTGCTCCTCGCCGCGATGACGGACGACCTTGTCAAGAAGGGTATGCACGCCGGCAACATCATCCGCGACATCGCCTCACTGATCGACGGCCGTGGCGGCGGCAAGCCCGACCTCGCTCAGGCCGGCGGCAAGAACCCGGACGGTCTGGCCGCTGCCCTCGCCGCCGGCGCGGATGCCCTGCGGACAAAGCTCCAATAGCCGATCCGTCGCACCCAGCCGGTCAATACGGCGAGCGCCCCCTATCTTCGGCAGTTGCCGCCGGACGCCGTCCCATAACGCCCTGCCCGATCGGAGAGGTCGTCTATCGTCCCTTTCATGCGTCGTGCGCAAATTGATTGCCGCCGTCAGCCGATACACGGATACCGGGCCGCCGGCGTCGTGCAGACGGTGCCGATACGGGCGGCGGGTAACCGAGGGGCCGCCACGTGAGTGACATGAACTCGCAACCCGACGAAAGGATACATGCTGAGCCCCACCGGATTGGCGGCAAGTATCTCACGTTCGTTCTGGGGCAGGCGCAATTCGGAGTCGAGATTCAGCGGGTCCGCGAGATCCTCGACGGGCCGGAGATCATGGCGGCCCCGGGAGATGCCGCGTGCGTCACGGGCATGGTCGAGTTTCGCGGCAAGCCGATACCGGTGGTCGATCTTCAACGCAGGCTCGGTCTGCCGCCCGTCCCGGCCGCCAACCGCCCGAGCATCATCGTTGTGGGCGTCGGACAGGCCGACACGGGCATCATCGTGGACAAGGTCGCGGAGCTGCTGAATATCCCCTCGGGAGACGTCGCGGCGCCGCCGGCGTGCGGCGCATCCATCCATACGGACTTCGTGCTCGGCGTGACCAGGGTGAATAACACCCCCACGATTCTGCTCGATATCGCACGCGTGCTGGCCGGAATGGATGCCCAGATTCGCGAGCTCGAGGCCGGCACCCTCGCCGGGCGTTGACGACCATCGCCGGCGGGCGTACCTTCTCCCGCCGACGATGATCGCCGCCGACGTTACGCAGCCCCACGGTACTGTCCCCGCCGAGGCACACACCCGGCGGCGTATTCGGCTGATCAATCCCAACTCGGCCCTCTCGACGATCACGATGCCGGAGCTGATCCGGCATATGACGTTCTCGCGCAAGGCGATCTGGGCCCCGACGAGCCTGACGATCTGCGCGGCCGTCGTCCCGCGGGACTGGGACGTCGAGATCGTCGACGAGTGCGCGATGGACCGGCCGCACCGACCGACGGCGGACGTCGATATCGTCGGCATCACCGCGATGACGACGCAGGCGAACCGCGCGTACGCCATCGCGGACGAATATCGGCGGCTGGGCGTAACGGTGTTCCTGGGCGGCATCCACCCCAGCGCCCTGCCGGAGGACGCCCTGCCCCACGCGGATGCCGTGGCGAAGGGCGACGCCGAGAGCACGCTGCCGCACATGATCGCCGACTGGCAGGCCGGCCGGCTGCAGCGAGTCTACGACTGGAGCCAGTATCCCACCGCCCCGATCGCGACGCCCCGTAAGGACGTCCTTCGCCCGGGCGACTACTTGGTCTTCAACCCGATCCAGACCACCCGCGGCTGCCCGCACACGTGCACGTTCTGCACGACGCCCGGCGTCTTCGGGCGCAAGTTCCGCCAGCGCGAGATTCGCGACATCGTCGAGGAGATCCGCGAGGCGAAGGAGCGCTTCCGGAGCTGGTGCTTCATCTTCGCCGACGACAACTTCGGCGGGAACCACGAGTGGGCGATGGAGCTGTGCGCGGCCCTCGAGCCGCTGAAGGTCAGTTGGGCCAGCCAGTGCGACATCCTCATCTCGCGGAGCGAGCGGCTCCTGACGGCGATGAAGCGGAGCGGTTGCGTCGGGCTGATCCTGGGCCTGGAAAGCCCCAAGCAGGACACGCTCAGCGAGGCCGGCAAGCGGTACGTCCGGAGCGACTCGTACGAGTGGCGGATCCGTCGGATCCAGGCGGCGGGCATCAGCCTCTGGGGGGCATTCATCTTCGGCTTCGACCACGACGACTGGCGCGACTGCATGGCCGTCTGCCGCTTCGCCCAGCGGATGAACCTCGCGATGAGCTGCTTCCCGATCCTCACGCCGTACCCCGGCACCGGCGTCTGGCAGCAGTACCGCCGCGAGGGCCGGATCACGTGCGAGGACTGGGACCGGTACAACGGCGCGAGCGTCGTCTACGAGCCGAAGCGGATGACGCCAGCCGAGCTGCGCCACGCGCAGATGGCGGCGTTCGCCGAGTTCTTCACGCTGCGGTCGAGCGTGCGGCGGCTGGGCGTCTGGCCGATCAAGAGCCGCGCGTGGGTGGCGAACATCGCCTGCTGGCGGGGCATCGTCCACTACTACGCCCGCCGCGGCCGGCAGGTCCCCCGTTTCGCGGACTTCCTCGACCGCGGATCGAGGGCATGGCGGCATGCCGATTCAGCGGGGACACGTCGCGCCGGAGGCGATTCACCCGCGCCGACCCCCCTGCGCGTGGCGGCCGCCGACCAGCATCCCGGCGACACCGCCGGCCCGTTGGAGGCGACAATCGCCGCCGCCGTCGCGGAGACCGATCCGTATGTAAGCGCCTCGCGGTTCGTGGCGCAAATGAACACCGCAGCAGCGATCACGCCGTCGCGGGCCGATTGAAGGCCGATCGCCCGGGTGCCCGATCCGTATCGGGTGCCCCATCCTCGCGCAGGCGAGGGTGGGACCTCGATGATGAACGGCACCAAGATGCCCTTGAACACCCATGCGCGACCGGCCATCGCGAACCCATCCATCCGTTGGCACGAATTCGTGAGCCACACGACTCGGCCTCTTTGCCGTGTCGAAATCTCACGGTATGATTCACATCGGCGCCCGGGGCAAAGCGGAACACCGCAGCCCGGGCAACCGGGAATCACCGTAAGAGGAGCACTATGCCGGAACGGGCGAACGCACGGTTGGCGATCGACGGCGGGCCGCGGGCGAAGACCACGCCCAACATCCCGATGTATCCGGGCGGCTATGAGATCGGCGAGGACGAGAAGCGAGAGGTCTGCGATTCGCTCGACCGGAAGTACATCTTCCGCTACTACATGCCCGAGGGCATGACCTCGAAGGTCGCGCAGTTCGAGCGATGCATGGCGGACCTCGTCGGTGTCCGATACGCCCTCGGGACGAACTCGTGCACCTCAGCGCTGATCGCGTCGCTCGTCGCGTGCGGCGTCGGACCGGGGCATGAGGTCATCGTGCCGCCGTTCACGTACTGGTCGAGCGCGTCGGCCGTCCTGTGCGCGCGGGCGGTGCCCATCGTCGCCGAGATCGACGAGTCCCTCACGATCGACCCGGACGACGTCGAACGCAAGATCACGCCGCGAACGAAGGCCGTCATGCCCGTCCACATGCGCGGGGCGCCCTGCGACATGGATCGCATCCTCGACGTCGCCCGCCGACACAACCTCGTCGTCATCGAGGACAACGCGCAGGCCTGCGGCGGGACGTACAAGGGCCGTCCCCTGGGCTCGTTCGGTCACTGCGGCTGTTTCAGCTTCCAGTATTACAAGATCATCACCACCGGCGAAGGCGGCATGGTGACCACAAACGATGAGATGACCTACCTGCGGGCGCAGTCGGTGCACGACTCGGCAGCGTGTTGGCGGCCGGACCGCTTTGCGCCGGCGCGGTTTCCCGGCGAGCTGTTCTACGGCTACGACTTCCGCATGTCGGAACTCGAGGGCCTGGCACAGTTCCGTCGCTTGCCGTCGCTCCTGGCCCGGATGCGCGACCGCAAGGCCCGCATCGTGGCACAACTGGAGGATCTGACCGCGAAGGGCCTCGTGCCGAGGCGGCTGAACGACCCCGCGGGCGATACGGCGATCTGCATCATGTTCCTCACCCCCACGGTCGAGCTGTGCGAGCGGTTCGTGCGGGCGCTCGTGGCGGAGGGCGTCGATGCGGCGCACGCCTACCACAAGGACGTGCCCGACTGGCATGTCGCCCACCATTGGCGGCACATGATCGACATGGTGACGCCGACGCCGGACGGGTACCCCTACCGCGACCCGGCCCGGGGCGGCCGGCCGCCGGACTACCGCGACCTCTGCCCGCGAAGCGCCGACCTGCTCGCACGTGCGGTCCACATCAACGTGCCGCCGCAACTGACCGACGCCGACTGCGATATGATCGCCGACGCCGTCCGCAAGGTGGCGAATGCATACTTATGAGTTCAGAGTTGTGAGTTCGGAGTTGCGAGTTCAAGAACGCACGGTCATCCGCTACTCTCAACTCCGCACTCGAAACTCGTAACTCTGAACTCCGGAGTTATCGACATG
>CAZTVU010000003.1:28334-38976 GCA_964617025.1 uncultured Planctomycetales bacterium | reverse complement strand
CGTATCACAGGGTATGTGGATCAGGCGGGGACGATCGCGCTGGGGGCCGGGCTGGGCTTCCTGCTGCTGTCGCGTGTTCCCGATCGTGGGCACGTGATCGCCTGGGCGCTCGTGCTGGCCGGGGCGGTCATCCGTGCGGCGACCTTGCCCATCATCCAGAAAAAACCGTGGAAAGGCGCCTCATGATCACGATTGACGTCTGCATGGAAACGGTCTTCCCCGACGTGCCATTCCTCGACCGGCCCGCGAGGATCGCCGCCGCCGGGTTCAAGGCCCTCGAGCTCTGGTTTCCCGAGCTGCACCTGCCGGGCTGCGACTGCGCCGCCCTGCGGAAGGCGTGCGACGCCGCCGGCCTGCGGATCAACAACATCGTCGTCAACAGCCCCGACGGCGGCATCGGCGGGTCGCTGACGAACCCGGCCGACCGGCCGAAGTACCTGGAACGCATGGCCTCGTCGCTGCGGTGCTGCCGCGAGCTGGGCTGCGCGATGATGATCACGTGCACGGGCAACGTACAGCCGGCCCTCTCGGCCGCCGTCCAGCGGCGAAGCGTCATTGACTCGCTGCGGGCCGGCGCCGAGCTCGCCGCGAAGGCGGGCGTCACGCTCGTGCTCGAGCCGCTCAACTCGCTCGTCGACCACCACGGCTACTTCCTCGACGACCCGGACGCCGCCGCCGACATCGTCCGCGCGGTCGGGCGTCCGAACGTGGGGCTGCTGTTCGACTGCTACCACATGCAGATCATGCGGGGTAACGTGATCGAGTCGATCCGGGCGAACCTCGACCTGATCCGGCACTTTCACGCGGCCGGCGTGCCGGGCCGGCACGAGCTCGACGCGGGCGAGCTGAACTACCCGGAGATCCTCAAGGCCATCCGAACCGCGGGCTACCAGGGCTGTTTCGGCTTGGAATACATGCCGGCGGAGGATTCGGCGAAGTCCCTGGCACGGATGCGGAAGTTGTTGGAAGACGCGTAGAAAAAGTGGAAAAGTTGAAAAATGGAAAAGTGACGAAAGGGGCGGTTGCACGACCGTGACCCATCTCGCGCATGGCGTCTTTTCCACTTTTCCACTTTCGCACTTTTTCTCTTTTTGTTGAGGTTTCCCATGCCCATTCCCCGATTGCGGTGCACCGACTACACGGTCCTGACGGATGAGCAGATCCGCCGGGTGCATCTGGCCGTACTGCAGGTGCTGGAAGAGGTCGGCGTGTTTGTCGAGCACGATGAGGCGTTGCGGATCTTCGCGGACTGCGGCTGCCGCGTCGATTTCGACCGGCGTCGCGTCTACATCCCCGAACACGTGCTGCGCCGGGCGCTCGGGACGGCGCCCTCGCGGTTCACTCTGTACGGCCTGCGGCCCGAGTACGACGTGCGGGTCGACACGGAGTCCATCTACACCATCGGCGGATCAAGCGCGCTGAACGTCCTCGACCTCGACGGCAACCGCCGCCCGGCCGCCCTGAGAGACCTCGAAGATCTCACCCGCCTACAGGACGCCCTGCCGAACCTGCACATCATGCACGGCATCGTCAACCCGCAGGACATTCCGCAGGAGGGGTTCGACCGACGGCTCTTCGCAGCAGTCATGAAGAACACGGCGCGCAACTACTACTCCCAGGGCACCGGCGGCGCCAGCATCCCCGACCAGATCGAGCAGGCCGCCCTCCTGCTGGGCGGTACGGAAGCCGTCAAGCGCCGGCCGCCGTTCACGATCGTCCTGTGCATGATCAGCCCCCTGACGCAGTCGGAGATTCGCGTGGAGGAGCTGCTGGCCTGCGCCCGACACGACATCCCGATCTACGTCGAGGTGGACGCCCAGCCCGGCGCGACGACGCCCGTGACGATCGCCGGCACGCTTGTGGAGGAGTGCGCGAACGTCCTGTGCGGTATCACGCTGGCACAGCTTGTGCGGCCGGGGCTTCCGTGCATCTTCGCCATCGCCTCGGGCGCGATGGATATGGGCACGATGTGCTACTCCGGCGGCGACCCGCGGGCGACGCTCCTGCACGTGGCCACGGCCCAGATGGCCCGCTTCTACAACCTGCCGTTCCAGGGCGGGACGGGCATCGACGCCCTCTATCCCGACGTCCAGGCCGGCTACGAGCGCGGGATGCAGGTCCTCGCCAACGCCCTGGCGGGGACGAACTTCATCCACCTCTCGATCGGAATGATCGAGCAGATGATGACCGCCAGCTACGAGCAGTGCGTGATCGACAACGAGATTCTCGACGCGGCCTTTGCAATAGCCCGGGGCGTTGAGGTGACGGACGAGACGCTCGCCGTCGACGTGATCAAGGCCGTCGGCCCCGGCGGCAACTTCCTCGAGCACCCGCACACCGGCGAGCACTTCCGCGAGCATTGCTGGTTCCCGAAGCTGACCGTCCGCGAGCGGTGGGAGACCTGGAGGGCGCACGACGGGCTGGACATGCGCCAACGGGCCAATGCCGAGGCCCGCCGCATCCTGCGGGACCACCACCCGGCGTACATCGACGAAAAGACCAAGGCCGAGCTCGACCGACTCGCCGTGGCCCAGCAGAACCGCGTGCTCACGCAGCGCCGCTAGCACAAGCAGTTATAATGAGCCTATGTGGCTGCCGGCCTGGGCGATCGGTCCGCTGACGTTCGGGGCGCCGGCCGTGCTGTGGGGCGCGGCGGCCGCGGCGGCACCGATCCTCTTCCACCTCCTGCTGCGTCCGAAGCCCCGGCGGCAACCGTTCCCGGCCGTACGATTCATCGTGCAGAGCCGCCGGGTCGCCGACCGCGCGAACCGGCTGCGCCGCCTGCTGCTGCTCGCCATGCGGGTGCTGGCCATCGTCCTGGTCGCGATGCTTCTGGCGCAGCCTCGACTGCGGGCGGCGCGGTGGGCGACCGTGGGCGGGCCCGCGTCGGTCGCCATCTGCATCGATGACTCGGCGAGCATGTCCTACCGCTACCAGGGCCGCACGCGACTGGATGTGGCGAAGGAGTGGGCCGGTGCGCTCGTCGAAGACCGATCGCGATTCGGCGACGGCTCCGAATTCGTCGTGCTCACCAGTCGGCCCATCAGTCCCCTGGAGCCCCGCAGCGCAACGGCCTTCACGACGTCGCGGCACGCGGCCGGCCGGGAGATCAGTCTGATCTCCGAGGGCTTTCACGACGCCCCCGTCGGCTCCATGCTTCGCCGGGCCGACGAAATGCTGGCGACCGCCCGGCACCCGCGACGGGAGATCTACCTCTTCCACGACGCAACCATCCGCGGCTGGCGCGATGTGGCGGATCCGCCCCGGCCGCCGACATCGAACGCCGCGGTCTTTTGCGTCGACGTGGGCGTGGATGAGAACCTTAACAACACCCTGCTGATTGCAAACGCTCCCGAACACGCCGTTTCGGCCGGCGCCCCGATTCGGCTGGACGTGGTTATCCGGCGAGGCGGCGGTCCGGCGAACATCGGGGTGCAGGTCCGTGTGGACGGTCAGCTCCGGTGGCGAGGGCAGCCCGGCTCGACCACGTTGAACACGGAGACCGCCCCGGCGCTGCCAGAACAGACTGCCGCCATCCCCATCACGCTGGCCCCCTTGGAGCCCGGCCTTCACCGGATCGAGGTCGAGCTGACGCCGTCCGATGCCCTCGCGGCCGACAATGTCCGGTTCGTCGGCGTCGACGTCGCCGAACCGCCGCCGGTAGTCCTCGTCAGTGACGACTACGCCTCCGATTCCATCGGATCGTTGGTTGCCGCCATGCTCGCGCCGGCGTCGCTGCCGGAGGAACGGCAGCGCGTCCGCCTCCGCCGCATGAAAACCGGGGAGGCCGACGCGGCGGAATGGCGGGGGCTGCGTTGCGTCGTTATCGCCGACGCGGGGTCGCTAAGCCGGCACGCTTGGGAGACGCTGACGAGCTACGCGCGGAACGGCGGCACCGTCGCGGTGATACTCGGCAGCGCCGCCCGCCCGGAGGGCTATGCCGCGGCGGATCTCCTTCCTGCAATGCCGGTGGCGAGTGTCCGCCCGCCTGAGCCCACGCGGCTGGCCGCCACTGATCTGCGTCATACCCTGCTCGCTCCCTTTGCCGCGCAGGGCATCGACTCTCTGAACGACCGGGCGGTATATCAGTTTTGGCGGATCACCGATCCGGCCCCGGAAGCAACCGTGGTCGCCCCGTTCGCTTCGGGACAACCGGCAATCGTCACACGCCCTGTCGGATCGGGTCGCTCGATCCTTCTCGCTTTCAGCCCGCAACGGGATTGGAGTGAGTTCGCCGCTCAGGCGGCCCCGATGATCGTGCTGCTCCACCGCATCATGGAAGGCGCCGGCCAGGGCACCTCCCGGAAATTGAACGCATTCGCCGGCGCTGCCTGCACGGCGTCGCTACCGTCGGACGTCACCGGGGAAGTAAAGCTCATTCGAACATCGACTTCGGCGGTCTCGGATTCCGCGAAAGTCACGCTGCCCGGATCGCCGGGGCACGTGGAAATCCCCACCGACCAGCCCGGACACGTGGTCCTCTCCACGCCAAAGCCGGCTGGGAGTCCGCTTGTCCTTTGTTCAATCAACGTGGCACCCGAGGAGTCCGATTTGCGACGCATGCCGCCGAACGCCGTCACCGAGCGGTTTCCCCGCGGCACGGCGATCGGCGCCCGTTCGCCGGATGATCTCGCCCGGATGCAGCGTCGGCAGCGTGTGGGGATCGACGCCGTCGTACCGGTCGCCCTGCTTCTCCTGGGGCTGCTCATCGCCGAAACTGCTTTTGCCAACAGATGTTACAAGCAGCCCAAAGCGCTGCCGTCGTAAGCGTTCGGGAATCAAAGTCCGCAAAAAATCGCCCAGGCGGGATTTGTCATGTGGCGGAAGCTCTGTTACACTTCGCGCCGTTTTGGCGGGCCCGACCTCGGTACCGGCCCGTGCGTCAGGCTGATGGAGAATCGACCCGTGGAAGAATACGAAAAGCTCAAGCAGTTGGTGGAGGCCGCCAGCGAGGACATCGCCAAGGCCCAGGGTGGAAACAAGGCGGCCGGCACGCGCGTTCGCAAGATGATGCAGGAGATCAAGGCCGCCGCCCAGGAGGTCCGAAAGAAGATCCTGGAGGGCCGCTCCGCCCAAGAGGCCCCTTGACCCGCCTCCACACGACATGACGGATTCGCGGCCGCGACGTCGCCCCCGACATCGCGGCCGCGGATCGTGCAACCACGAAGGCCCCTGGAGGGAGCCAGGCATGCCGCCGCCGGCCCTGTTGGACCTCGCAACCATTGACATAAGCCGCGTGATCGTGACGCGAGAGGAGATATACAACGTCCTGCCGCACCGATACGAGTTCATGCTGCTCGACGGGATCGTGCATCTCGATCTGGAAAACCGTACGGCGATCGGCTACCGCGACATCCACGAAGACGAGTGGTGGGTTCGGGGGCACATCCCCGGCCGGCCGCTCTTTCCGGGCGTTCTGATGGTGGAGGCGGCAGCCCACCTTGCATGTTACGTCTCGCTGATGACGCTGGGATACCGGGGCTTCCTGGGGTTCGGCGCCATCGACAACACCAAGTTCCGCGAGGCGGTCTCGCCGCCGGCCCGCCTGTACTTCGTCGGGCGTGCGCATGAGATCAAACCGCGCCGCACGATCAGCAAAATCCAGGGCTTCGTCAACGGGCGAATGGCCTTTGAGACGCAGATCACCGGCCTTCGGATGTGAAGGGCAGGCCAACGGGCGCGCGACGCTACCGCTGTCGGTAGACGATCCGACCGCGCTTCAGATCGTAGGGTGAGAGTTCCACCGTCACCCGATCCCCGGACAGGATGCGGATGAAGTTGCGCCGCATCCGTCCGGCAACCTGACAAAGGGCCTCATGCGCCACGTCGCCCATCTGCATCTGGACCATGAACATGGCGTTCGGAAGCGCCTTGGTCACCACTGCGTCCAACTGAATGACGTCCGACTTAGCCACTTGCACTCCTGTACCGGGGCCGCGCGAACCGATCCGGCCGCACCGCCCCCCAAAACGGCATAACCCATCCGATTCGAAACAGCATAACCGAGCGCCCCGGAAAACGCCACCCCCGTCCGCCGCCCCTCAGCATCGAACCTGACCCCGGTTCAGACGGTCCAGAAACGACACCAGGTGGTACTGCATTTCCATATGAGGCACCGGCACACCCAGCCGCCGCGCCCGCCGGACCGGCTCGCCGAGAATCGCCTCAACCTCAAGCGCCCGCCCCGCCTGGTAATCGACCAGCATCGACGGGCGATAATCGCCCATCGTGGCCGTGTTCGCGAACATCTTATCGATCAGCGGCCCGGGCTCCATTCGCACGCCGGCCGGGAGGTCCGCGTTGCCGGCGGCGATCGTCTCTTCCATCAGCAGGCGGGCGACACGGCGCAGCCCCGCGTCCTCCATGATCTGACCCGTCGTGACGCCCCCCGCCGATACGGTCAGCGTGCTGAACGGGATGTTCCAGACGAGTTTCTCCCATCGCCCGCGCAGGAGACACGGGGCTACGGACGCCTCGAACCCGGCCGACGCGAAAAGATCCGCCATTCGCCGAGCACGGACGGCGTCGTCCAACCAGTGTCCGAACATCACCCGGCCGTAGCCGTAATGGTGAATCACCCCGGGCTCGCCGCGGTTGATGCAGACGAAGGCGAGGCCGCCGTAAATGCGCTCCGGTGGGAAGCACTCCGCGAAGCGATCCTCCACGCCCAACCCGTTCATCAGCACAAGGATGTCCGTGTGCGGCCCGACACACGGTCGAATCAGGGCCTCGGCGTCATCGAGAGCCGTAGCCTTGAGCGCACAGATCACGAGATCGACCGTCCCGATGTCCTCGGATCGCCCGTACGCCTGGGCGGCAAGGTGAAAATCGCCATCGCAACTGTGAATCATGAGACCGTTGCGCCGCACGGCATCCAGGTCTCTGCGCATGAGGAAATGCACATCGTGGCCGGCTCGCGCGAGCCTCGCGCCGTACAGGCAGCCGACGCTGCCGGCGATTCGCATACGGGCTATTCATACGGCCGCCGGCCGGGCGCTGCAAGCTTCCGCTCGCGGCGAACCGCCGTCCGAAAACGGGCCGCCGCCGGCAGCGATCGCCGCCCCGCAGACGTTCTTGCCCGTTTGCTTGACGGGTGCGCCCGCCAACGGATAATTCCCCGCAGGTCTTCGGAGAGCAGCCATGCACACAATCCGGCGATCCTGGACGGCGGCCGTCCTTGCAACGATGGGGCTCTGGTGCGCGGGGTGCGGCGACCAGGTCGCCCGCGAGCAGGCATTCAGCAACGTGCGGATTCCCAACGTGAGCCGTGAGCAGGCCCTGCAGGCGGCCCAGTTGGCGTTTCGGCAGTACTTCCCGATCGATCGTGTGGACGAAGCCGAGGGAGTCTTCTATTCGCGCCCCACGGAAGTCGTCGAGAAGGGCCGGCCCGAACGAGTGCGCGACCTGCTCACGCAGACCCCCAACCGCCGCCGACAGGTCGCCGAGGTCCGCGTCGCGCCGCGAGGCAACGACGTGATCGCGTCCTGCCGGGTTCAGGTCCAGCGGCTCGATACCTCCGAACGCCGTGCCTTTGTGCCGCAAACCGGCGACGATCGCCCGTCCGTGAATACGCCCTTTTCCACCGAGGCGGGCGCATCCGCCCCGCAGCGTGAGGACTGGGTGGATGTAGGCCGCAATCGCGATCTTGAGCAGCAGGTGCTCGACTCCATCGTATCGCGTCTCACGACCCCGGCCGCCACGCAGCCCGGCTTTTCTCAATAGGCACTTTGCCCCACGGGTGCGCTACGGCGGCGGCGCCGGCAGGGCGAGGATGTATTTCGCCCACTTGCGGACGAACGCTTCGTCGATCCTTCCGAAGAATCGCTCGAACTCCGCAAGCTCCTCTTCGGCCTTCGGGGGCGATTTCGCTCGCGCGGCAATGCCCTTGAGGTACTGCACGAACGGCTCCTTCCGCGTGCGATGCAGGTAATGCATGAGCGCCCACGCCTGAGCGTAGTGAGCCGACCCGGCATCGCCGCGCACGTCAAAAAGCCCGCGGTTCGTCACCAGCTCCTGCAGCGAGACGAACGGGCCCTTCTCCATCGCCCGAAGTACCGCATCGATCCGCTGGGGTGTCGATCGCCCCTCGTCGCCGACCGCCGCCCGGAAGTCCCGCAACCGCGTGGGATTCACCACGCCCAGCCCCGACCCGTTCGCCGTCGGAGGCGTCTCGAAGAGCATCGCCAGTCCCTCGATCACCCACGGCGGGTTGAAGCCGCCCCGGACCAGGACGCCGGCGTTGAAGAAGACCTGGTGCGTTACCTCGTGCTGAACCACCGTCCGGTTCACGCGGTCGGCGTAGGCCTCGGCCTGCGCCCGCAACCGCTTGATGTCCGCCGCCATCTTCGCCGCTTCCTTCCGGGCCTTCTCCCGGGTCAGGGTGCGGCGCGTTCCGTCGCTGAACTCGAGAACCACCGGCGTCGACGCCCCGGGCGTGCGGGCCAACTGACGATCCACGGCGGCGACGTTCTGCTGCGCCTGCTGAAGCTCCCGGCGAAGCACGGCAAGCTCCTTGTCGTTCTCGACGTTGTAGAAGACCGCCCGGTTGTCCGCGTCGGAGTAGAAGCCGTAGGTGCCGGCGGCGGGGAACCGCACACGACGGGCGTATTCGCGATATTCGGCGAACGTGTTGAAGAAGATAATCTCCAGCTTGGCGGCCGGCTCCTCCGCCCGGATGTTGTGGATGTCGCAGAACCGGTAAATGGCCTGGTAAACCTGCTCCACGCGGGTCACGAACGCCTTGACGTCCGCAGTCGACGTGTCGTGCGCAATCAGGAAATGGGGCGTGCGGTGCAGGCGAAACCCCTTTCCTGCCGCCGCCAACAGCGTGCTTTCCTGCCGCGGGTCGCTCGGCAGCTCCCGCGACAGGGCAGCGGCCGCCGGCACCGCCGCACCGGCCAGCCCCACGGTCAGCGTCCATGCCAGAATGTGCTTCATCACTGCATTATAGCCGCCTGCCGATTGACCGCACGGCCGGGCCTCCGTACCATTCGCGCGTCATGCGCACCCGAAAAGCCGAACACACGACCGCAAAACGACAACGCCCCAAGAGCTGGCAGGCACGCATGTCCGCGGCGGCGGACGGTCTGACTGTGTCCTTCGTCGAGTCGATTTCCTTCGACCAGCGGCTGTGGCGGTACGACATCGCCGGCAGCATCGCCCACGCCGAAATGCTCGCGTCGGTCGGTCTCCTTAGCTCCGCCGATGTCAGCCGGATCAAGGCCGGCTTCGCCTCCATCGAACGGGACATCGGCGCGGGACGGTTTCACTTCGATCCCGCGCAGGAAGACATCCACATGGTCCTCGAGGCCGCCCTCGTCGAACGCGTCGGCGAGCCGGGCCGAAAGCTCCACACGGCCCGATCCCGCAACGACCAGATCGCCCTGGACCTCCGCCTTTACCTGCGCGATGCGATCGATACCCGGATTCTGCCGGCCCTGGGAAAGCTGAACCGCACGCTCGTGGCCCGGGCGGCCGCCGAGGCCGACTCCATCATGCCCGCGTATACGCACCTGCAGCGAGCACAGCCGATCTCGCTCGGGGCCTATCTGCTCGCCTACGTCGAGCAGTTCGACCGGGACCGGCAGCGATTCCTGGACGCCCGCGAACGGATCAACATCTGCCCGCTTGGCGCCGGGGCGGTCGCCGGTACCACGCTGCCGATCGACCGGCGCCGGGTGGCCAAGCGGCTCGGTTTCGCCGACATCGCCCGGAACAGCATCGATGCCTCCAGCGACCGCGACTTCTGCGTGGAGTTCGTCGCCTGTTGCGCGACGGCCATGATGCACCTGACGCGCCTCGCCGAAGACTGGATCCTGTACGCCTCGCAGGAGTTCGGCTTCCTCCGGATCGACGACGCCTTCTGCACCGGCTCGTCCATGATGCCTCAAAAGCGAAACCCGGACGTGCTCGAACTGGTCCGCGGCAAGAACGGACGCGTCGTCGGCGCCCTGACCGGGTTGCTGGCTGTGCTCAAGGGGCTGCCACTCGCCTACAACCGGGACCTCCAGGAGGACAAGGTCCACGTCTTCGCCGCACACGACACGCTCTGCGCCTCGCTGGCGGCGACGGCGGCCGTGGTCGAGCACAGCCGCTTCGACCGGCAGCGCCTCGAGGCGGCCACCGCCCACGGATTCATGGACGCCACCATTCTGGCGGAATACCTCGTTGGCAAAGGCGTGCCGTTCCGCCGGGCGCATCAGATCGTGGGCGGCCTCGTCGCTCAGGCGGAACGGGCAGGCCGGGAACTGGCCGAGATGCCCCTGTCGGAGCTCCAAGCGGCATGTGATCGGATCGACCGGGACGTGTACCGCTTCCTCGGCGCTCGAAACGTGGTGGCGCGATACCGAAGCGAGGGCTCCGCCGGGCCGGCATCCGTGCGGCGGCAGGCCGCCGCCTGGCGCAAACGCCTCGCATCACAGGCCTAGCCGAGCATGTCCAAGGGCGAACTGGCGTTTGTAGACTGGCTCGCGAGCACATGCAGGGTCGATCCGAATCGCGTACCGATCGGCATCGGCGACGACATGGCCGCCGTCCTTCTCGATGGGCGTCTCGTGCTGGTCACCGCCGACATGCTGCTTGACGGCGTGCATTTCGAATCCGCCCGGCAGCCCCTCCGACGCATCGGCGCCAAGGCGATCGC
>CAZTVU010000003.1:0-28324 GCA_964617025.1 uncultured Planctomycetales bacterium | reverse complement strand
TGTGCCGCGATGGCCTGCCGCCCGCGAGGCGCGGTCGTGTCCGTGGCGTTGCCCGACACGATGTCGATGGAATTCGCCCAGGAACTTTACGCGGGCATGATCGAAGCGGGCGAGGCCTTTCGTTGTCCCATCATCGGCGGCGATACGACGAGCTGGCGCCACCCGCTCGCGATCGACGTGTCCATGATCGCCGAACCGATGACGGCCCGCGGGCCCGTCCTCCGCAACGGCGCTGCGCCCGGCGATCGACTCCTGATCACCGGCCCCCTGGGCGGCTCTCTGCGCGGACGACACCTGACCTTCACGCCGCGGCTCGCTGAGGCCGAGCACCTCGCCACGGTGCTCGGGCAAAGCCTGCATGCGATGATCGACGTCACCGACGGCCTCGCCCTCGACGCCTGGCGCATGTGCAGGGCCTCCCGGTGCGGCGCAGAGTTCGATGAGCGGCTCCTGGAGGCCGCCATCAGCGACGCCGCACGGCAGGCCGCCGACGCCGACAATCGCTCGCCGCTTGAGCACGCCCTGAGCGACGGAGAGGACTTCGAACTGCTGCTCTGTGTGCATCCTGACGCGGAGAGCGGCGCGCTGGCCGCCCTTCCAACCCTACGGCCGCTGGGACGCATCGTGCCGGCTCCGGCAGGTGAACCGATTCTGACGATGCGCACGGCGGCCGGAGCACGTGAAGTGATCGAGCCCCGAGGGTATGAGCACTTCCGATGAGGCAAACGGAAAGACCGAGGACGCTTGTCAAGAACTCCGGCAGCGCGGCCGAAACGCAGGCGATCGGCCAACTCGTTGGCAGCGCCCTGCAAATGGGGAACCTTGTCGCTCTTATCGGTCCGTTAGGCGCGGGCAAGACGGCGATGGTCAAGGGCATCGCGCTTGGTGCGGGTCTGAGCGACCCTCGACGGGTGACAAGTCCGACGTTTGTGATCGTAAACGAGTATTTCGGCCGCCTACGTCTGTTTCACATCGACGCATACCGTCTCGGCGGCCTCCGGGAGTTTGACGCCCTTGGCGTCGACGAATTCCTGGAGGAATGGGCCGATCGCGTGGAGGCCGCCCTGCCGGTCGACCGGTTGGTCGTGACCATCGAGCCGACCGGCGACCAGACGCGTCTGGTGCGTCTGTCCGCCCTCGGTGGCCAGTCCGTTGCGATCCTGAATGCCCTTACACGATTACCCGACGCCTGACCGCCGACCCTCCGGCGAACCTTGCATTATTAAATCGTTTCACTTAGGCGTTGTCTATTGACGAAGAACCGCCGGAACGGTACAATGACGCTTCGTAGTGTCGGCCGGCTCCAGGAGCGGTTGCCCGCAAGGGTTACCGCCAGGGGTGGTCCCGTCGATTCCGTGAGGAGCTCGAGAAGGAGGAATCCCATGCAGCGATTTTTCGCGTTCGCGATGATGGTTCTGGCCGTCGCCTCGACTGCCTTCGGTCAAAACCTGCTGGTCAATCCGACCTTCACCGATCCCCCTGTCATCCAAGGATGTGAGCAGGAGTTTACCCCCGTTACCGCCTGGACCTTTCTGGGCGAAGACTCCGGCAGCCGCCGGAACGGCCACTATCACGGCCCGACTGCCGGCAACGGATGCCCGCGGGACGGTGACAACACATATGCCAGCAACGAGGGCTGGGGCTACCTGACGAAGTATTTTTATCAGACGGTCAGCGGGCTCACGCCCGGCCAGGCTTATCGGCTGACCGGCGTGTGGTGGTACGGCCACGACCTGCTCGTCTCCGGCGAGGTGCTGATCTGCAGCGCGGAGCTGCGCGACGGCGCGTCGGTGGGCGGCACACTGATCGCCCAGACGCAACGGTTCGCCACGGCAGCCGGCTCGACCAACGCCTGGCTGCCTTTCGTCGCCTGCGGCGTGGCAAGCAGCGATCAGATCACCGTCGTGCTGCGCGCACAGCACAACGGCTGGATGGGCTTTGGCATGCACGTGGACGATCTGCGGCTCGAGGCCGTATCGAGCTGCACGGCCCCGAACGAGGTTGAAGGCATCACCCCTGCTTATGGCACGCGAGGTCAGACCGCGTCGGTGACGATCACGGGAACAGGCTTCGTCTCAGGCGGCACCTCCGTGAAGCTGGCCCGCGCCGACCAGCCCGATATCGTGGCAACGAACGTCCAGGTGCAAAACTCGACCACCCTGACCTGCGACCTGAACCTGAGCGGTGCGGCCAACGGGCGATGGAACGTCGTCGTGTCCTTTCCGGCAGGATCGCCATCGAACGTCACCCTTCCCAACGGGTTCCTCGTCGTCCTGCCGGCCCTCTCCAACGGCAGCTTTGAGTTGCCGTCGGCCCCGGGCGGCTGCCCTGCCGTCCCGTTAGTCGGACGCCCGACGGACTGGATCTTCACGGCCTTGGCCACTTGGGATGGCGGCCCGACCGGCTTCTACCGCGATTCCGACCAGTCGCCGCCGACCTGCCCGCCGCCCGACGGGGTGCACTACGGCAGCGTCTACTCCATCCCGCCCGACCCGAATGCCCAGCCCGAGTCGCACGTGTATCAGACGCTTGCGGTGGATAACACAAAGCAATACGTACTGAGCGGCTTCCTCGCCGGACAAGGCAATCACTACGCCCTCCTGGAGATTCTCGATGGCGACGAGACGGCGGACGTCGGAGCCGTGGCCACTGTGCATGCCGGCGGCAACGATCCGTACGACTGGACGTACGCCTTCGTTCCCTTCCAGCCCAGCGGCAATCTGATGACCGTGCGATGGCGTGTCTCCACACGGAATCCGGGACCGCACGTGTCGCACGCCGACAAGCTGTCGCTGCTCGTTTGTGAGGACGGCATCTCGTTCGCCGGCATGTCGCCCAATCAGGCGGACAACAGCGGCCCGATTCACGCCACGATCAGCGGTTCGGGCTTCAGCGGCGGCCCCACGCCGCTCGTCCTTCTTACGCAGGAAGGTGGAGACTCCGTCCCCGCAACCAACGTCACGGTCGTGAATGATTCCACGCTCACCTGCGACTTCGACCTTACCGGGCAGCGGCCCGGTTCCCGGGGCATCCTGCTGGTCCAGGGCGGTTGCTTCGCCGAGGTCGCCGACGCGCTCCTGATCGTGCCGGCCGTGGCGCCGGCCTTCGTCAACGGCGAGTTCGAATTGCCCGAGGCTCCTGTGAACTGCGGCCCGCCTCCCACACGCGTGCCCGGCGTCCCGCAGGGCTGGTATGTCGATCTGCAAACCGGCTCCATGGACCGCGACGTCGAAGTTCACCCGCCCACATGCCCCTGCCCTCTCTCGGCAGGAGGGCACTATGGTTCGCTGTCGGCTCCGTCGACCGGGCTCATGTTTGCCTATCAGATTGTCCGCGTCATCCCTGGATCGACGTACACCCTGAGCGGCTACTTCGCCGGCGCGGGGCAGAACAACGTGTACATCGCACTGGTCGACGGGCTGGATCCGCTCGCCTTCCCCCTGGCGGAGGAGGTGGTCCGCGCTCACAGCGGCGGATCGGATCCGAACGAGCCTTATGACTGGACGGCAAAGTCCGTGACGGCCACCGCCGCCAGCGACGTCATGGCAATCGTCTGGTACATGGAGGTCATCGGAGCCGAAGTTGCCAGCGCATCGCATGCCGACGGATTGACCTTTGGCCGGCCCTGCAACACGCCCTCTCAGGACGTTGACGGCGACGGCGACGTGGACTTGACCGACTTCGGGGCCTTCCAGGCCTGTTTCAACGGACCGAACCGGCCGTGGCCGGGGCCGCCCATCGATCAGGCGATCTGCGCCTGTCTCGATGGCGACGCCGACAGCGATGTGGACCTGGCGGACTTCGGGGCCTTCCAGGCCTGTTTCAACGGACCGAACCGGCCGCCAGTCTGCCCGTAAGACGGCAGGCGCGGCGCGGAAGGACGCCCTACGGCATTGGAAGCGAACTCGCCCGCAACCAGCGCTCCAACCACTGGACCGTCTGGTCATGCGTGAGCTTGGTCGTGTTCACGAAGAGGAGCCGCGTGCTTCGCAGCAACGCGTCGGCGGCGTCGTCCTCGTCCATAAGCTCATAGGATAAGTCTCGCCGTCTCAACCGCGTCATCAGGTAGACGTTTTCACCGGCAAGGTGGTCGGTGAAGATGCTGAAGAGCCGCCCCTCGCGGCTCCGTGCCGCCCAGTCCACAAATGCATCGAGGCGGGCGTATGTCGCGTCCAGCAGGCAGACCTCCGCGATATGCTTTTCGAGCCCGCCCTGCTCCACGCAGAACGATATTACCCGATATGCCCCGCTGTGCCCCGCCAACGCGACTCGCCCGATAGTCCGTTCGCTCACCTTGCCTTCGGCGGCCAGGAACTCCGTCACCTCCTCCGCAAGGCGCTTCAGGCCGTCCTTTTCCTCCAGCTTGCCGCCGCCGGAGTCGCCGACATTCTTTGGCCCCTCCGGGAAGACGAGGACGACGTTCTTGCCGCCGGCCACCACCTGCTCGCGCAGACGAAACTCTCGAAGCGACCGCCGGATGTTGTTGTTGTGACCGTGGAAGTAGAACAGGAGGTGAACCGGTCCGGACGGGCGGAAGTGCCTCGGGATGAAAACCGCAACGCTGCTGTCGCTGTAGTGCGGATCCCGGGGAAAGATCTTGTCGCCCACCTTGAAACCGCCCTCCCGACTTGCGTGCGGGTAGGGCGCGTACCTCATCGGGACAATCGTCGTGAACCCCAGATCATCTCGCTCCCATGTCGCCGCCCGCGCGACCGGCACGAGGTGCGCCACGACAGCCAGAAGCCCGAATACGCCCCGACCGTTCATACGCGGCTCCTCACGCAATCGAACCCCGCCCGAGAGTGTACCCACCCGCCGCTCGATCGGGTATCCTTGTGCCGGGAGCATACATGCGACGTGTTTGACCGACGCCTCAAGATCCTTCTCTGGATTCTCGGCGGGCTGGCGTGCGGCCTCCTGGCCAGGCTGGTGCAGCTACAGGTTCTCCGCGCGGACATCTATCGCGAGGAGGCCCGAAACGCCCTGCTGCGCCCAATCCGCATCCTGCCCTGTGTGCGAGGCCGAATCCTCGACCGCCGCGGACGGATCCTGGCCCAGAATGAGCCCTGTTGGGACGTCTGCGTGCCGTACGGCATCCTTGCCGGCGAAGCCGATTACATCACGGCGCTCGCCGAGCAACTCAGTTCGTCGCCGAAACGTCGCAGCCGCGTCTCCGAAGCCGACGTCGAGCGCCTGCGGTCCCGGATTTCCGAGATGTGGCCCGCCATCGCCGCCGCGACCGGCGTCGGCCTCGATGAACTGGCGGAGCAACGGGAACGCATCGTCCAACGGGTACAGAGAATCAAACAAGTCGTTCGGGAAAAGCAGGGGCTTGACCGGCGGATTGCCGAAGAGAGGGCAAGCCACCCCGTCGTTCGCGGTCTTGGCGGCACCGCCGCCGTCGAGGCCCGAAATGCGCTCTCCGCCTTCCCGTGGGTTCGCGTCGTGGCCAGCACCCAGCGGCGCTACCTGGAGAATCCTTCGATTGCCCATCTGGTGGGCCGCCTCGCCGACACCGGCCCCGACGACGTGTTCGCGCAAGAGGCCGCCGGCACGCTTCACGGGGTCTCCGGAATCGAGCGAATGGCGGAGGACTGGCTGCGAGGCACGCCGGGCACCATTGCCGAGGACATCGATGGCCGCCCGGTCTCAGCGCCGGTCGATCCCGTGGACGGCAGCGATGTCCAGCTTGCGATTGATGCCGCGCTCAATCAGCGAATCCACGACCACCTCGCACGGGCCGTCTCGCAATATCCGCTCTGCACGGGCGGCGCGGCGGTCGTCGTCGATATTGCTTCCCGGGAGGTTCTGGCGGCGGTCACTTGCCCCTCGTACAGCCCCAATGCCGATCCGGCCGAACGCAACCGCCTTCGAGCCGACCGGAAGAACCTGCCCCTGCGATTTCGCGCGGTCGGCGAGCTGTACCCTCCCGGCTCGACCGTGAAGCCGCTGGTGGCCGCCGCCGCACTCAGCGACGCCGTCGTAACGCCGGACAGCCAGGTGGAATGCCGCGGCCGCCTCTTCCCGGACGTCGAAGCGTTCCGTTGCACCGTCTCGCACGGCCCGATGGCCATGATCGACGCCATCACCCATAGCTGCAACGTCTATTTCTACACACTGGGCGAGATGATCGGCGTGCCGCGCCTCCGCACGTGGTATGATGCGGTGGGCTTTGGCTTCACGGGAGGCACCGGCCTGCCGGAGGACGTCGCCGGGAAGCTCCCGGTGCGAGCCAACAAGGGAGATGCCCGCAATGTCGCCATCGGTCAGGGTGAACTGGCCGTTTCACCGCTTCACATCGCGAACCTGATGGCAACGATCGCCACTGGCGACTATCGCCCGGCGACCGTCATACACAACGACACCCGGCCTCGCCCGAACCGATCGCTGGGAATCGCCCCCTCCGCTTGGGCGGTCGTGCGGACGGGAATGCATAACGTGGTCAACGAACCCGGCGGTACGGCATACGGGAAGATGGAAACGCCGCCGGAGCCCTGGGTCCTCCTGGGCAAGACGGGCAGCGCGCAGGGCTGGCCGCGGGAGTTGGACCGGGTTTACACGTGCGAGTGGCCCGACGGACGGCGCGAGGAGATCGTTTCGACCGATGGGACTCAGCTTCGGCGGTTTTTGGCGGACCGCGGCCCGTTCAAGATCGTCGGCTACCGCGCGAACAACCGCTGGCCGCCCGACGGACGCGAAGCCGAGACGCATGGGTGGTTCGCAGGGTACCTGATCGACCGGGACGACTTTTCCCGCATCGGAGAGCCGCCGCGTCGCGGAGTCGCCTTCGCCGTCGTGCTCGAATACGCCGGGCACGGCGGCGCCGTGGCCGCTCCGGTCGCGTCCGAGATCACCGAGGCCCTCCTCGAGGTCTGGCCGGAAAAAGGATGACATCGCCGCCGGCATTCCTGCGACTGACGCACCACGGATGGTGGGTACTCCTGCCAACGCTGATCCTGTGCACGATCGGGCTGGCGTCCATCTATGGTATCCAAAAGGGTGACCTGGGCACGGCCGGCGAAGCCCCCCTCCAGCGGCAACTCGTTTACACCGGGATCGGCATCGTCCTGGCCGGGCTTGCCGTCATGAGCAGCTATCAACGAGTCGGCCGACACGCTTATCTGCTCTATGCGATCTGCCTTGCGATGCTTGCCGTGCTTGTCGTGGACCGCTGGAAGGATCTGCCGTTCGTCCCCCAGGTGCGCGGTTCGCGTCGATGGATTCGGATCGCCGGCATGCAGTTCCAACCCTCCGAGGTCATGAAGATCGGGTACCTCCTTGCCTTGGCGTGGTATCTTCGCTTCCGCAGGAATTATCGCACCCTTGGCGGGTTGCTCGGCCCCTTCCTGTTGACGCTCGCCCCGATGCTGCTCATCAAGATGCAGCCCGATCTCGGCATGACCCTCATCTTTCTGCCCGTGCTCTTCGCCATGCTCTTCGTCGCCGGTGCGAAGCTCCGCCACCTGGGGCTGATCGCCCTGATCGCCGTCGCGGCGATGCCGTTCTTCTGGTTCCGGCTGGAAATGTACCAGGCCCTCCGCGTCACGGCCGTTGTGTTGCAGAGCCAAGCGGTGCGCGACTGGATCGCCCGCCACCCGGACGCCTGGACCCGACTCGGCCCGCGGGAGACCCGGCAGAACGCGGAGGCGGCCCGCCGCTGGCATATGGAGGCAGCCGAGTGGCAAGTCCGGCGGGGCTATCAGCTCGTGCGGTCCAAGGCAGCCCTGGGCAGCGGCGGCGTCGTCGGCACGGGCTGGGGCAAAGGCACGTTCGTCGAGTACGACTTCCTGCCCGACAAGCACAACGACTTCATCTTCGCGGTCATCGGGCACCAGTTCGGGCTGATCGGATGCGTGGTCGTATTCCTGTGCTACGCCGTCATCGTCGTCGCCGGGATCGACATCGCCACACTCACCAATGACCCCTTCGGAAAGCTGCTGGCCGTCGGCATCACCGTCATGCTCGCCACCCAGGTCCTCACGAACATCGGCATGACGATCGGCCTGGCCCCCATCACCGGGCTGACGCTCCCGTTCGTCAGCTTCGGCGGAAGTAGTGTCGTGGCCAACTTCGTGTCCATCGGCCTCCTGATCAACATAGCCCGCCGCCGCCCCCTTCTGATCGCTCACGAACCCTTTGCCTTCGTCAGTGGCGAAGAGTAGCCCCCCAACGCCCCGACGCCCGCTGGCGCGGCAACCCGCCGCCCTCACGCCGGAGCAAGGAGCCCGCGCTTGGCGACCCCGTGGTGCCCACTGCGCAAAGACGCGGCCCCGCCGACGAAAGGCAGGGCCGCCGTTCGAAAGCCGTGTGTCGGGTCTGCGCGAGCCGTCCCCTACTGTGCGATTCGGAAGTTTTTCACGTCATCCGCCGTACCGTATACGCCGTCCTCACCGGCCGAGAGCAGAATAAAACGCTCTTCGTTATACGGCTTCACCAGACCGCTGGTGTTCAGCACATCCTGGTTGTGGAAGAACCTTGCAAACGAGGCCCCGGCGTCGATGGTATTCGGACTGGAAGCCTTGTAGCCGAATCGCGTGATGGCGTGAAGATACTTCGTGCCGCCGGATTCGTCGTAGACCTTGCCAATCTTGAGCTGCCAACCCGCGACGCCGGTGACGTCACTGCCGGTGAAATCCTCGTTGTCCCCCTGGTTGTAGACGGCGCTGCCCCCCAAAGTGGCGAAAGGCAGCGTGGCCCCGACGGAGGGGCGGTAGTACAGAATCGGAAATCCATAGCCGTCAGTGAGAATCAGCCGTCCGGTCCGCGGTCCTGCGCCGGGGTTCGGTGCCTTGGAAACGTCGTCATCGCGAACGGCAGGCGCCGCCTCCAGCTCGACATACGTGCCGCGGCGTTCAAAAAGCTTCTTCGCCGGCGTGTAGTCGGCGTAGGGGATCTCCAGATCCGTGCTCGACACGGACTTCAGCGCCTCGCCGTTGACGTCCATGCCCTGCATGTCCGCCCCCACGAGCGCCCGGGCCAGCCAGTGCGCCCCGCTCAGGACCGTATTGGAATTCGACGTGTTCGGCAGACCGGTGATTCGGTCCTCGCCTTTCGCCGAACGGGGGTACTGGTCCCGGAAGTCGTTCCGGAACATCTCCAGGCCCTTTCCGATCGCGTCGATCTGCGTCTGCACCTTCACCCGCTTGGCCTGCGACCGGGCCTTTGCCAGCGATGGGAGAAGGATGCTGATCAGCAGCGCGATGATGCTGATCACTGTGAGGAGTTCCACCAGGGTGAAACCCCTCGTCCGCGTGGTTTGTCTGCGTGCCATAAAGCGCCTCCGGATGACGGTACGGTATAAGAACGCCTGCCTCGGAGGGCGGCCAACATTACCGCCCTGCAATATCGTAGCACGGTCGGGTACGCAAGTCACGCGCTGTTTGGACTTTATGCACCGCCGGACACCGAGTTGATCAGCGTCACCAGCGGGAGGAACAGCGACACGACGATGAACCCGACGATCCCGCCCAGGATCACGACCATGATCGGCTCCAGCAGGCTCACCAGGCCCGCCACGAGCGTCTCGACCTCCTCGTCGTAGTTGTCGGCGATCTTCATCAGCATCTTGTCGAGATCGCCGGTCTCCTCGCCGACGTCGATCATGTTCACGACGATCGAGTCGCACACGCGGGCCGCCCGAAGCGGATTCGCGAAGCTCTCGCCCTCGCGGATCGAATCGTGCACGTTTTGCAGCGCCCGAGCATACACCTCGCTGCCGCAGGTGTCCTTCGCGATGGTCAGGGCCTCCAGGATGGGCACGCCCGCGCTGATCAGCGTGCCCAGCGTCCGCGTGAACCGCGCCACGGCCGTCTTCGCGAGGATGTTGCCCATGATCGGGATCTTGAGCTTCACCACGTCGACGACGTATCGCCCGCCCTCCGACTTCTTCAGCAGCTTAAGGAACAGGAAGAAAACAATCGGGCTGACGAATACCACCACCCATCCGGGGGGCGTCCCCGAGACGAACCACTCGGAGATATTCATCAGCAGGACCGTCATGGCGGGAAGCTGCGTGCCGAAGTCCTTGAAAATCTCCTTGAACTTCGGCACAACCGCAATCATGATGCCGGCGACAATCAGCACGGCGAATGTAATGACCACAATCGGGTAGATCATCGCGCCGACGACCTTCCTCTTCAGCCGTTGCGCCTTCTCCATGAAGTCGGCCAGACGCTGGAGGATGACGTCGAGCACGCCGCCCGCCTCGCCGGCAGCCACCATGTTGCAGTAAAGCCGGTCGAACGCCTTGGGCTGCTTGGCCATCGCCTCCGACAGCGTGGCGCCGCCCTCAACGTCGTCGCCCACGCACCGGATGATGACGCGCAGGAGGCCCGGCTTTTGTTGCTGCTCGAGGATCCGCAGGCTTCGCAAGATCGGCAGGCCGGCATCCTGGAGCGTCGAAAGCTGTCGGGTGAACTGGGTCACCTGCTTGGTTGACACCTTGCCGAATCCGCCGGCGGTCTTCGCCTTCTTGGGCGCGAGGGGCTTGCCGTCCGCCCCCTTGGGCGGGGCCTTCTTGCCGCCCTTCTGGCGGATCTTCGTGGGGAAGAACCCCTTGCTCCGGATCAGCGCCAAGGCCTCTTCGGTCGAGTTGGCCTCGACCTCATCCTTGATCTCCTGCCCGGCCTGATTCATGGCCTCGTACTGGAACTTGGGCATGGCATTGAGCCCCGCGCTCTGTTATCTCCGAATCCGGACTCGAACAATCCGAGTTATACCGGTCCCCGCTGCCCCCATAGCAGCCCGTTGCGGGTCGGTGCGCAGCTTTTCCTCACTTTCGCACTTTGTCACTTTCCCACTTTTCTCCCTCGTCCGCCCTCCGCGCCCATTAGACGTCCCACCCGCCACCGCTGTTATTCCTCCGTGAGCGTCTCCTTGACGACCTCCTCAATCGTCGTAATCCCCTCCGTGATGGCCAACAGGCCCGCCTCGCGGAGCGTTCGCATGCCCCGCTTTCGGGCCTCGGCCCGCAGGACGTTCGACGACGCCCGCTGCATGATCAGTTCCCGAATGTCATCGTCCAACACCATGATTTCGAAGATGCCCAGCCGACCCCGGTAGCCGGTCTTGTTGCAGTAATCGCAGCCCTTGCCGTAGAAGAACGTCTGCCCGGCCACATCGTCCGGGGTCAGGTTGAGCTCCATGAGCATCTCTTCAGTCGGCTGGAACTCCTCTTTGCAGTTTTCACAGATCCTTCGAACCAGACGCTGCCCGATGACGGCCTCGAGGGTGGCGGTGATGAGAAACGGCTCCAGCCCGAGATCCATCAGGCGGGCGATCGTCGAAGGAGCGTCGTTCGTATGAAGCGTCGAGAAGACCAGGTGTCCCGTCAAGGAAGCCTGAACGGCGATCTGGGCCGTCTCGAGGTCGCGGATCTCGCCCACCAGGATGATGTCGGGGTCCTGACGAAGGAAGCTGCGGAGGCATCGCCCGAACGTCAGACCGATCTCCGGGTTGATTTGGCACTGAATCAGCCCGTCGATGTCATACTCGACCGGGTCCTCGCTGGTCAGGATCTTCACGTCCGGGGTGTTCAGCGTGTTCAAACATGAATACAGCGTGGTCGTCTTGCCGGACCCGGTCGGCCCCGTCACGATGATGATGCCGTTGGGTTTATCGATGAGCTGGCGGACGGTCTTCAGGTCGTCCTCTCGCAAACCGATCCGGTCCAGGTCCAGCCGGACGTTGCTACGGTCGAGGACACGCATGACCACGCTCTCGCCGAACATGGTCGGAAGGACGGCGATGCGAAGATCAACGGGATTTCCCTGAACCGTCAGCTCAATACGCCCGTCCTGCGGCAGGCGGCGCTCGGCGATATTCAGGTTCGCCATGACCTTGATACGCGACGCGATGGCCATGGCGATGTGCTTCGGCGGCGGCACCATCTCGTAGAGGACGCCGTCGATGCGGTATCGCATCTTGAACTCGTCCTCGAACGGCTCGAAGTGAATGTCCGACGCCTTGTCCTTGATCGCCTGCAGCAGCACCAGATTCAGGAGCCTCTTGACCGGGTTGGAATCCGCGGCCTCCTTCAGCACGTCCAGATCGATGCTCTCGCCCCGACCTTCGAGCTTGGCCAGGTCCTCGTCGCCGGCCAGCACGTTGATCAGTTCGTGCATACTCTCCGCCGCATCCTCCGGGTAGTAACGGTTCAGGGCCGCTTCGATCTGCTCCGGCGAGCTCATGTACGCCTTGACGTTGTAACCCATCAGCGTCTTGAGATCGTCGGTCGCCTGGAAGTTGTCCGGGCTGGCCAGGGCAATGGAAAGCAGCTTCGTCTCGGGTTGCCAATCGGTGGGGATGATCTTGTACGTCTGGGCCACCTGCGGCGGCAGAAGCGCGATGATCTCCTTTGGAATGTCCATCTTGCTCAGGTCGATGGGCTCCATGCCCACCTGGGCCGCGAGGGCAAGCTGGATGTCCTCCGGCTCGACGTAGCCCAACTCCACCAGGATCTGGCCGATCGGCCCGCCCTTCTTCGTCTGAAGTTCTTTCGCCTCCGCCGCCTGGGTGCGGGTGATCTTGCCCATCTTGATCAGGATGCGCCCGAGGTTCCGACCTTTGAGCTGACTGATCGGCGGCATGCGACCCGTTCGAGAGGCTGGGATCGCCCCGGGCTTGGCCGGCTGCGAAGCGGCCGGCTTCGGCGTCGTGCCCGAAGGCGGAGGCGCCGCGCCCGGCGAAGCCTTCCCTAACCGCGCCGCATCTTCCGGGCTGAGGGGGCGTGACGGGATTCGCGACGGGCCGGCCTTGTCGCCCGTGGGGCCGGTCGGCCTACCCGGCTGTGATGCAGCGTCGAGCGGGCGCGATCGAACCGGCTGGACCGTCACCTTGGGCTTCGCGCCCGCGTCCAGGTTCGCAAAATGATCGGGCGGTCTTGGCGGCTGCGGTTGATCCGGCATGGAACACTCCTGCGACGGCGACTATCAGGCCTTCTGCTGCGGCGGCAACTCGTCCTCGTCCTTCTTCTTGGCCTCGCCCCCGGCCGCGACACTGCCCGGAGCCGAGCCGCGTTTCAAGGCTTCAATCTTGTCCTGCATTTCACCCGGGTGTCGAGCCTTGTCCATCGCCTCCTCCTCGGAAATCGTCCCGCTGGAATAGAGGGCGAACAAATGCTCGTCGAGAAGCTGCATGCCGTACTTCTTGCCGGTCTGAATGCTTGAATCGATACGGAATGTCTTATTCTCTCGGATCAGGTTCGCGATGGCCGGCGTGACCACCATGAACTCGTACGCCGCCACCATCCCCGACGGGATTCGCGGGCACAGCGCTTGCGACAGCACCGCGATGAGCGTGGTCGACAACTGAACGCGGATCTGCTCCTGCTGTTCGTGCGGGAAGGCGTCGATCACGCGGTTGATCGTGCCCTGACACCCGGTCGTGTGGAGCGTGCCGAAGACGAGGTGGCCCGTTTCCGCGGCCCGAATCGCCGCCTCGATCGTCTCGAGATCACGAAGCTCGCCGACGAGAATGACGTCCGGATCCTGACGCAGCACACGGCGAAGGGCCTCGGCGAAGCTCGGCACGTCCGTGCCGACCTCGCGCTGGTTGATGATCGACTTCTTGTGCTGATGGTAATACTCGATCGGGTCCTCCACCGTAACGATATGCCGATCAAACGTGTCGTTGATGTAGTTCAGCATCGACGCCAGCGTCGTCGTCTTGCCCGACCCGGTCGGGCCGGTCACCAGGAACAGTCCTCGGGGTCGCCGACAGAGAGCCTTGGTGATCTTCGGAAGACCGATCTCGTCGAAACTGAGGAACTTGCTGGGGATCAGACGCAGGACGATCGCCAGATTGCCCCGCTGCCGAAAGACCGACACGCGGAACCGCCCCGCGTCGCCAAAGGCAAAGCCGAAGTCGGTGCCCCCCTCTTCCTGGATCTCCTGCTGGCCCCGATCCGGCGTGATGGACTTCATCAGCGCGACCGTGTCCTCCGGCTCGAGAACCTTGGTCTCCAGCGATCGGAGGTGGCCGTGCAGCCGCAACACCGGCGGACGCCCCACGGTCAGGTGGATATCCGAAGCGCCTCGCTTGATGCAGGTTTCCAGAAGACGGTCAATATGCAGTGTTGACATGGGTCATTCGTTAGTCGGTTAATCCGTTAGTCCGTTGCTCCGTTATTCCGGGAACAGAAGTCACTCGGTTACTCGGTTGCCTCGTTACTCGGTTGCTCGGTCGGTTGGTTCCTCAGGGTCCGTTCTTTCGCTGTTCCGTTAGTCCGTTATTCCGGGCAAGAGTGCCTCGTTTAACGCCGTTGCCAAGAGCGCGCCCCAAGCCCTGAACGCCAAATCCGAACCCCGAAACCCTATACCCCATACCCCCAAACCCTAAACCCTGCCCCCCATCACCCCTCATCAGTCCGCTTCCAAGTCCACCAGTCCCTCTGCCTGGGCGTGGCGTGCGACCTCTTCCATGGTCGTCGCCCCCTTCAGGATCTTGCGCTTGCCGTCCTCCAGCAGCGTTCGCATGCCGGATGCGCGAGCCGCCTTGCGAAGCTGGTTGGCCGGCGCCCGCCGGAACGCGAGCTCGCGCAGCTCGTTGTTCATCGTCAGCATCTCGAAGATGCCGTATCGTCCGCGATAGCCCGTGCCGGAGCAGCGCGGACACCCCGCGCCCTTGTAGAGCGTCTTTCCCTCAAGGTCCTGCGGCGTGATGTTCAGCAGCCGCATCAGCATCTTGTCGGGATGCGGGTCCGGCTGCTTGCACTCGGTGCAGATGAGACGGATCAATCGCTGGGCCATGATCGCCTGAATCGAACTGGCCACGAGAAAGGGCTTGATGCCCATGTCGATCAGACGGGTGATGGCGCTCGGCGCGTCGTTGGTATGGAGCGTGCTGAAGACCAGGTGCCCCGTCAGAGCCGCCTGGATGGCCACCTCGCCAACCTCGAGGTCGCGGATCTCGCCGACGAGGATGATGTTCGGCGCCTGACGCAGCATCGCCCGCAGGATCTTGGCGAACGTCAACCCGATGTCCTCGCGAACCTGACACTGGTTCATCCCGGTAAAGTTGTACTCGACCGGGTCCTCCGCCGTGATGATCTTCTTGTCGGGCCGGTTGAGCTCCTGCAGCGCCGCGTAGAGTGTCGTGGTCTTTCCGGAACCGGTCGGACCCGTCACCAGGAAGATGCCGTTGGGCCTCTTGATGATGCGCATGAACCGCTGATAGTCGTCTTCCTCGAACCCCAGCGCTTGGATGCCGATGCGCACCGAGTCCGGCCGCAGAATACGAAGGACGATACTCTCCCCGTGGTAGCTCGGAAGCGAGCTCACGCGGAAGTCGATCTGCTGATCCCCGATCGCCATCTTGATGCGGCCGTCCTGCGGCAGGCGTTTTTCCGCGATGTCGATGCCCGCCATGAGTTTCAGGCGCGTCAGCACCGCGTTTCGCATGGTCAGGGGGATCTTCTCCTGAACGATGCAAACGCCGTCGATCCGGTAGCGAAGCTGCACCCGGTCGGCCATCGGCTCGATGTGGATGTCGCTGGCGCGCATTCGCACCGCTTCGGCGATCATCATGTTGATGAAGCGGATAATCGGCGCATCGGCCCCTCCTTCCGCCTCGGCGGCCACCACGGCGTCTTCCGCCCCATCCTGGTCGATGCTCTTCATCGTTTCCTTCATCTCGCCTTCGACGCTCTCGACGAAGCTCGAGATGAAGCGCTTGATCTTGCTCTTCGGCGCCAAGGCCGCATCGATCTCCGTGTTGAGGCGAAACCGAAGCAGATCGAGCAGTTCGAGGTTCAGGGGGTCGCTGACGATGACCTTGAGGCGGCCGTTCTCCTGGCCGAGCGGCAGGACGTTCAAGTCCTTGATCAACTTCTCGGGAATCAGCAGGAGGTTGTTGCGGACCTTCTCGTTCTTGTCCAGATCGACATACTCCATGTCGAACTGGGTGGCCAGGGCCTTGGTCACGTCCTCGTCGCTGCAGAGCTCCAACTCGACCAAGGCCTCGCCGATCCGCTTGCCGTTGGCCTCGGCATACTTCAGCGCTTCAGCTAAGTCCTTTTCGGACAGAAGGTTCCAGCTTACGAGGATCTCGCCCAACTTCTTCTTGCGGTGAGCCATAGCGCCTACCAGTCTGCCCTGTTGGGGGGATCAACCACCGGCTTGCCCGCACCGGCATGCTCCGCCTTGCCGCCCGCCCCGACGAGAGGGCCGAGCGTCACCCTAATCTTATTACCTCGTCGCGGGCGCATCAAGACCCTCCGGTTCAGGATGCACGGGAAAGCGGCGAGCAACCTCCAGTGGAATGCGGACTGGTCGACCGCGCGCCGTATCCAGATACACCCAGTCGGTCGCGGCCCGCGCCAGCTCCTCCCCTGTGTCGGCCCGAAGGAAACGATAGCATCGGCGACTACCGGCGCCTCGAAAGCTTGACACCCACGTATGAACCTCCACCGCACACCCGAGGGGCGCTGGACGCAGATACTCAATGACGTGGCGGCGAACGACCCAGCCCGTGCCCATTTCCGCGTATCGCTCCGGGGTCAACCCGACCGCCGAGGAATGCGCGATCGCCGCATCCTGCATCCACTGTACGTAGAGAACGTTGTTGGCGTGGCCCTGCCCGTCGGTCTGCTCCACCAGCCGCCTCTCGATGTGGACGCCCGAATCCGCCATGGCCGATCATCTTCCGCCGCGACGCGACGACCCGCAAGCCGTGCCCGACCGCCTCTTCAGCCGCGCCGTCGGGCCACCCGCCGCACGAGCGTACCGCCAAGCATTGCGATAAGCACAGCAGCGGACCCGCCGGCAAGCCAGCCCGGCACCTCGCAACAGGACGCCGCCCGGGCCGTCCCCGGACCCAGGCCGAATCGAGCCAGCACCATGTCCGTAGAGACTCCGAATCCGATTGCCGTCCCGACCAGCCCGACCAGATACGCCGCCAACCCCCGCCCGCCGAGTTCCCGTCGGACGGCCAAAATGGTCGCCACGTTCGTCGCCGGACCGACCAAGAGGAACACAAGGGCCGCGCCGGGACTGACGCCGGCATGAATCATCGCGGCGGCGATCGGCGTGGAGGAGGTGGCGCAGACGTACATCGGGATTCCGACCGCCGCCACGCTCAGCATGGCCGGCAAGCCGTCTCCAATGCCCGCAAGCGAGCCGGCGGGCACGACCGCACCGATCCCGGCCGCGATGGCCATACCGAGGACCAGCCATCCTGCAAGGTCATCCCACAGGTCGACGAAGGCATATCGCAACCCCTCAAGCGTCCGACCGAGGATCCGCCCGCTCTTTCCCGCATCGGGGCAACAGCACGCGGCCGTTGATTCCGTCTGCCCTGCGCACGCGGCGGCCGCTCCGTCGTGATCCGACGCAGCTCGGAACGCCGCCGCCCCCGCGTCGCGTACCATCGAGTCCGCCATCAGCCCCGCTACCACCGCCGACGCAACGGCCGCAAGCGGACGCAGCACGGCCATGATTGGCCCCAGCAGCGCGTAGGACAGGACGATGGAGTCGGCGCCGTTCTCCGGCGTTGCGATGAGAAACGAAACGGTCGCCCCGCTCGAAGCCCCGCGGCGGCGGAGCGCCACGGCCGCGGGAATGACCCCGCACGAACACAGGGGCAACGGGGTACCGACCAGCGCGGCCCTGAGGATGGATCCGATGCCGGGCCGGCCCAGCAGACGGGCGATCGCCTCCGTCGGGAGCCACGCCCGAATCACACCGGCGCACGCGATACCGAGGAGCAGCCAAGGTGCCGAGTCCAATACGATCTGCCACGCCCCGCCCGCCGCCGATGAGATGAACCCCATCACGATCCTCAACCGGCCGTCAACCCGACGCCCCCAGGAGCCTCGCGGTGTTCGCCACGACGAAGGTCACCGCGAACGCAATCGCCAGTGGCATCAACGCCCCCACCAGGGTCCACTTGCGGCTCCGCGTTTCCTTCCAGATGGTGAGGATCGTGGTCGAGCACGGATTGTGCAGCAGCGAAAACAACATCAGACAGACCGCCGTCAGCAGCGTCCACCCGTGCCCGTCCACAAGCAGTGCCTTGAGCTCGTTCAGGTCGGAGACCTCCGTCATCATCCCCGTGGCCATGTACGTCATAAGAATCGTCGGAACGACAATCTCGTTTGCCGGAATAGCGATGATGTAGGCCAGTATGATCACGCCGTCGAGCCCGATTGCATGGCCGATCGGCTGAAGCGCACGCGCACAGTGGTCGAGCAGGCTCGCGCCGCCGACGTGGATGTTGCCCAGCAGCCACGCCAGCCCGCCGCAAGGCGCGGCCATCACGACCGCGCGCCACAGGACGAAAACCGTCCGATCGATCAGCGAGGTATACAAGATACGCATCACGCTGGGCCGCCGGTACGGGGGGAGCTCGAGCGTGAATGCCGACGCCTCGCCCCGCAAGGCCGTCCGCGACAACGCCCACGAAACGACCAGCGTGAACGCCACCCCGATGAGCACGACGCCCATCACTGCCCCGGCCGCCGCGAAGGAGGCCACGGCCGCCGGAAACTCCGCTGCGACGAACAGAGTCGCCAGCATGATCAGCGTGGGAAAACGGCCGTTGCACGGCACGAAGTTGTTCGTGAGGATTGCGATCAGCCGCTCGCGGGGCGAGTCGATGATGCGCGTCGCGATGACCCCGGCCGCATTGCAGCCAAACCCCATCGCCATCGACAGAGCCTGCTTGCCGTGGGCCCCGGCCCGTTTGAACAACCAGTCCAGATTGAATGCGATCCGCGGCAGGTAACCAAGGTCTTCCAGCAGGGTGAACATTGGGAAGAAGACCGCCATCGGCGGCAGCATGACGCTGACCACCCAGGCCAGGCCGCGGTAAACGCCATTCCACACGAACCCGGACAACCACCAAGGCAGGCCGATCGCGTCGAACAACGCCTTGCCCTTGCCCTCGATCCAGAACAGCGGCGCGGCGATCCATTCCGAGACGTAGTTTGTGCCGATGATCGTCAGCCAGAACACCGCCGCCAGCAGAAGCAGCATGATCGGCAAGCCGAAGATCGGCGACGTGACGATCCGGTCGATCCGCTGATCGAAGCTGAGGCGGCCTTGGCCCCCCTCCCGAACCGATCGCCGGGCGATCCGCTCCGCTTCGGCGTACAGCGATTCAACAAGCCGATCGCGAAACCCATCGCCCAGCTCCCGGCGAAGGGCGTCGGCCCGTTCGAGCACGGCCTGCGGAGTGATGTCGGCCGTGCCCTTGCTCATTGCGCCCCCGGCAGTGCGATCAGTCGGCTGCCCCGGACGGCCGGCCCCACCTGGTCGGCCACAAGGCGCGAGAGTTCGCCCGACAGCAAGGCCTGGCGCACGCGATGGTCGCCCTCCAGCAGGCGATAGGCCACCCACCGGGCATTCGGGATACCCGGGGCCACCGACTCGATCAGGCCCAGCAGCTCCTCGATCGCCCGCTGCACCGTCGCCGGAGGCTCGGGCCGCTTCGGCGACGTGCGGATCTCGCCACCGATCACCCCGGCCACGGACGTCAGCAGCTCCGCGAGCCCCTCGCCCGTTCGCGCCGCGCACGGCACCGCCGGCACGCCGAGGTCGCGAGCCAGGCTCCTCGTATCGACCTCCACGCCCTTGCGTCTTGCCTCATCCATCAGGTTCACGCAGACCACGACCTTGTCCGTGATTTCGAGCACCTGCAGCACGAGGTTCAGATTCCGCTCCAGGGCGGTCGCATCGACCACGACGATCGTGCAATCCGGCCGGCCGAACAGGATGAAGTCCCGCGCCACCTCCTCATCCTGAGAGGCCGACAGCAGCGAATACGTCCCCGGCAGGTCCACGATCTTGTACCGAACTCCGTTGAACACGAACCCGCCCTCGGCTCGCGTCACCGTCTTGCCGGGCCAGTTGCCCGTGTGCTGCTTGAGCCCTGTCAGCGCGTTGAAAACGGTGGACTTGCCCGTGTTGGGGTTTCCGGCGAGCGCCAACACGCGGTCATACTTCTCGAGCGAAATCCCCATGCGCGCAAGCTGCGCCCGGGCCGGACATCGCTCGCAGTTCTCAGTGGCGTGAGTCATGGGTGGTGAACGGGTGATCCGTCCTGCCAGACAAAGGTTGCCTCGTTACTCCGTTGCTCGGGTGCTCGGTTGGTCGGTTACACAGGGGTACGTTCTTTCGTTAGTCCGTTATTCCGGCGCAAGAGTTACTCGGGTGCTCGGTTACTCGGTAGAACCGTTCTTCCGTTGTTCCCTTTGGTCCGTTATTCCGGGGAAGAGGCACCTGGTTGCGCCGTTTTCCAATGCGCGCCCCAAACCCCAAAACCCGGAACCCCAAACCCTGAACCCTATACCCTCACCCCTGAACCCCGCCCACCTCCCCACCGTGGTTCCTCGTAATCCAGACCTGCGCGGCCTGCTCCCGCCGCAGCGCCACCAGGCTGCCCCGCACGCGAAAGCCCCGCGGATCGCCGAAGGCGTTTCGCAACTCCGCACGCACCCGCGTGCCCGGCGTAAGCCCCATGTCCAGCAATCGCCGACGGGTGAACCCGCGGCAGGCCGGATCGATGGCCGCGATCGTCCGCTCCTCGCCATCCGGCAGATCGCTCAGCGGCATCAGCCCGGACTCGGCCCGCTTCGCCTCCGGGGCCGCGACCACCTGGATGTTCGCCGCCACCACGGGCGCCAACCGATGTTCGTCCTGCCCGTCGGTCACGAGCAGCCGCTCGGGCGTGCTGTCCAGAACTCGCACGACGTTCCCCGGACGCAGCCCCCCCGCCGTGATCTGCTTGTAGATGACCTCGGGCTCATCCTCAATGTGGACGATCCGTCCCGGTTGATCGGTCGGCCATTCCGTCAATCGCACCGTCTCTGGCCGCGCCAGCACGCCCGCCGCGTCCGGGATCGGGTCGCCGTGCGGGTCGTTGAGAGGATGCCCCAAGTGGGCGTCCAAGGCGTCGACCTCGTCGGAGGTCATGCTGTGTTCCGCTCGGTGGGCGGCCCGATGGATCTTGCTCAGCGGCAACCGTGCCTCGTCCGCCAGGTACCGCTCCCAGAGCCGATGCGCACGCACGACCTGCAACGCCCATCGCTCCCCCTCCGGCGTAAGCCGAAGGCCCCCTTTCGCCGCGACGAGCAGCCCCTTTCGCTCCATCCCGCCGATGACCGCCATCGTCCGCCCTTGTCGCAGCCCCAGCGAGCCGGCCACGGACTGCGGCGTCGCCTGCTGCCCCTCGTGCTGGCAGTCCACCAGGTGCTTTAGCACATCCTCAAGTTGCTCGCGTTCCCGAAACGCCCGCCATCGCCGCCAACCGGCCAGCACGCCGACTCCCGGCCACAGCAAAGCCGCCGCCGCGACGACACCGATCGAGATGATCCAGGCCCACATGGCGCGGTTCTCCACAATGGTCGCGTACGCTACCAGATTAGTATAGTAACGCCGATTCGGAAGGCGAATCACGCGACCGGGACGATCTTTCGGCCGGCTTCGCAAGCGCGCGTTCGCGCAGCCGTTGGGCGATGGCACCGGCCTGCTTCGTTATAATGGGTCGCTATGAAACACATGCGTCTGTTAACGCCCGGGCCGACGCCCGTCCCGCAGGAGATCCTTGCCGAGTTGGCTCGGCCGATGGGGCATCACCGCACGGACGACTTTCGCCGCACCCTTCGCGAGGTCACCGAAGGTCTGCAATACGTGCTGCAGACCAAGGCCACGTGCCTCACGATCACGGGGAGCGGGACGGCGGCGATGGAGGCGTCCATCGTATCGATCTGCGCCCCCGGGCGCAAGGCCCTTGTCGCCCGAAACGGCAAGTTTGCGGAACGCTGGGCGGACATATGCAGGGCATACCGGATCGATCACGTGAACTACGACATCGAGTGGGGTGCGGCCCCGCAGGCCGATCGGATCGAGCAATACTTGTCGGAGGATCCGTCGATCGGCTATGTCATCGTCGTTCACTGCGAAACGTCCACGGCAACAGCGTGCGACCTTCAGGCCATCGCGCGGGTCACTCGCCAGCGGAACGCCCTGCTCATCGTGGACGCCGTGGCCTCGGCCGGGGCGCTGCCGATCCGAATGGATGCGTGGGGCCTGGACGTGGTCGCCACCGGTTCGCAAAAGGCCCTGATGCTGCCGCCGGGGCTGGGCTTCGTCGCGGTCAACGATCGGGCATGGGCCGTCGCCGATTCGTTCAGCAGCCCGGCGTACTACCTGTGCCTCAAGGCGTATCGCAAGGGGCTGGCGGCCGATTTCGACTCGGCCTATACGCCGGCGATCCCGGTGGTGTGCGCCGCAAGGCGGTCGCTCGCCGCGATCCGCGAGGAGGGCATCGAGACCCTGTGGGCCCGCAGCGCCCGGCTGGCTCGGGCCACGCGTGCCGCCGGCGAGGCCATCGGGCTGCAAGTGTTCTCGCAGAATCCCAGCGACTCGGTCACGGCGTTATGCGTGCCCGCGGGAATCGACGACAAGATCCTCCGGGCTCGCCTACGCAACGAATACGGCGTGATGGTCGCCGGCGGCCAGGGCAAGCTCCAGGGCCGGGTCGTCCGCATCGGGCATATGGGGCACGTCGACGCGGTAGACACGCTGGGCACGCTGGCCGCGATGGAGCTGGTGCTGGCGTCCTTGGGGCACCCCTTCACGCTTGGCGCGGGCGTGACGGCGGCCATGCGCAACCTGGAGGCGGGTGCGTAGCGCACCGGATGCCCGACTCGGGTTTCGGGGTCCGGGGCTCGGGTTCAGGATTTGGGGGTGAGGGTTCGGGGTTTAGGGGCTGGGGCGCGAATTGAGCAATGGCTCAACGAGGTGACTCCTTGCCCGGAATGACGGAACAACGGATTCGCGGAGTCACGAAGTCACGAAGTCACGAAGCAACCGAGTAACCGAGCAGCCGAGCAACTTTTGCGCCGGAATAACGGACGAACGGAACGACGGAAGAACGTACCCCTGAGCAACTGACCAACCGAGTAACTCCTGTTCCCGGATAAACCAATGCCCCTCAATCCTCCCGGCAAGGTCGTGTTGAACGGCAGACTCGTCGATGGCTCGCAGGCCACCGTGAGCGTGTTTGACGCGGCGGTGCTCCACGGCGTAGGGCTGTTCGAAACCATCCGGGCGTATGGCGGCCGAGTATTCCGCCTCAACGCGCATCTCGAGCGGATGCGGCGGTCGGCCGAGGCGCTCAAGCTGCCGCTGGCTGTGGACGCGCAGCCGATCCGCGCGTCAATCGAGCAGGTGATGGCGGCGAACCGCCTGTCGGATGCACGGCTACGGGTCACGCTCACGCCCGGCGCGACCGTGCGGCCGGGCGGCGGCGAGGGCCCTGGCGAGCCGACTCTGCTTGTGACCGGTGTCGCGACCGCCGCGTATCCGGTCCAGTACTACGAGCAGGGCATGACCGTGCTGATATCCGCGTTTCGGCAGTCTGCGGGCGACCCCCTTGCGGGACACAAGACGACCTGTTACTGGCCGCGGCTGGCGGCACTGCGGGAGGCGCACGACAAGGGTTGCGGCGAAAGCCTCTGGTTCACGACCGACAACCTTCTCGCCGGCGGGTCCATCAGCAATGTCTTTATCGTACGCGACGGCGTGCTGCTCACGCCGCCGATCGGTACGCCGGTGCTGCCGGGTACGGTCCGCGCGTTCATCCTCGAGGCCGCGACCCGTGCCGGCCCCGAAGCTCGCGAGGCCCCCTTGACCATCAACGACCTTCTGGACGCCGACGAGGTCTTCCTGACGAACTCGGCCATGGAGGTCATGCCCGTGTGTCGCGTCGAACGCAAACCGATCGGCAACGAAAAGCCGGGGCCGGTGACGGCATGGGCCGCCGAGCAGTACCGGCGCGAAGCGCAGGCCGGTCAGTGATCCGCCGCCCGCTCCGGGTTGGATCGCCGCGGGGCCGGCGGCGAAGCGCCGACGCGTCGTCATTGCGACGACGCTTGCTCCTCGTTGCACGTTTTGTTTTTGGTGAGAGACCTCTTGCGCGCGAGCAGCCAGAAGCTCGGCATCAGCAGCGGCCGAACAATAAACGTATCGAGCAGAATGCCCAGGGCAAGCGCAAAACCGAGCTGGCGCAGCAGGTCGAGGCCCCCCGCCCACAGCGAGCCCAGCGTCGCCGCCATGATCAGACCGCAGTTGCTGATGACCGAACCCGTGCTGAGGATCGCCCGCTGCGCGCCGTCCACGTCCCCATGCCGCTCGCTCTCCTGACGAAGCCGCGTGACCAGGAAGATGTTGTAGTCCTGGCCGACCGCGACGATGATCACAAACAGAAACAGTTTTACTTTGTAGTCCAGCCCGCTCGTACCCATGACGCGGGTGAAGAACTCGTGGGTGATGCCCAGCGTCGCCCCATAGATCAGGAGCGTCGCCGCCACCATGAAGAGCGACAGCCCGACCCTCCGCACCAGCAGCACGAGCACAAGCCAGATGACCGCCGTCGCCCCGATCCATACCCGCCACTGATCGACATCCATGTACCGTTTGGCCTCGGCGATGTACGGCGTCGGCCCGAAGAACAGGATCTCCGCATTGGCGCCGATCCCGGCGGCGTGTAACCGCACGGCCCGCGAGACGGCCTCGCGTGCCCGGGCCACCGCGACCATGGCCTCGTTTGAGAACGGCGCGTGGCGAAGGCTGAACTCCAGCCGAATCGTTCGGCTGCCGGTCGAAAGGAAAAAGGGCTCGGCGATCTCCGCCGTCAGCGGATCGAGGATTCGCCCAAGAAACCCGCCCGTGCGGTTCGTCGCCGTAGCGTCTCGCGTACCGAGCGGATGCGACAGTTCATGCACCTCCTCGATCCCCTCCACGGATAGCAGAACCTCCGCCGCCTGCGTACCGGCGCGCCGCATGGCCAGAAGATCGGCGTCCGCCCGCGTGGCCCGAATCAACACGGTAACGGGATAGAGTGCCCCCGGGGCGAAGTGGTCCCGCACGATCGACGCGCCCCGCGCACTGCTGCTGCCCGACGGCAACTCGCTCAGCCCGTCGAAGCGGAATCGCAGAAACCCCGCCCGCACCGCCATTGGCAGCAGCAACAGCACGCCCGTGATCAGCACGGCGGCCGGCTGCCGCACGACCCGGCCGGCCAACCAGCTCCAGACAGGCGACCGGCCCGTCGCCGAGGTCCATCGCCGGGCAGGCCAGAAGATAGCTTTGTCCACAAGCCGCACGATCGCGGGCACCAGTGTCACGCCCGCAACGGGTGCCCAGCATAACGCGGCCCCAAGCACCTTTCCCGCGTTCTGCGTGGGGATCATGTTCGTCGTTGCCAGGCTCAACAGCCCGAGGATGGTCGTCGCGGAACTCGCGAAGATGGCGGGCCCGACATGCCCCGTGACGGCACCGGCGGCGTGTCGGCCGGCCGCCGGATCATCGGCGCCCCCGGCGACCGCCAGTTCCTCGCGGTATCGCGCCAGCCAAAACATCGCGAAGTCGACGCCCGCCCCGTACAGCAGCACGACCGTGAACATCCGCTCCAGGTTCGAAACGGGCAGGCCGGCCACGGCAATGAGGTCCAGCGTCCACAGGGCCAGGAGCGTGCACGTGCCGATCCCGACGATGGGCACCGCTGCCGCCACCGGCGACCGATAGACCAGCAGAAGGATCGCCAGTACGCTGATGATCGTCACCCAGGCCGTCCGATGAACGCCGACCTCCGTCGCTTGGCCGTAGTCACGGCCCACGGCCGCCGTGCCGGTGAATTCGACCTGAAGCCCAGGCGGCTGCCCCACCCGGACGAGCGATTCGATGGTTCGCGTCGCCTCGGCAGCGGCGGAACTGATGAAGAACAGCGGAAGGTTCACGACCAGCAGCGCGGCCCGCCCCTCGGGGCTGACGAGGCGCCGTCGCAGGTACCCGGTGGCCGGCGAAAGGACGTTCCAGCCCGTTCCGTGGGCGGCGGAGTAGCGTTGAACGGACGCGGCGGCGTTCGACAGGTAGGCGAAGTCCTGTTCCTTCAATCCTTCACGACGAAAGGCGACCACCGCGACTTGACTCTCCGCTGCCAGTCTGGGGAAGGCCTCAGCCATCAGCGCCGCCGCCCGGCGCTGCTCGGCGCCGGGCGGAAGGAACGATCCCGCCTCGGCGACCCGGCGGTCGATCACGCGCGATCGGACTGCGAAGAGTGCCGCCGCCGTGACGATCCAAAGGAGCACAGTCATCCCGGGACGGCGGGCGACGGTCTGTCCGAGCCAATGAAACATGAAGGCGAATGAAACGGGCCAGGTCGATCATCGCTCGGAGTCAACCTGGCCCGATGCTGTCGGCGGAAAGCCGGGCGGTCACCACGCGAAGTGGGCAAAGGCCTTGTTCGCGTCGGCCATGCGATGCACGTTCTCGCGGGTCGTGACGGCCGTGCCTTCGCCCTTGTATGCATCGATCAGTTCCTGGGCGAGCTTCTCGCTGGTGGGCCGGCCCTTCTTCGCCCGGGTGGCCTCAATGATCCAGCGAATTGCCAAGGACTGTTGACGGCGGCGGTTCACCTGCATCGGCACCTGATAGTTGGAGCCGCCGACCCGCTTCGAACGAACCTCGATGTTCGGCTTGACGCGGTCGATCGCCTGCTCGAACACCTCGATCGGCGAGGCGTCCTTAATCTTTTTGGCGATGATGTCCATCGCGTCGTAGAAAATGCGGTTCGCGGTACTCTTCTTGCCGCGTTCCATCAGACAGTTCACGAACTTACTGACGAGCTTGCTGTTGTAGCGAGCGTCCGGCTTCAGTTGCTGTTCCGACTTAGTCCATCTCTTGTAGGCCATAGATTCTTGTTCCAAGCTCTCCGTCTGTTGCGTACACCCACCTCGACGCGTCGTCGTTTCGGTCGCGCCGCCGGCCGACCCGCAGCCGCCTGGACACGGCCTCACGTACGCCGACGGCCCGCCGCCTGGCCCGGGGGGCCGCGACGCCAAGACCTGTGATTTTGCTGCATGCCGGCGCGAAAGTCAACATGCAGGTCGGCGCCCTGTTGCATTTCAGCACGGGCGACGTTATGCTTCGGACAAAAGACCGGGGCGTAGCTCAGCCTGGCTAGAGCGCTTGGTTCGGGACCAAGAGGTCGCTGGTTCAAATCCAGTCGCCCCGAATTTCGCAAATCACGCCGAACGCTTGACTTAGCGTACCTTCCCGCGTCGGGAAGTGCGGCTCGAGGGTCCCAGATTGTTGGTAGTACTACCAACGATCGCAGATTCTGGAGGCCGCGCGATGTCTCGAAGAGCATCCGGAGTACCAAAGCACGGTTTGCACAAGCCGACCGGCCAGGCCCGCGTCGTCTTGGACGGCCGAACCCACTATCTCGGCAAGTATGGTACCGACGCGAGCAGGCAGCGCTACCAGCAGCTTGTCGCCCGATGGGCGGCGAGCCATCAGACGGCGGCGGCCACACCGAAACGGTATCCCAACCTCACCTGATGCAGATGCCTCCGATCTGCGGCAGCCCCATCGATCCGGGCGGCGGCCGCACCGCAACGGTATCCCAACCTCACCGTGGCAGAGCTGCTGCTGGCGTACCTCCGATTCGCGGAGGGGTACTACGTCAAGAATGGGCAGCCCACCAGCGAGTACACGTGCGTCAAGGCAGCGGTGAAGCCGCTGGAGGGCTTGTACAGCGGGAGGCCTGTTGCGGAATTCGGGCCGCTCGATCTGAAGGCCGTTCGGCAGAAGATGATCGACGCCGACCTGTCGCGCAGGGTGATCAACAGGAACATCCGGCGGATCAAGAGGATCTTCAAGTGGGGCGTCGAGAACGAGCTGGTGCCCGGCGGCGTCAGCCATGCCCTCCACGCGGTGGCCAGCCTGCGTAAGGGTCGGTCGGCGGCCCGAGAGATCGATCCGGTCAAGCCGGTTCCGGACGAGCACGTCGATGCCATCAAGCCGCACATCTCCGCGCAGGTCTGGGCGATGATCGAGTTGCAGCGTCTGACCGGCATGCGGCCGGGAGAAGTACGATTGATGCGCGGCTGCGACCTGGATACGACCGGCCCGATCTGGGAGTACCGCCCGGCCGCTCACAAGACCGAGCACCATGGCAAGGAACGGCTCGTTGCGATCGGTCCGAGAGCCTGTCCTGCTTCAGTCGGAATTGGAGAGTCAGGCCGTTTGAGTTACACCTATAGGGTCGTACCAGACGGAGGATCGTCCGATGCCGAAAGAGAGACGAAGTTTCACCGGGGCTGAGAAGATGGCCATCTTGCGGGAGCACCTGGTTGAGAAGGTGCCGATCTCGGAGGTGTGCGAGAAGCACGGACTTCAGCCAACGGTGTTCTACGGCTGGCAGAAGAAGCTGTTCGAGGAAGGCGCGGTGGTGTTCGAGCAGCCGCGGGCCAAGTCGGGCCGGCAGGAGGCGGCCGAGCAGCGGCGGATCGCCTTCCTGGAGGCCAAGCTGCGGAACAAGG
>CAZTVU010000002.1:54892-76733 GCA_964617025.1 uncultured Planctomycetales bacterium | reverse complement strand
CGATCCGACCGAACCGCTGGACCACCCGGTGAACGAGGCGAAGCACATCGGCCTCGACGGCCACGTCACACGCAACCGCCATCGCCGAAACGCCCCGGCGGCTCAGGTCGGCCTCCAGGTCGGCGATCCCATCCATACGCCGGGCACAAAACGCCGGGTGCGCCCCATGCTCGGCAAACACCTGGACGAGCGCGCGCCCCAGCCCCCGAGAGGCCCCGGTGATCAGCACGACCTTTTCGGCAACGCGCCACATTTGACCCGGGCGGTATGTTACCATAGAACTCGGCCCATCAGGAGGGGCACGGGCCCCGCAGATTCCGAACGGAGCGACGACGCATGAACAGCCGGCTTCCTCTCCGCCTGACACGGGACGAATCGCTGCTGCTCGTCATCGACTTCCAGCAGATGCTCCTTCCCCGAATCTCGCACGGCCCCGAGATCGCGGCGGCCGCGGCCCGATTGATCGGCGCCGCGCGCATCCTCCAGGTGCCCGTGATCGTCACGGAGCAGTACCCGAAGGGGATCGGCCCGACCGTTCCGGCCATTCGCGAGGCGTGCGACCCCGCGACGTTTCGGCCCATTGAAAAGATCACGTTCGGCTGCGGGGCGTGCGAGGAGTTCGTCGCGGCACTCACGGCGGCCAATCGCTCGCGGATCGTCATCGTCGGCATTGAGGCCCACGTGTGCGTCCAACAGACGGTGCTCGACCTGCTCTCGCTCGGTTACGTCCCGTTCGTCTGCGCGGATGCGATCGGCTCCCGAAAGGACGTCGACCGCGACGCCGCCGTCGAACGGATGCGCCAGGCCGGGGCCGTCGTCACGACCACCGAGGCGGTGATGTTCGAGCTGCTGCACCGGGCCGGAACGGACGAGTTCAAGCAGGTTCTTCGGATCGTGAGGTGACTTCACTCGAAGCCGGCCGCAGCGGTCGCGGGCTGCGTGGCCGGAGCGGAGGCGGGTATGCGATCGCGGACCACCTCGATGCGCGTGGCGACCAGCGGCGGCACACTCCCGTTGCGCATGATCCGCGCGGTCACCTTGACGCGATCATTCTTGCGGATGTCCTGCAGCGTGGCGACGCGGCCGTTGATGTCGATGACCGTGTTCTGATCGATCGTCCCTGAGATCCGCACGCGTTCGTGCCGTTTCGGGTGCTCCCAGAGCATGGCCACCCGACCCGAACCCACGTCGACCGAATCGACGGCCCCCTCCACCGTCCGATACTCCGGCTCTTCGTCCGCACGGTTGCATCCGCCGGCCGTCGCAAGAGCCGCCGCCGCCACGGCGAGGATGCGAGTGAACCGAAGCATTGCCGAGCCTCCTCGAAAATACTCTATCTCTTATGACGACGCCGATCAACGCCGGGTTCGTCCGGCTTGACCAGTGTGGCGTGCCTGCGATAATGCCAACCCATGACCAAGGACACTCGCACGCGCGTAATCATCGGTATCGTCGGCGTTGTCGTCGTCCTCGCCGTCGCCACGCAGGTCCGCAAGGGCCGATCCAGGACCGTCCGACAGATCGAGGGCAAGATCACCGCCGTCGACCTGGTTACGCGGACGGCTTCGATCGAGTTCGTCCACCCCAAGAGCGGCGAAGTCCACGAGATCTCCAGCTACGTTCCGCCCACCTGTGAGATCATGATCGACGGCCGGCCGGGCGAGATGGCCGACATCCAGGTCGGCGAGATGGTCCGGGCGGAAGGGGCCATCGGGCGCGACAACGAGATATCCGTCAAGCGCGTCTGGGTCTCCCGCAAGGGCGCCGCCACGCAGCCCGCGGCCACCCGCGCCGTCGGAGCCGGTTAGGCGAATGGCCGCTGATTCGCCCATCGCCCCCCCCGCCGCGCGAAGCGGGGCCGTCTTCTGCCTCACCGCGTGTCTGATCCTTCTGGCGGCGGGGGCCGCCGCAAACCTCGCGTATCTCCTCGGGCCGCATGCCCTGGACCTGTCGGGCGACGAGGCCTTCTATTGGGAGTGGGCACGCCGACCGGACATCAGCTATTACGAAAAAGGGCCTTTGATCGCCTATATCATCGCCGCCTCGCGATCGTTGCTGGCCGACTGGTCGCAGCGACATGTCGGCAACGAAATGCTGGCGGTGCGCGTGCCGGCCATACTCCTGTCCGCCATCACCGGGCTCGGCATCTACATCCTCGCCGGTGACACGTTGGGCAAACCGAGGATCGCCCTGGCCACGGTGGCGATCACGTGCACCATCCCGATTCTCGCAGCGGGCTCCATCCTGATGACCATCGATACGCCGATGGCCCTGGCGTGGGTGTGGGCGCTGATCTGCCTGCACCGCGCCCTGCGACAGGACCGGCTCGCCTACTGGATCGCCGCCGGCGCCCTGATCGCGCTGGGGATCCTGGCCAAGTACACGATGGCCCTCATCTTTCCGACTTTCGGACTGTTCCTGCTGCTCGACCCGAAGGCCCGGCGTCTGCTTCGGCGGCCCGGCCCCTATGTCGCCCTGATGCTGGGACTCGCGGGGATGCTTCCCATACTAGTCTGGAGCGCGCAACACGGCTGGGTAAACTTCCGGCACGTCGCCGGACAGGCGGGCATGTCCGGCGGGCCGGGGATAGACCTCTCCGGATTACTCGTCTACATCGGGGGCCAGGCCGCCGTGCTGGCGGGCGTCTGGTTCGTGGGCATGGTCTGGGCGCTCATCGATGTCTGGCGCCGCCCGTGCGACGCCCCCGCCGAGTGTCACGATCCGCAGTCGTCGCGATTCCTCGTCGTCGCGGCGGCCGTGCCATGGCTCGTCTTCCTCGCGTTCAGTGTGCTGACCAAGATCCAGCCCAACTGGCCTTTCATGGCCCTGCTCACCGGGACTATCGTCATGACGCTCTGGCTCGGACGACGGCTGCGGCTGCCCACGCCCGCCGAACGGACCGGCGCGAGGGCGTTCATCGCGGCCGGCGTCCTGCTGGGCGGTGCGACGGTCGTCGTGATGCACCGTTCCGAATGGCTCATGCCGGTATTTGCGTGGATGGCGCGCGGCGCGCCCGCGTGGAACCTTACGCCGGTGGCCCGGTACGATCCGACGGCCCGATTGCGGGGCTGGTCGCAGCTTGGCGCGGCCGTGGGGCAGGTACTAGCGAAGGAGCGGACGGCTGGGCGCGAGCCGTTTCTCCTCGCCGCAGACTATCAGTTGGCCGCGCAGATCGCCTTTTACACGCCGGGCGAACCGACGGTGTTCTCGGCGCAGTCCGCTCTGGGCGGCCGCATGAGCCAATACGACATCTGGCCCAACCCCGTGCGGGATGCGACGCAGTTCATCGGGCGGCCGTGCGTCTATGTCGGGGCGCTCCATCCCGCTCTCACGGGCCGGGACGGACGGCCGCCGGCATTGACGGATCCGGAACTCGCCTGTACCGTCACGCACCGGGTTCGCGGCTACCCGCTTCAGGTATGGGCAATCTACACGAGCAAGAGATTCAACGGCTTTCCGGCACCGACGCCGGGGGTCCGGCGGTATTGACGGGCGAGCTGGAGACCGGCGTCTGTCCCTCCCCTGACGATGCAGCGGCTGCGACGGCGAAAGCCCCTGCAACAACGGCCGCGCGGCGCTGCGGGGCGCGCTGGCCCTGGGTGCTTGGGATCGTGTTGGTCGCCTGCGGTCTCGCGGGGCTTGACGCGTGGGTGCTCCAGAACGTCTCGCGGCGCTTTGCCACGCCGAACCCGATCGATCGGGACTGGTACGTCGCCACGATCTGGTTCTGGGACACGGTGCGATGGTTCGGTTCCGCCACCGGCGCGCTGGCGGCGTATTTCGCAATCATCGCCTTGCACGCCAAGGGCCTGAGGGCCGCCAACACCGGGCTTCTCGCCATCCTGTCGGCCGACGGGGTGGGCCTCTGCCTGAAGTTCGCAGTCGGGCGAATCCGCCCGAATCAGGCCGCGTCTCACATGCACTTCCTGCGGCCGTTCGAGGCGATCTGGTCGGACGTGCCCGTATCGTTCCCCTCCGGCGAGGCCACCGCGGCCTTCGCCCTGGCAACGGTGCTGGCGATCCTGTTCCCGCGTTCCCGGTGGCTGGTCTATGGGCTGGCCGTCCTGACCGCCGTCGCCCGGATCCTGGCGGGCGCCCACTACGTGGCCGACGTCGCCGCTGGGGCCTTGATCGGAAGCGCCTTGTCCCGCATGGTCTTCACGTGGCTGCCCCAGAGGAACTGGCCGCTGCTCCTCGGCAGCGACCGCGATCGATAACCCGCAATTCAATAAGGAACGCAGTCCTCTCGCGACAACCGGTGTTGCCAACGTCCGGGGCTGGAAAACGTGTCGAAGCCGATGCGCTGCCTACTCCGTCCTGGTTATCAGCAGCACGTAGATCTGCACGTAACGCTCAGACCGGCGCCCGCTCCGCAGGCGGCGTCACTCGACGCATGTGGGAGGCGTCCGCCGCGCTGACATGCGCGGCGGCCGTTGGCGAAGGCCCGGACCCGGCCGGAACAAGCGCAGCCGGTTCCAGAGGTGCCTGAGCGGCCGTCTCCGAACGCGGAACGCGGTGCCCGATCAGGCTCATCAATGACACATAGAGATATCCGGCCATGAACAGCGCCACAAAGACAACCCCGACGGTCACGCGGTGATCGCTGAAGCAAAGAAGGAGACACGCGAAAAGATACATCGCGAACCCCAGCTCGATCAACGGCATCAGCTTTCGCTTTCGCCGGGGCCGAAAGACCCCCACCCGCGCCCGCCACTTGTCGTCCTGCGACTCGGTCACGCCGAACTTCGGCGTACGCACGAACTCGCTCGCCTTGCCGAAGAAGCCGGCCAGGGCCGCCTTGGCGTTGTTCAACGAAATGCCAATGCCCAGCGCCATGAGAAACGGAAGGTACTTCAGGCTCTCGGCCCAGGTCCGCTGCACCTCCCGCTGGCTCGCGGCGTAGAACGTGCTCGCCGAGCACGTCGCCAGCAGCAGCAGGGAGGCGTCGAACGCATAGCGAGCCGGTCCCTCCTCGAAGAAATGGATCTTCATGTAGACGACCGGGTAGAGCATCAGCACCAGCAGCACGCAATAGACGTATACCGTGCAGCTTGTGAGGTGGAAGAAGGCCTCGGCCTTGATCTTCAGCGGCAGACGCGACCGAAGGACCTTGGGCAGGAGCTTCTTGCAGGTCTGCGCGCCGCCCTTGGCCCACCGGTACTGCTGGCTCTTGAAGGCATCCATCTCCGGGGGCAGCTCCGCCGGAGAAACCAGATCCGGCAGGAAGATGAACCGCCAGCCCTTCATCTGCGCGCGGTAGGAAAGGTCGAGGTCCTCCGTCAACGTGTCATGCTGCCAGCCGCCTGCGTCATCGATACAACTGCGGCGCCACATCCCGGCGGTGCCGTTGAAGCTCATGAACCGACCCGAGCGATTCCGGGCCGTATGTTCAATGACGAAGTGGCCGTCCAGCAAAATCGCCTGCGTCTTCGTCAGGAGCGAGTGATCCCGGTTGATATGGTCCCATCGTGCCTGCACCATCCCGACGCTTGGGTCCGTGAAATAATGAATGGTCCTATGGAGGATATCCGGCGGCGGGATGAAATCCGCGTCGAAGATCATGACGTATTCGCCGCGAGCCTTGCGGAGCCCCTCGGCAAGGGCGCCGGCCTTGTACCCCTCGCGGTTGTCCCGATGAAGGTACACGACGTTATGACCCGCCGCCCGCATCCGCTCCGCCGTCTCCCGGGCAATCGCCACGGTCTCGTCGGTCGAATCATCGAGGACCTGAATCTCCAGGCGGTCCCGCGGGTAATCGATCTGGCACGTGGCTTCGATAATTCGCCGGGCGACGAAGCGCTCGTTGAACATTGGCAACTGGATCGTCACCGACGGCAATTCCCGAAAGCAGGCGCGCAACTCCGGCTGATTGCGACGGTACTTGTAGTACAGATGGACGAGGTAGTACCGGTGCGCCCCGTAGACGCACAGGATCACCATGACCAACAGGTAGAACGAAAGGAACGCATAAACCCAGGTGTTTGCCGTATTCACGGTTCGCTCGATTCCTCGGAAAGGGTTTATGCTCGCACGCCCACGGCGTCAAGTCAATGCCCGACGAATCGCCCCAGGGGTAGTTCCGCGCCCGCTCGCACCCAAAACCTGAATCCCCATCGCCGCCGTTGTGCTTCACTCGCCGCGCAACGCTCGGGCAAACTGCTCCGCGAGCTGCCGGCCGCGGTCGCCCTCGTACTTCTTCGCCAGCCAGCGGTATCCCAGGCCATCGCCGGGGCGACGAGGAATCAAGTGAAAATGAACATGCATGACCTCCTGACCGGCATCTCTGCCCACGTTGGCCAGGATGTTGTATGCACCGGCCCCGGAAACGGCCAAAAGCGCCCTCGCCAGCCCGGGGATCGCCTGGGCAAGTCGTGACAATACCTCCGCGGGCATCGACTCGACCCGTTCGTAGTGCCCCTTTGGAATGACGAGCAGGTGCCCCTCCGCCAGCGGCCCGATATCAAGGAAGGCCAGAATCGCGTCATCCTCGAGGACGCGCAGACACGGGATCTGTCCCGAGACGATTCTGCAGAAGACGCACGATTCCGAAGACGTCATCCCGCCTGCTCGTTATCCGCCGGCTGCCCGCCTGCCGCCGGCGACTGCGTTTCCTCGCTCGACGGGGTGGCGGGCTTGTCGGCCTTCTTCCGCTCCGCGACGGCACGCGCTGCCGACCGATACCGCGAATCCGCCCGTTTCTTGCGGGCCGTCTTCTCCGGCCGGGTGACACTCCCGGGCGACTCCTCCTTGCCCACGAGCTGGAGAACGGCCCGCGGGCTGTTGTCACCCACGCGACCGGTGCCCAGCCGGATGACGCGCGTGTAGCCGCCGTTGCGATCCGCGAACATCGGCGCCACGGTTTCGATCAGCCGATGACAGATCGACTCGGCGGTGAACTTCAGACCGCCCTTGGCCTGGCCCGTCCGATGCCGACGACCCGAGCGCGAACGCAGGACCCTCGCCCGCTTGACCATCGACATTGTCTCATACGCTTCCTGATGGTCCTTGTCGATGACCGCGCGATCCCCCAGAAGCTGAATGACCCTTCGACGCGCCGCCAGATCGCCGCCCTTTGCACGCTTGGCCAAGGTGATCAAGCGCTCGCAGAACGGCCGGGCCGCCTTGGCCTTCGGCAGCGTGGTGGTCACCTGCCCGTGCTCGAACAGATTCTGCGCGAGGTTTCGGAGCATGGCCTTGCGATGCTCCGTGGTGCGATTGAGCTTGCGACCCGCGACTAAGTGCCTCATCGTGTGTCTCCACCTGCAGAACGCGGCGTATCCAACCGGCGGGCTGCCACCGGCAATTCCGCAAACACTATCCCACTCCCGCCGGCGCCTCCGTCGATGTCGATGCGCCTGAAGCCCCTTCCACATCCGACCCGACGGCGCCCGACGCCGCGGACCCCTCCCCGCCCAGGTGCATGCCGAGGCTCAGCCCCAGATCCGCAAGCTTGCGCTTCACCTCGCGCAACGAGGTCTTCCCGAAGCTGCGCAGCTTCAGCAGATCCGACTCGGTCTTCTCGACGAGCATCGCGACGGTCTCGATCTTGGCCGACTGGAGGCAGTTCGTCGCCCGTACGGAAAGCTCGAGCTGCGGGATCGTCAGGGCGAGCTTCTCCTTCATCGCGCTGTCCATCGCGCTCGGTTCGGCGCGAACCTCGGCCGCATGTTCCAGGACCAGATCCTCGCCGAGCTCGGCGTACTGGACGAACGGATTCAGGTGCTTGCGGAGAATCTTCGCGGCCTCCACCAGCGCGTCCTCGGGCGAGATCGTGCCCTTGGTCCAGATCTCCATCACGAGGCGGTCGTAGTTCGTCCGCTGCCCGACGCGGGTGTCCTCGGTGCGATACCGCACGCGGGTCACCGGCGAGAACACCGAGTCGACCGGGATGATGCCGAGCTCGCCGTCGATGTTCGCGTTTTCCTCCGCCGTGCGATACCCGCGGCCGCTGCCGACCCAGAGCTGCATGTCGAAATCCACCTCGTCCGTCAGGGTCGCCAGGAGCTGGTCCTTATTGATGATGGTGACGGCCGGATCGCACTGGATGTCGGCCGCCCGCACCTCGCCCCGGCCCTTCTTCGTGACGCGCAGGGCCTTCTCGCCCTCGCCGTCGAAGCGGACGATCAGGGACTTGACGTTCAGGATGATATCGGTGACGTCCTCGAGGACGCCCGGCAGACTCATGAACTCGTGATCGGCGCCGGCGATCTTGACGCGCAGGACGGCGGCGCCTTCGAGGCTCGACAGCAGAATGCGACGGAGGCTGTTGCCCACCGTCGTCCCGAACCCTCTCTCAAAGGGCTCCACCAAAAAACGACCGTACGTATCAGTGCTGACAGCGTCGTCTCTGACGACCTGGTTCGGCAATTCCAATCCACGCCAGCGGATTCGCATCGGGTCGTCCTCCTCGTGTTAACGGTTTCCCTACAGGGCCAATTCGTGCGTCCCGTCCGCGTTCTCGTCGATGCGTCTCACCGGCTGCAGATCTCGACGATCAACTGTTCCTCGACCGTCAGTTGCACGTCCTCGCGGGTCGGAAGACTCACGACGGTTCCCTCCAACTGGTCCGGGTTGAACTGGAGCCAGGCCTGCGGCTGACCGGACTGCAACTGCAGGTTCATCCGCGCCAGGTTCCGGCTCCGGTCGGAAGGCTTGACGCCCACGCGGTCGCCCTGCTCGACGAGGTAGCCCGGCCGATCCAGCCGCTTGCCGTTCACGTAGATATGGCCGGCGATGATCATCGATCGCGCGGCTTTTCGAGACGGGGCGAGACCCAACTTGTGTACCGTGTTGTCCAGACGCCGCTCCAGCAGGGTGAGCAGCGCCGCGCCGGTCTTTTCGGCCATGCGTTCCGCCTTGCGGAAGTAGAGCATGAACTGCCGCTCCAGCAGGCCGTAATACCGCTTGACCTTCTGCTTCTCGCGAAGCCGGATGCCGTAGCCGCTGCCCTTGCCCCGCCGCCACGCATGCATCCCGGGCGGGTTGCTCCGGGCGTCCTTGGATTCCACCGGGCACTTCGCCGACTGACATCGGGGGCCCTTGAGCATCAGCTTGAAGCCCTCGCGCCGGCACAACCGACAATTCGGTCCGAGATATCGCGACATAATCCTATTACGCCCTTCTACTGGCCATCAGACACGCCGCCGCTTCGCGGGGCGGCACCCGTTGTGCGGCAACGGGGTGACGTCCTCGATCGACTGGATCCGCAAACCCGCCTGTTGCAGCGCGGTGATCGCCGACTCGCGGCCGGAACCCGGCCCCTTCACCTTGATCTCGACGTCCGTGACGCCGTACTTCCGCGCGGCGACCGCCGCTCGTTCCGCGGCCCGCTGCGCGGCGAACGGCGTGCTCTTGCGCGTGCCCTTGAAGCCGACCGTCCCCGCGGAGGCCCAGCAGAGCGTCTCGCCGTTGACGTCCGTGACCGTGATCATCGTGTTGTTGAACGTCGCCTTCACGTGCACGATGGCACGGGCGACGTTGCGGCGAACCTTCTTCTTGGCGGACTTAGCCACGGTGCATCTCCTTCACGCCTTTCTTGCCGGCAACCGTCTTGCGGGGCCCCTTTCGCGTGCGGGCGTTCGACCGCGTCCGCTGACCGCGGACCGGCAGACCGCGGCGGTGCCGCATCCCGCGATAACACCCGATGTCCTTGAGCCGCGAGATGCTCTGTTGAACCTGGCGTCGAAGCTGGCCCTCGATCACATAGCTGCGGTCGAGGATGCCCGCGATGCGGCTCAGCTCGTCCTCCGTGAGATCCTTGGCCCGCTTCGACTCGTCGATGCCCGCCTCCCGGCAGATGTTCCGGGCGGAAAAGGGCCCGATGCCGTAAATATACTGAAGCGCAATCACCGTGCGCTTCTCGTTCGGGATGTCAACACCGGCGATACGTGGCACGCTGTGTCTCCTGTCCTAGCCCTGCCGCTGCTTGTGCCGGGGATTCGAGCAGATCACCCGGACCACGCCGCGGCGCTTTACGATCTTACAGTTCTCGCAAATCCGCTTCACGCTGCTGCGAACCTTCATGATCCACCTGCCCGCCCCGGGGCTCGCCAATGGGCGTCAACGCCCGTCCGTAAGCACGTCGGCGCCCGTCAACGTGACGGCCACCGTATGCTCAAAATGGGCCGCCCAGCGGCCATCCTTCGTGACCACCGGCCAACCCGAGGCATCCGCGTACCGCACATCCGGGGATCCCATCGTCACCATCGGCTCCACGGCGATCGTCATCCCCGGCTTGAGGAGAAAGTCCTCCCGTCGCATCGACCGGTCGACGTAGTTGGGCACCTTGGGCTCCTCCCACATCTCGCGACCGATTCCGTGCCCGACGAACTGCCGTACGACCGAAAAACCGGCGTCCTCCACGAGGCGCTGCATCTGCGCCGCGATCTCGCCCCACCAGCGGCCCGGGCGAATCTCCCGGATCGCAAGATTCAGGGCCTCCTGCGTCACCTCCAGCAACTGGCGCGCCCGCCCGTTCACCGCTCCCACCGCAAACGTCCGCGCGCTGTCGCCGCACAACCCGTTCAGCCGCACGCCGCAATCGACGCTCACGATGTCGCCTTCGCCGAGCTCCCGTGCCCCGGGGATGCCGTGCACCACCTCCTCGTTGAGGCTCGTGCAGACGACCGCGGGAAACGGAAACCTCGCCTCGGCATGCTTCTGACCCTGAAACAGGGCCTCCGCGCCGGCGGCCCGGATCATCTCGGCGGCAACGGCATTCATCTCGCCGGTCGTCACGCCCGGCAACACCATCGCCGCCAGGCGATCCAGGATCCCGTGCACCAGCCGACCGGCCTGCCGCATCCTCTCGATGTCCGCGGCGGTCTTGAGCGTCGGCAGGTCCCTGCGATGTCGAAGGCCGCGCATCACCCTTTGCCATCCCGTCCCGTCGCCGGCACGGGGCGATCGTCTCTCGGCCGCCCGGTCACGCGTAGGCACCCTTGATCCGCCCGCCTTCGTCCCCGAGGAAGCCGCTGTAGTTACGCTTGACAAGCTCGGCCTCGATCCGCTGAACGAGGTCCAGGGCCACGCTGACCACAATCAGCAACCCGGTGCCGCCCAGGAAGGCCGACACCTGATAGGGAATCCGCAGCCAGATCGCCACCACGGACGGAATCACCGCGATGATCGAGAGGAACCCCGCGCCGACGAACGTAATCCTCGTCATGACCGTTTCGAGGTAGTCCGCGGTGCGCTTGCCCGGCCGTCGACCGGGAATGAAGCTCCCGTAGTCGCGGAGATTGTTCGCCATCTCCTTGGGGCGGAACTGGACGGTCGTCCAGAAGTACGCGAAGAAGAAGATCATGCCGATGTACGCCAGTTCGTACAGGTACTGCCCCGGCCCGAAGCTGGCCGCAAGGAAGCTCCAGAACCCCGCCGTGGCCCCGCCCCGAAAGATGCCCCGAAGCCAGTCGAAGATGATGCTCGGGAACAACAGGAGCGAGCTCGCGAAGATGATCGGCATCACGCCGCCGTGATTCACGCGCAGCGGCAGGTACTGCCGCTGGCCGCCGTAGACCCTGCGGCCGCGGGTATGCTTGGCCTGCTGAATCGGAATCCGCCGCTGCCCCTGCGTGATCAGGATCGCCCCCGCGACCACGCCGATGAACGCGCAGATGAGGAACAGGATCTTGGTGGGGCCCATTTCCGCCCCGGTTGACGCCCCGCCCATCTGGAAGCGCGCCAGGCGAACCACGTCGATGATGGCGTTCGGCATGCGGGCCACGATCCCCGCCATGATGATCAGGCTGATCCCGTTTCCGATGCCGTACTCGTCGATCTGCTCGCCCAGCCACATCAGGATGATCGTCCCGGTGGTGAGCGCCAGCATGCTCATCAGGATGAACAACACGCTGCCGCTGTAGTCCTCCAGGACGTACTGCTGCGACCGCATGTAGTTCACCCAGAACGTCGACTGGATGATGCACAGCAGCACCGTGGCGTAGCGTGTGTACTCGTTGATCTTCTTGCGCCCGGTGTCCCCCTCCTTCTGAAGCTTCTCCAGCGCGGGGATGACCGTGGCGAGAAGCTGGAAAATGATGCTCGCCGAGATGTACGGCATGATGCCCAGACCGAAGATCGTGCTCTGCTGCAGATCGCCCCCGGTAAATAGCGCAAAGTACTCGGCGAGCTGTCCCAGGCCGCCCTCGCCCGCCGGACGGGCCGCCTTGGCCATCGACTCCTGGTTGACGCCCGGCAGGGGCACGTGGAAGCCGATGCGATACAGCGCCAGCAGCAACAGCGTGAACAACACCTTGTTGCGCAGGTCCGGGATCTTGAAGACGTTGCGTAGGGTTTTGAGCATCGCCGGTCTCGCCCCGCGAAAGCCTACTTGCCGATCACCGTCACGGTGCCGCCGGCAGCCGTGATCTTGTCCCGGGCGGACTGGCTGAACCGGTCCGCCTCCACGGTCAGCTTCTTCCCGATGGAGCCGTCGCCCAGGACCTTCAGCACGACGTCCGCGCTGTCGATCAGGCCGGCGGTCTTCAGGACTTCCTTCGTCACGTGCGCGCCGTCCTCAAAGCGCTTGTCGAGCTCGCCGACGTTCACGACGACGACGCCCGTCCGGAACTTCGCATTGCTGAATCCGCGCTTCGGCAGACGGCGGAACAGCGCCATCTGGCCGCCCTCGAAGAGGCGGCGAATACTCGGGCTCTTGCGGGCCTTGGCGCCCTTCGTGCCGCGGCCGCACGTCTTGCCGTGACCGCTGCCAGTGCCCCGACCGACGCGCTTTCGCCGCTTGTGCGCCCCTGCCAGTTTGGTGACCGTCGTGATATCCATATCTCGCGCCTCCGCGTCAGGCCTGCACCGGCACGCCGCGCAGCCTTTCCACCGTCTCCGCGTCCCGCAGTTGCTGCAGCCCGTTGAGCGCGGCCTTCACCAGGTTCTTCGGGGAGTTGGACCCCATGCTCTTGGTCAACACGTCCTTGACGCCCGCCAGCTCCAGCACCGGTCGCACGCTGGCGCTGGCGATAACCCCCGTGCCCTCGCCCGCGGGCACCATGATCACTTTGCTCGCCCCGAACCGGCCCACGACGCGATGCGGGATCGTCGTGCCCCGAAGCCGCACGGTGATCATGCTCTTTCGGGCGGCCTTGTTGCCCTTCTCGACCGCGTGCGGAACCTCGTTGGCCTTGCCGTAGCCGACCCCCACGTGACCGTTCCGATCGCCGACCACGACCAGCGCCCCGAAGCTGAAGCGCCGCCCGCCGCGCACCACCGTGGCGCATCGATACACCCGAACGACCTGTTCCTCGATGCCGCCTTCCTGCTGCTCGAAGTTCACTTGACGCTGCCTCTCCATGCATGCCTCGCGGCCGCTGCGGCCAGTCAGTACTTCACCCTCGCCCTACAGCGAGAGCCCCGCCTTCCTCGCCGCGTCCGCCAGCGACTTGACGCGGCCGTGATACCGATACCCGTTCCGATCAAACGCCGCACGGACAATGCCCTTGCTCTTCGCCTCCTCGGCCAGGGCGGTGCCGACGATCTCGGCGGCGGCCTTGTTGCCGCCGTACCGGATGCGGTCACGCAGCTTCCGGGAGGCGCTGCTCGCCTCCGCCAGCGTCCGCCCGGAGACGTCGTCGATCAGCTGCGCGTAAATGTGCTGCAGGCTCCGGTAGACGGACAGCCGCGGACGTTCGCTTGTGCCGAAGACGCTCTTGCGCACGCGGAGCTTTCGCCGGGCGCGTCGCACTGCCTTGAGTTTCAGCCGTTTCATCGTCGTTCCCTTGGGGCACCCGTCAGCCGCCGGTGCCGCTCGCATACGCCTTGCCCTGCTTGCGGCGGACGTACTCGCCCGCGTAGCGAATCCCCTTGCCCTGGTAGGGCTCCGGCGGGCGCAGCCCGCGCACTTCGGCGGCGAACTCGCCGACAAGCTGCTTGTCCACGCCGCGGATCACGAACTTCGCCGGTTCCGTGTCGCCGCGGGCCGCCGCCACCTCGACATCCACGGTCAGGCCGGCGGGAATGTCCAGCATGAACTGGGCGGGCTTGCCGAACCCCCGCCCCATGAAGCCCACATTCAGATGAAGCTGCTTGCCCTGCACCTTGCACGAGTAGCCCGTGCCATAGATCTCCAGCCGCTTCTCGTAGCCCTGGGTGACGCCGACGACCATATTGTTGATCAGCGCCCGCGCCAGCCCGTGCAGGGCGCGGTCCCGCCCCGCGTCCGACGTTCGCTTCACATGCACCTGGGAACTCGCCGCCTCGTACTCGACCGTCACGCCGTCCGGGAATCGCCACGAGAGCTCGCCCTTCGGGCCCGAGAGCCGGACCGTGTGGTCCCGCACCTCGAACTTGACGCCCTTCGGGACGAGAATCGGTTTCTTGCCTATACGGGACATGGCATCCGTCCTAGTACACCTTGCACAACAACTCGCCGCCGAGCTTCTCGCTCCGGCACTGGCGGTCGCTCTTGATACCGCGGTTCGTCGACACGATCAGAATGCCGAGCCCGTCGAGAACCTTCGGCAGACTCTCCACGCCTGCGTACACCCGCCGCCCCGGCTTCGACACCCGGTCCACGCCGGTAATGATCTGCTCGCCCTCCGGGCCGTACTTGAGCTGAATCCGCAGCACGCCCGAGTACCCGTCGTCGATCACGTCGAAACCGGCAATGTACCCCTCATCTTTCAGAACGCCGGCGATGCCCACCTTCATCCGCGAGGACGGCATCCGCACCTCGGCCGCCCGAACGCGGACCGCGTTGCGAATACGGGTGAGCATGTCGGCGATTGGATCCGTCAGCATGGCTCTCTGTCCTTTCGGGCGATGCAAGCTACCAACTGGACTTTCGGACGCCGGGAATCCGCCCCTCGCTGGCCAGATTTCGGAAGCAGATCCGGCATATCTTGAACTTCCGGTACACCGCGCGAGACCGCCCGCAGAGCTGGCATCGGCGTACGACCCGGCTCTTGAACTTCGGTTTCAGACTCGCCTTGTAAACCCACGCCTTCGTTGCCATCGCCTGGTCTCGCCCAAGTACGAACTCAGTTCGTTCGGAACGGCATCCCCATCAGGGTCAGCAGCCGGAGCGCCTCGCGGTCGTTCCGGGCGGTCGTGACGATCGTCACGTGCATCCCCTGCTGAAACTCCACCTTGTCGGCATCGATCTCCGGGAAGATGGTCTGCTCGGTGACGCCCATCGAGTAGTTGCCGCGCCCGTCGAAGCTCTGCGGATCCAGACCGCGGAAGTCGCGCACACGCGGGATGGCCACGTTGATCAGCCGATCGAGGAACTCGTACATGCGCTGCCCGCGCAACGTCACCTTCAGGCCCGTCTCCATCCCCTTGCGGACCTTGAAATTGGACACGCTCTTGCGGGCCTTGCACACCAGCGGCTTCTGGCCCGTGATCTGCGCCAACTCCTTGACCGCCGCCTCCATCCGGCGCTTGTCCTCAATGGCCTTCCCCATGCCCATCGAGACCACGACCTTTTCGAGGCGTGGCAGGGAGAGGATGTTCGCCCGCTTGAACTCCTCGCGGAGCGCGGGAACCACTTCCTTTCGATAGCGTTCCAACAACCTTGCTATTGCCGCTGCCATCGTTTGTCTTTCTGCCGGGCGTCGCGTCCCGACGCCTGTGCCCGATCGGGGCCGGGCTCCTGTTCCACTTACGGCTTCGAGGCCCGGGTGACCTCGTTGAGCACCGTTCCGCCGGGCGTCACGCGGCGCTTGCCGACGAGTCTCCCGGCGTCGTCCCGCTGCACCGCAAACCGGACCCGCGTCCCCTTTCCCGTCTTCGGATCGACGGGCAGGACATTGCTGATGTGCACCGGCGCCTCCTTCTTGAGCCGCCCGCCCTGCGGGTTCCGGCGGCTGGGCCGCACGTGCCGGTACACCATGTTCACCCCCTCAACGACCACCAGACCCTTGGCCGGGTTGACCCGGAGCACCTTGCCGCGCTCGCCCCGGTGATCGCCGGAGATCACCATGACCTCGTCGCCCCGTCGTATGTGACACGCCATCGCCGTACGTCCGTTCCTGGGTTGCTCCGTCGCCGCTCATTCCGTCCTGCGGCCGCTCCTCGCTCGGGGCGACCGACCCCTACACCACCTCGTCCGCCAGGGAGATAATCTTCATATGGCCGCGTTCGCGAAGCTCGCGAGCGACCGCCCCGAAGATCCGCGTGCCCCGCGGCTCGTTGTTCGCATCCAAGAGGACCACGGCGTTCCGATCGAACCGCACGTAGCTCCCGTCGGGGCGCCGCGTGGGATGATGCGTCCGCACCACCACCGCCTTGACCACGCGGGCCTTCTTGTTCCCCGGCTTCATGAACTCGGTGTTCGGCAGCGCCTTTTTCACCGCGCACACCACCAGGTCGCCCACGCCGGCCGTCTTGCGGCGGGGCTTTCCGAACCGTCCGGTGCTGCCCCCCAACACGCGGATCACCATCGCCTGCTTCGCGCCGGTGTTGTCCGCCACGTCCACCACGGTGTTCAACTGAATCATGGCTGAAGCCCGATCACTCGCCTGGCGCCCGACGAATCACGCGGACGAGCCGCCACGATTTCGTCTTGGAACGGCGCCGACATTCCATCAGCTCGACCACGTCACCCGGCCGGCCCTCGCCCTTCTCGTCGTGCGCGTACAGGACGGTCCGCTTGGCCATCAGCTTGCCGTACTTCGGATGCGGCACTGTATACGCCACCTGCACCCGGAGCGTCTTCGCGCACTTGTTGGACGCCACGATGCCCTGGATCACCCGCCGCCGGGTCCGTGCCTTGTTTTCCGCGACTGGCTGCGTCATCGTTCTTGCCTTCTCTGTTCGTCCGACCACCCCTGCGCCTGCGCCGACTTACCGGCCCTTTCCCCGGCCGGAGATCGCGTTCAGGTGGTACTGCTTCTCCTCGATGCCCGTCTCCCCGCGCTGCCGCAGCTCCGTGAAGATCCGGGCGATGTCCCGCTTGGTCTTCATGAGCTGGGCCGGATCCTCCAGCTTCTCCGTCACCGCCTGGGACCGCAGGTCGAACAGGTGCCGACGAAGCCGGTCCAGCTCCGCGTGCAGCTCGTCGGTCTTCATCTGTCGAATCTCGCCCATCTTCATCTTCGCATAGCCCTCCCGAAATCAGACCCCGTGCCGCCGATGCACGAACCGGCACTTGAAGGGCATTTTGTGGGAAACCCGAGCCAGCGCCCGCTTGGCCACGTCCTCGTCGACGCCGGCGACCTCGAACAGCATCGTGCCGGGCCGGATGCACGCGACGTAGAACTCCGGCTCGCCCTTTCCCTTGCCCATGCGCGTCTCCAGCGGCTTGGACGACACCGGCTTGTGCGGAAAGACGCGGATGTACACGCGGCCCTCGCGATGCAGGAAGTGCGTCGCCGCCACGCGACCCGCCTCGATCTGCCGCGCCGTCAGCCATCCGCCCTCCAGCGACTGCAACCCGTATTCCCCGAAGGCCACGGTGTTGCCGCGCGTCGCGTTGCCGCGGATCTTCCCTCGCTGCGACTTCCGGAACTTAATGCGTTTCGGCATCAACGCCATGGTTCATCATCCTCGTCCGGGCGCCGGTCGCCGGCCCCCGCTCACCGCCGACCGCGCCGCCGCGGAGCCGACTCCTCCGTCACGGGAACCTCCTCGCCGAACATCCCGCGGTACACCCACACCTTCACGCCGATCGCGCCGTAGGGGCACCGCGCCATCGCGTGCGCGTAATCCACGTCGGCCTGAAGCGTGTGCAGCGGAATGCTGCCGACGATCACCTTCTCGCGACGCGCCATCTCCGACCCGCCGAGGCGCCCGCTGCACAGGATCTTGACGCCCTTCGCCCCCGCCGCCATGCACGCCTCCGCCTGCATCTTCATTGCGCGGCGGAAGCTCGCCCGCTTCTTGAGCTGTTCGGCGATCTTCTCGGCGCACAGCTTCGCATCCAGGTCGGGCTGCTTGATCTCCACGATGTTGATGCTGACCTTTCGATCGATCAGGTTCTCGATCTGCTCCTTGAGCTTGTCCACCTCCGCGCCCTTGGCCCCGATCACCATGCCGGGCCGCGCGGTGTGCAGGATCACCTTCACCTCGTTGCGCGTCCGCTCGATGTCGACCTTCGAGACGGCGGCGTATGTGGGGTGCCGGTTCAGCGTCTCATCCACGAACTTTCGAATCCGCTCGTCCTCGACCAGGAACTCGCCGAACGCGGCCTTCGGCGCGTACCAGCGCGACCTCCAGCCCAGCGTGATTCCCGTGCGAAACCCGATCGGATTGCACTTCTGGCCCACGATCAGCTCCCTTCAGCTTTCTCGGCCACGACGACGGTGATGTGGCTCGTTCGCTTCAAAATCGCGTGGGCCCGGCCCCGGTCCTTCGGGCGAAACCGCTTGAAAAACGGGCCGTCGTCCACGCGGGCCTCCTTCACGTACAGCCGGCGCAGGTCCGCCTCCTGCTCGTTCGCGTTGGCCATCGCCGAACGCAACACCTTGTCGATGATCGCGCTGGCCTTCTTCTCGGTGAACCGAAGAACGTCCAGGGCCTCGTTGACCCCCCGCCGGCGGATCAGGTCGGCGACCAGCCGGGCCTTCCGCGAACTCGTGCGGGCGAAGCGGTACACCGCCTTCCACTCCCGTACGGTTGTTGCTGCCTCCGCCATCGCTGCTTCCTCGCATCACTGCCGCGGGCCCGCCCCGGGACCCCGCTGACCTCAGGCGGACCCCGGCGCCGCCTTCTTCACTCCGCTATGGCCCCGGAAGACCCGCGTCGGACTGAACTCGCCGAGCTTGTGACCGACCATGTCCTCCGTCACAAACACCTTGTGGAAGGTCTTTCCGTTGTGGACCTCGAAGCTCTGCCCGACGAACTCCGGCACGATCGTGCACCGCCGAGCCCACGTCCGGATCAGGGAACGATCCCCCCGCTCCTTGGCCTGCATCACCTTCCGGAACAGCTTCTCGTCCACGTACGGGCCTTTTTTCAGACTTCTCGACATCGCCGATCCTCACCTCGTCCGCGGCTACTTCCTCTTGGGCAACACCAACTGGCCGTATCGCACGCTGCGACGGCGACGCAGGATCCGCTTGTTGGAGGCCTTCCGCGGCTTCCGCGTATGGCCGCCCTTGGCGAGTTTGCCCCAGGGGCTGCACGGGTGCCGACCACCGCCGCTGCGGCCCTCGCCGCCCCCGAGCGGGTGAGCGACCGGGTTCATCGAGGTTCCCCGGTTGTGCGGACGTCGACCCATGTGTCGCTTGCGCCCCGCCTTTCCGATCACGATGTTCTGGTGGTCCAGGTTCCCGAGCTGGCCGATCGTCGCACGACACTCCACCCGAATCTGCCGCATCTCGCCCGAGGGAAGCACCAGCGTCGCCCATTCCCCCTCGCGGGCGACCAGCCGCGCGGTGCCGCCGGCCGACCGCACGAGCTTCCCGCCCTGGCCGGCGATCATCTCGATGTTGTGCACGTCGAGACCGACGGGGATGCTCTTGAGCGGCATCGCGTTGCCCACCTTCGGCTCGACCCGCGGGCCGCTCTCCACCGTGTCGCCCGCCTTGAGCCCCAGCGGGGCCAGGATGTACCGCTTCTCGCCGTCCGGGTAGTTCACCAGCGCGATGTGGCACGACCGATTGGGATCGTATTCGATCGCCTCGACCGTCCCCACCACGCCGTCCTTGTTCCGCCGGAAGTCGATGATCCGATACAGCCGCTTGTGCCCGCCGCCGCGCCACCACGACGTGATCCGGCCGTGGTGGTTCCGCCCGCCCGTCTTCGGCAGCGGGGTCAGCAGGCACTTCGCGGGCCGCCGCTTCTTGTCGGTCAACTCCGAAAAGTCGTTGACCATGCCGTGCCGGCGTCCCGGAGAGGTCGGTTTGTATTTCTTGATGCCCATGGGTCCGTTGGTCCTCGATTCCGCCCGTCGCCGCCGTCAGAACAAGTCTATATGGCACTCCGGCGCCAGGACGACGACCGCCTTTTTCCAGTGCCTCGTGGTGCCCATCTTGAACCGCACACGGCGGCGCTTGCCGATGCGGTTCGACGTGCGAACCGACTGCACGCGCACGTTATAGATCTTTTCGATCGCTTCCTTGATCTCCGGCTTGCGCGCGTCCGGATGCACCTCGAACGCATACGCCCCGCCGCGAGCGGGACGCGATGCCGTCGCCTCGTGCGACACCTGGCTCTGATGCGTGCCCTTCTCGGTCACCAGCGGACGGATAATCGTATGGTACAGGTCCATCGGTCTATTCCTGCGATGTCCCGGCGACCCCCAGCGTCACGGGATCCGCCAGAAGCTTCTCGAACGCCGCCTTCGTAAACACCAGCTTTCTGCGCCGAAGAACCTCATACGCACAAAGCTCGCCCACCGGCCGGATCTCCGTTTTCGGGAGGTTGCGGCCGGACTTGTAGAGGTCCGCGTTCGGCTCCCCCAGCGCCAGCACGCAACCCTGATCCGCCCCCACCGCCTTGAACGCCTTCGCCAGCGTCCGGGTCTTCGGCGGCGACACCTCCAGCGGGTCGAGGATCAGCGCGGCGTTCGCCTGGATCTTCGCGAGGATCGCGCTGTTGCGCGCCAGCCGACGGGCCTTCTTCGGCATCGCGAGCCGGAAATCCCGCTCGAGTTTCGCGAACGTCACGCCGCCGCCCCGGCGGATCGGCGTGCGCACCTGCCCCATTCGCGCGTTTCCCGTGCCCTTCTGGCGAAACAGCTTGCGCGTCGAACCCTCGACCATGTTCTTGCACTTCGTCCGCGCGCTTCCCTGGCGGCGGGAAGCCAGGTAGGCCACAACGGCCTGCTTCATCAGCTTCGGGCGCACGCGTCCGCCGAGGATCGCCTCGTCGATCTGCATGCTGCCGGTCTGCTCGCCGGCCATGTTGAACACCGGTACGTCAATCATGATCCGCCACCCATGAAAACGGCCGATGCACCGCACCGGCCGTCAACGCTCCACGTCTCTCACGTCTTCGTCTTCGCCTGCCGAACCGTCACGAACGCGCCGTTCGGGCCCGGAACGCTTCCCTTGACCAGCAGCAGGTCGTGCTCGCGGTCGACCCGGATGAGCTTCTGGTTGCGCGACGTCCGACGATCGCAGCCCTGGTGACCGGCCATCCGCTTGCCCTTCTTGATGCAGCGGCCGCGGCCCCGCTGGCCCGCCATGGCGCCGATCGCCCCCGGGCTGCGGTGCTTGCGTTCCGTGCCGTGGCTGTTCGGTTGCCCGCCGAAGCCGTGGCGTTTCATCACGCCGGTGAACCCGTGGCCCTTCGTCGTCCCGATCACGTCGACGTATTGAATCTTGGCCGCCTCGAACACCTCGACCGTCACCACATCGCCCGGCTTCACCTCCGCCGCCCGATCCAGCCGAACCTCCCGCACGAAGGCCTTCGGCCCCGTCCCCGCCGCCGCCGCATGCCCGATCATCGGCTTCGTCGAGCGATGCGGCTTGACGTCCTGGTAGCCCAGTTGCACGGCCTCGTATCCGTCCGGCCCGTCGGAACGCTTCACCTGCATGACGGTACACGGTCCCGCCTGAATGACCGTGACGGGTACGATGTTCCCCTGGTCGTCGTAGACCTGGGTCATGCCGATCTTCTTCCCCAGGATGGCCGCGATCATGGCGACAAATCTACCCTTCTCGGAAACCGCTCTTCCGATTCAACTCGGCCTCTACGCGCGATTCAGCTCACGCGCCGGTGATGAAATTACACGGTGGAACGCGACTCGGGAACGAGTAACCCCGCGGTCCGCCCGCCCCGACGGGGCCGGACCGGCGGGCGGCGACACCGCTATGCCTTGATCTTCACGAACACGCCGGCCGGAACCACCAGCCGGTTCAACGCCTCGACCGTACGCGCGGTCGGCTCATAAAGATCGATCACACGCTTGTGCGTGCGCATCTCAAACTGATCGCGAGACTTCTTG
>CAZTVU010000002.1:0-54853 GCA_964617025.1 uncultured Planctomycetales bacterium | reverse complement strand
TCGATCCGCGTCGGCAGCGGGATCGGCCCGCACACGCGGGCATTGGTCCGCTTCGCATGATCGACGATCTCCCGCGCGGACGCATCGAGAGCCCGGTGATCGTACGCCTCCATCCGAATACGTATCCGTTCGCCTTGCACAAAGACCTCGCTATCGCAACCACACGTAAGGGAACTACTTACGGCGTCGCATGCCGAGACCCACTAGGTTACCAATCCCGGAGGAATTGTCAAGGGGGTGTTTGGAGACAATTTTCTGCCGGCGCACCCAGGACTCGATCGCTCCCCAGGGCGGCGGCGTCCCGTTCAATACGCCGTCGCCTCGATTTCCGCCGCAACACTCGGCGGCGCAACGACATAACGCAACGGCTCCATCGACCAGCTCGCCCGACCCTGCGTCAGGCTCCGCAGCACCGTAGCGTACCCAACCATTTCTCGCAAAGGCACTTGCGCTTGAATCACCCGGCGGTCCCCGCGAATCTCCGTATGCGTGATGATCGCACGCCTGGCATTCAAGTCTCCCGTTATCTGCCCGAAATAGGCATCGGGGGCGCTCAGCTCCAGCCGCATGATCGGCTCCATCAAAGCGGGCCGAGCCTTCCGCACGGCCTCCTCAAAGGCGATGCGCCCGGCGTTCTCGAACGCGAGCTCCGAGCTGTCCTCCTCGTGCCACTGCCCATCCACCAGAGACACCTTCACATGGATCACGGGAAAACCGACCAACACCCCGCTGCGAGCCGCGTCGCGAACCCCCGTCTCAACGGCGGGGATGTATTCCCGGGGGATCGCCCCCCCGGTGATGCGATTCTCAAAGACCACCTGCGGCATCCCGGGCTCCGGCTCAAAAGGCTCAACGACAAGCCTCACCACGGCGTACTGGCCGTGCCCGCCGGTCTGCCGGATGAATCGCCCCTCGGCCTCGCCGCGGGCGGTCACCGTCTCGCGGTACGAGACGCGCGGCTTGCCGACGGTCACCTGGACGTTCATGTCCCGCAGCAGCCGATGGGTCAGCACCTCCAGGTGCAGCTCGCCCATGCCGCTGATGAGCGTCTGACCGGTCTCCGCGTCCACGTGCGCGCGGAACGTAGGATCCTGCCTCGCGAGCGCGTGAAGCGCCTCGCCCAGCTTGTCGCGATCCGCGCTGGACTTCGGCTCGATCGCCATCGCGATGACGGTCTCCGGAAACTCGATCTTCTCCAGGACGATCGGATGCCGCGGATCGCACAACGTGTCTCCGGTCAGAGCGTCCTTCGGCCCGAGGACGGCCACGATGTCGCCTGCCACCGCCTCGTTGAGCTGCTCGCGGCGCTTGGCGAAGACCCGGTAGATGCGGCTGATGTTCTCCTTCTGGTTGCGCGACACGTTCAGGACGCGGGACCCCGCCTTGAGCACGCCCGAATAAACGCGCACGAAATACAGGTCCATCGGTTTGTCCGCGACGACCTTGAACACATACGCCGTCAGCGGCGCCGTCGGATCGCATGCCCGCTTCACCTTCTCGCCCGGCCGGTCGGGCAGTTCCCCCTCGATGGGAGGAATATCGAGCGGGCTCGGCAGGTAATCGACCACGCCGTTCAGGAGAAAGCGCGTGCCGATCTTGTTCCTCGCGGAGCCGCAGAACACCGGGTGCAGCCGGTTCGACACCGTCGCAGCACGAAGGGCCGAGCGAATCTCCTCCTCGCCCATCGGTTCGCCCTGAACGTACTTCTCCATCAGCGCGTCGGCGGTCTCGGCGACGGCCTCCTCCAGCTCGTGACGCCAGTGCTTCACCGGCCCGGCGAGGTCGTCCGGAATGGGGCATTCCTCGATCCGCATGTCCTGATCCTCGGGCACGAACCGGAACGCCTTGAGCCGAACCAGGTCCACCATGCCGCAAAAGGATTCCTCGGCGCCGATGGGAATCTGCAGAACCACGGGATGGGCCCCGAGGCGTTCGCGCAGAGACTCCACCGACCCGAAGAAGTCCGCCCCCGTCTTGTCCATCTTGTTGATGAAGCAGATCCGCGGTACGTGGTACTTGGTCGCCTGCCGCCAAACGGTTTCCGACTGGGCCTCGGCCCCTTCCTTGGCGTCGAACACCACGACCGCGCCGTCCAGCACGCGAAGCGAACGCTCCACCTCCGCAGTGAAATCCACGTGCCCCGGCGTATCGATCAGATTGACCGTGTGGTTGCGCCACTCGAAGCTGACCGCTGCCGAGTAGATCGTGATGCCCCGCTCCTGCTCCTCCGTGTCGAAATCGGTCACGGTCGTGCCGTCGTCCACCTCGCCCATTCGGTACGTGCGACCGGCATAGTAGAGGATCCGCTCGGTGGTCGTGGTCTTGCCGGCGTCGATGTGCGCGGCGATCCCGATGTTGCGTACCTGCTTCAGGTCCATGACGGGCGGAGTATACCGGACGCGCTTTCCATCCGCCACGCCGTGGCGACCAGGGCGCGCGGACCTACGGGTGCAGCAGGGCCATCACTTCGCTTCGCGTGCGGGCGTCGCTGCGGCAGGTGCCCCGGATGGCGGAGGTGATCATCACGGTGCCCGGCTTCCGCACGCCGCGGCACGTCATGCAGGTATGCGTCGCCCGCATCACGACCGCCACGCCCTTGGCGGCGAGCGCGCTCATCAGCAGATCGGCGATCTGGCTCGTGAGCCGCTCCTGCACCTGCGGCCGGCGGGAGTACGCCTCGACGACGCGGGCCAGCTTGGAGATCCCGACCACCTTTCCGTTGGGCAGATAGGCCACGTCCGCCTCGCCCTCGAACGGCATCAGGTGGTGCTCGCACACCGAGTTGAACGGGATGCTGCGAAGCACGACCATCTCGTCGTACTGCTCGGTGAACAGCACGCTGAGGTGCCGACCGGGATCGTCGCGCAGGCCGGAGAACATCTCCTCATACATGCGAGCCACCCGGTCCGGCGTCTGCCGCAGCCCCTCGCGATCCGGATCCTCGCCGACGGCGATCAGGATCTCGCGCACCGCCGCCGCGATGCGTGCCCGGTCCACCCTCGACGTGTTCGGTTCTCCCGCTGCCATGGGCAAACGCCTCCAATTGCCCCCGCGACCGCCGCGCATTGTAGCATCACCCGCCTCGGTGTGGTACCCTCGGCGGCGGAATGACCGTCCGCGTCGACGAAATCCGCCTCACGCACGTACGCCTGCCCCTGCACGAACCGTTCGTCATCAGCAGCGGCGCCGTGGCCGAGAAGGACGCCGTCCTGATCGAGTTGCTCGGCGACGGTTTGACCGGGCTCGGCGAGGCCTCGCCCATGGCCGGCACCTTCTACAGCCGCCACACGCCGGAGGCATGCTGGGACGACCTCACACAGTGTCTGCTTCCCGCGCTGCAACGGACGGCCCGCACAACACCTCGCGAGTTCCTGGAAGCCACCGCATCCATCAAAGATCCGTACGCCCGATGCGGAATCGAGACGGCCATGTGCGATCTCCTCGCGAAGGCGCAACGAACCCCGCTGTACCGGTTTCTGGGCGGCCGCGGTGACGCGGTGGTCGAATCCGGCCTTGCCGTCGGCATCTACGACCGCACGGACACGCTTGTACGCCGGATCCGCGGCCACCTCGAGCGCGACGGCTACCGTCGCGTGAAGATCAAGGTCCAGCCCGGCTGGGACGTCGAACCGCTGGCGGCCGTCCGGGATGCCTTTCCAAACGTGCCGCTCATGGTCGACGCCAACGCCTCCTACCGACGGGCGAACATCGAGCAACTCGCCGCCTGGGACCGTTTCGGCCTGATGATGATCGAGCAGCCTCTGCCCGCCGACGACCTTGAGGGCCACGCCGCGCTCGCACGATCGTGCCGGACGCCCATCTGCCTTGACGAGTCCGCCGCGGATTCCGCCACCGTCCGGGCCGCGATCGCGTGCGGGGCGGCACAAATCATCAACATCAAGCTTCAGCGCGTCGCCGGCTTCACCGCCGCCGTCGAGATCCTGCGCGACACCGCCGCCGCCGGCGTCGGCTGCTGGATCGGCACGATGCCTGAACTCGCCGTCGGGGGATGGGCAGCCGTCCATCTCGCCACGCTGGCCAACGTCTGCTATCCCACCGACGTCGAGGCCAGCGATCGCTGGTTTCCTTCCGATGTCACCACCCCGCCGATCCGCTGCACGGACGGCGTTATTCATGTGCCCCACGGGCCCGGCCTGGGCGTCACCCTCGACGCGGAAGTCGTACGGCGACACACGCAGCGCACGCATAAGGCCGGGCTGTCCCTGCAACTCGGGTCGCCCCCGGGCGGCACGCCGACGTCCGACTGAGTCCACCCGGCCGGCTTGCCCGGCTCGAATAGGGTGCCTACGCTCGCCTGACGCGGGCGCAGCCGACGGCGCCGGCGCGTGACAACCGGAGGCCCCATGGAAACACCGAAGCGACTCACTGACGCCGAGATACGGGCAGCCCTGAGCTCGCTGCCCGATTGGTCGCTGCAGGACGGCAAGCTCCATCGCAATTACAGGTTCAGGTCGTTTGTGGAGGCGTTCGGCTTCATGACGCAGGTCGCGCTGCTGGCGGAGTCGCGCAACCACCACCCGGAATGGTCGAACGTCTACAGCCGCGTGCGGATCGACCTCACGATGCACGAAGCCGGCGGAATCACCGCGCGCGACATCGATCTGGCCGGGCGGATCGAGGCGATTGCCGCATCTCTGCTCGCCCGCGGGACGTAGCGCCCGGCACGGTCAAACCCGCTCGAACGGCTCGAACAGCCGCTTGTACTCGTCCTGGCAGAACCGATCGGTCATGCCGGCAATGTAGTCGCAGATCACCCGGTGGGCCCCCTGCTCCTCGATCCGGGCGGCGAAGCGCGGCTCCAGCAGCCCGGGCGTTTCCAGATACGCATCGAAGAGCCGGTAGATGAAGCGCCGCGCCTTGTCGTCCATGCGAATCAGCCGGTGATGGCGGTAAAGCCTCTCCAGCAGAAACCGCTCCAATTCATCCACCTGCCCGCCCATCGCGTCCGAGAGGCCGACCAGATCGCGCTCGCATCGCCGGACATCGTCCACCCCTGCGACGGCGGCGCCGGCAATCCGCCGACGGCTCTCCGCAACGGCGTCGTCCAGGATCGCGCCCTCGATCGCGTCCAGGATCGGGCGACGAACGGCCGGCAGCGGGCACTTGCCGAATTGCCTGCGTATCGCCTCCGCACACGCACGCCAGAGCGAGACCTGCTCCAGTTCCGGCTCCTGCACGAACCCGGCCCCAATCGCGTCCTCAAGGTCGTGACAATCGCAGGCGATTCGGTCGGCCAGGGACGCGATCTGCGCCTCGAGGGGCCCTCGCGTACCGTCGACCAGTTCGTGCCACGCCGGCCGGTCATACCTCGTCTCGTGCTTGGCCAGTCCTTCTCGTACCTCGTGCGTCAGGTTCAGGCCGCGGAACGGCGGATAGGGATGCTCCAGATACTCGACGATCCGCAACGACTGCACGTTGTGCTCGAACCCCCCGTGGTCGGCCATCCGCGCCGCCAGCGCCTGCTCTCCGGCATGACCGAACGGCGGATGACCGAGGTCATGGGCGAGGGCGATCGTTTCCGCCACGACGCCGTTCACGCCCAGGCGCCCGGCCAGCCGCCGCGCAATATCGGCCACCTCCAGCGTGTGCGTAAGCCGCGTGCGGAAGTGGTCGTGCTCGTGCGTGACGAATACCTGCGTCTTGTACTGCAATCTCCGGAACGCCGCGGAATGAATGACCCGCTGCCGATCGACTGCGAACGGATCGGTCCGCTCGGCGATGTCGCCGCCGCCTTCCGGATGCCGCCGCCCGCGAGACTGGTGCGGGGCAATGGCGTACGGTCGCAGAGACGCCTCACTCATGACAGTCCGGCGAGGGGCGGCAGGCCGACCCGAGCGGCCGCCTCCGCACAGCACGCGTACAATTCATCCATGTCCTGGGGGATGACGCGGGCGTCGCCCACGACGCTCATGAAGCTCGTGTCGCCGTCCCAGCGGGGCACCACATGCGCGTGGACGTGGTCCGGCAGGCCGGCCCCGGCACAGCGGCCGATGTTCATCCCGACGTTGTAGCCCTGCGGGCGCAGGGTTTCGGTGAGCAGGATCTGAGCATCGCGGATTCGGCGGATGAGTTCATTCAGTTCGTCGTCGGTCAGCTCCGCCAGCGTCGGCACGTGCCGCCCGGGCGCGATCAGGAGATGCCCGTTGCTGTACGGGAAACGGTTGAAGGCCACGAAACATCCGGCCCCCCGCCACAGGACGTGATTCGGCCGATCCCGGTCCGGTGACGACCAGTACTTGCAGAGGAAACACTCCCCGTCGCCACCCGCGGGCGAGAGCGAGCGGATGTAGGCCATTCGCCAGGGAGCCATGAGCGCGTGGTAAAACTCGGGCATAGCGAGCCGAGTTGTACCACGGCCCCCGCCCCGCCACAAGCCGCCTGACGCGCACGGGCAAGCACGGAGACCCGTCGCTTGACGTCAGAGAAGGGCGGTCATACGATTTCGAGGCAGGCGATGTCGGCATGAGAGGATTACGAGAATGCTGTGTCAGCGCTGCAAGAAGCACTCGGCCACGGTCCACCTGACCGAGATCGTCAAATCGGAGAAGCGGGAGAAGCACCTGTGCGAGAAATGCGCGGCCGAGGAAGGCATCACCGTGAAGCAGCACGTCCCGCTCAATGAGCTGCTGGTGAACTTCCTCAACGCCCAGTCGGGCCTGCAGGAACTGGCCCACCTGAGCTGCCCCGACTGCGGCATGACGTTCGTCGAGTATCGCAATCACGGCCTGCTGGGATGCCCGAGCGACTACGACGTGTTCGAAAAGGCGCTCGGCCCGATGATCCAGCACGCACACGAGGGCGGCACGCAACACGTCGGCCGCTCTCCCAAACGCCGCGCGGCGACGGGGAATCGGCAGGCCGACCTGATGCGGCTTCGTCGCGAGCTCAACGCGGCCGTGCAGCGAGAGGATTACGAGCGGGCCGCGGAGATCCGCGACAAGATACAGGCCCTGGAATCGCAATGACCATCGATGAACTGACTCATCGGGCGGGCGAATGGCTGAGCGGCGGGCCGCTGTCCGAGATCGTCGTCTCTTCGCGCATCCGGCTGGCCCGAAACATCGCGGGCTATCCTTTCCTCAGCAAGGCTTCGGATGCCCAGCGCGCGGAGATCGAGAGGACGCTGGGGTCAAGGATCAGCAGCGCGAACCTAGGGCATGAGGTTTTCTACATCGACATCGCGAAGACGTCCGAACTGGACCGGCAGGTACTCGTCGAGCGCCACCTCATCAGCCGCCAGCACGCCGAGGCCGACGGCTGCCGCGGCGTGGTCCTGTCCACGAGCGAGCAACTGGCGCTGATGATCAACGAAGAAGACCACCTCCGCATGCAGGTGCTCCGCGGCGGCTTCCAGCTCGAGCAGGCGTGGGCCCAGATCGCCGCCATCGACGATGCCCTGGGGGATCGCATCGAATTCGCCTTTCACCCGAAGTACGGCTACCTGACCGCCTGCCCCACGAACGTGGGAACGGGTATCCGCGTCTCCGTCATGCTGCATTTGCCCGCGCTGAAGCTCACCAACGAACTCGAGAAGGTCCTGCGGGCGGCCCGCGACATGCACCTCGCCGTCCGGGGGCTGTACGGCGAGGGCACTGAGGCGCTGGGCGACTTCTACCAGATCTCCAATCAGACCACGCTCGGCAAGACGGAGGAGGAGATCATCGAGGAGTTCAAGGACCGCGTGATCCCAAGAATCGTCGAGTACGAGACCCTGGCCCGGGAGACGCTCGTGCGAGAGAAGCCCATCGCGCTCGACGACAAGATCTGGCGAGCGTTCGGCGTGCTCGAGAACGCAAGGGCCGTCAGCAGCGAGGAGACGCTCTTCCTGCTCTCGGCGCTGCGGATGGGCGTCAGCCTCGGCCGGATCGACCGGCTCAAGCTGGACACGGTCAACCGCCTCTTCCTCCAGACGCAGCCGGGCCACCTCCAGAAACTGCACGGAACGATCCTGGACGGCGAACAGCGAAGTATCGCCCGCGCCGAGCTCATCCGCCGAAGCCTCGCGAGCGCCAATTGACGGCCCGAACGTTCGTCGGTCTACCAGCCCACGCACAGATCGGTCGCTGCCGCCGGACTTCGAAAACGCAGTGCGACCGCACGCCGGTCCGCGCGATACTGCCATCGCCCCTCTTCCTCGCCCTCCGATATCGCCTGTCCCGCCACATTCACGGAAGCCGGCCGATCCGCGTTGACGATCAACAACTCATTGGGTTGGCCCGGGGCAAAGTCGACGACCACACTCAGCACCTTGCCCTTCCACCCCGCCTTCACCGGACGGCCCCAGCCCGAAACGTGCATACGCCCGCCCGGGCGGTCGAACACCCGACTCCAGATCTTCGTATCCGCCGGCGCCTCGCTCAAAGCCCGCAGGCACTCCAGCGGCAGCATTGCCGAGATGTACGCGCCGACGGCGCTGTTCGAACCGAGGTCCCACACGTCCGGATAGAGCCCCACCCACGGCGGGCGGTCGAGCATCTGCTGCTCGCCCGAGCGCACGACGCCCTCGGCAATCCGCCGAAGCAGCGGGTCCGGCCGAAACTCGAGCAGATCGAGCACCTGGTAAGCCCACTCAAGCCCGCACCACTGCACGACCGTGCCGAACCAACTGATCACGTAAAACGTCGTGCCGAAAACCGGGATCGTGGCGTACGGCATCACCTGCCGCCGGGGATTCTCGTAGCCTTCCGAGGCGGGCATCATCCGGCGGTCGCTCCAGTCGGTCTTGCTACGCGAGACCTGGATCTGCGCCGGCATGCCGTCGATCGGCACCTTCCACGCATAGTGGAACGGCACACCCGCCCATGCCCAGTAGTGCGCCTCGTCCAAGTATCGGGCATCGCCGGTGAGTTGGTAGCCGAACCGATACGCCTCAACCGCCAGCGCAGCCGCACGGACATCAGGGATGAGCTGATGGACCTCCCACACCTGAGCCCCGCGAGGCACGCGAAACCGACGCATCGCCTCCAGCGCCCGCACGCCGGACTTCGCACACGCGGCGTCCCCGGTGATCAGCGCGTGGTTCAGGACCGACAGGGCCGGCATCACGGTAGTGCCCAGGCTTGTTGAACCTTCCTCGCCGAGGTCCGCGTACTTGCCGCCGGAGAACTTCCGGGCCTGCGCGATCATCTCCGGACTGTTCCGGAACGCCCAGGTGCCATCCGGTCGCTGCGAATCGATTGCCCCTCGCACGTGCGGAGGCACGGCGTCCAGTCGGTTTGCGAGGGGCCCGAGCACGTCGACAATCGTGCGGCCGGCGATGCCCGTCGACCGGACCCATCGGTCATTGCCCGTCCGGGCGGCATGGCTGAGGAGGACGGCGGCCTTCTCGGGAATGAACCGCGACTCCTCGCCGAGGTACATGTGATGCCGCCAGCCCTTCTGTTCCGGCCAGTAGACGGTCTCGCCGTAATTCTGTGCACAGATGTCGAACATCCGCGCGGGCGCGTGCGGCGCCGGCGGGGCCTCGGGGGTTCCGAGAATCTCGTACCAGATGCGGGCAAACCACGCCACCGGCAGGTCCCGCGCGGCGACGATCGCACTGCGCAGCCGGACCTCTTCGCCGGCGGCGACAGGCAGCGGAGCCCTCGCATAGGACCGGTTCTCATCCCGGTGCTCGCCGACGCCCGGTACCGACAGCTCCAGCAGGTAGTTCGGCTGCCCGTGCAGGAAGTTCGGGGATGCGAACGTCGCGGCGGGCCGGTCGCGGCCTTCGCCCGGCATCCACGCCTCGAGCGGCTGCCATAGGACGCCGACGGTCACCCCCTTCTGCTCGATCGCCATCAGTGGGACGGTGATCTTGTGCGGATGCGGCGCCCAGCGCTTCGCGAACTTCTCGCCGACGGCCCGCGAGCTCGAACTCTCCCAACCGGGCTCGAGGAACTCCAAACCGGGGAAGAGCCCGTAGCGATCGGTGACGGCGGCGCCGGGCCAGCCGATCAGGACGGTCGGGGAGGCTAACTTGAGCAACTCGACGCGGCTCCGTGCCCGGACGGAGGCACGCACATCCAGAAACTCCAGACCCCCGCAGTGGCCGATGCGAGCTCGGAAGGCAGCCGAGCAATCGCCCTCACCGGCCCTGAGATCTCCGGACATGCCCGTCGAATCGTCTATGGTGAACGCGACAACGCGTGACCGCACGATGTCGCCGTCGCGCGCCATCATCGCCATGAGGGGCTGTACCAAACCCGCCTCGATCCAGCCGCCCATGCCGTCGGCCAGCCGGAGCCGCGCGGCGGAAGAGCGGTCGCTCGCACCGGCGTCCGGAATCAAGTCCAATCGCAGCCGTTCGCCGGCCACCAACGCCCGCCGCGAAGCCCCGTCGTCCTCCAGACGTGAGACTCCGGTCTCCAATTCGTAGGTCACGCCCCCTGCCGACACCTTCGCGGCGAAGCGATGATACCCGGGCAAATCGGCACGCGCCGGCGCCTCCTCAATCCACTCCTGCCCGACCCCCGCCAGCCTGCGTGAGAGGGCCGGACCGCCGCCGATGACAGCCGTGCAATCACCTCCCGCCGCCCGTCCGCCCGTCTGCCGGACGGAGAGCCGCAGCGTAACGGTCTCGCGGCGAACCACGGCGTCCGTCGCGTGAAATGCCACTTCGAAGACCGGGGCAAGCCGGACGACCTCCACTGAGTCGATCTCGACGAGCCCGTCCGTGATGCCGTTGCACGGGTCGATGCGAAATGCGGTCATGTGGTCGCCGGCGCCGGGCATCGTGGGCAACACCAGGTCGTATGTGCGGAAGTCTACGGTCGACGGCGTGTGGCACCAGATCATCCGGGCCTCGGCGAACCCGGGCTGCCGGTCCGTGGACCAGTAGAGCTGCGTCGTGTTGCCGTTGTTCGTCCGCATCCGGATGCGGACCGCGCAGCCGTCGAGCGGCGCTCGGACCGGCGGGGCAATGACGAAGGCGTCGATGCCCGTTAGCCGGAGTTGCAGCGCGCCGCCCTTGACGCCCAGCTTCTCGCAGTGGTTTGCCGCGTTCCACGCATCCGCGTCCGCGGCGGTGTCAAACGTCCACCGCGCGACGACCTCATCGCCGCCGCCGGCACCGGCCGCAGCGACGAGCGCTGCCGGCAGAATCGCCCACAGGGCCGCTAGGACGCCGACGTCGAATCTGCCGCGTGAACCCATTGACATGCGATGCCTCCCCGGCGCGTGGAGCACCGTCGGTGCCGGCCGCGCAACACGTTGACGCGCGGGCGTCGGGACATTCACCACGCCCGCCCGGTCAATCCCCTTCGCGGAACTGCGTCTCGACGAGCCGCCGATAGAGTATACAGGACTCCAGCAGGGACTCGTGTGTGCCGGACGCGATGATCTGGCCGCCGTCGAGCACGGCGATGCGGTCGGCCTCGCTGATCGTGCTGTACCGGTGAGCGATCATGAAGGCGGTGCGCCCCGCGAGGAACGCGTCCAGCGCCTCGTGGATCTTGAGCTCCGACTCGGGGTCGATCTGGCTCGTCGCCTCGTCGAACACGAGGATTGGTGCGTCTCGCAGGATGGCCCGCGCGATCGCCAGCCGCTGCCGCTGGCCGCCCGAAAGCGTCGCCCCGTGTTCGCCGATCACCGTCTCGTAGCCCTCCGGCAACTGCCGGATGAATTCGTCGGCAAACGCCCGTCGGGCCGCCGAGATGACCTCATCCTTCGTGGCATCGGGACGACCGTAGAGGATGTTGTTCGCCACCGTATCCGAGAAGATCACCGTTTCCTGCGTGATCAGGCTGATCTGCCCGCGCAGCGAACGCAGCTTCACGTCGCGGATCGGCCGGCCGTCGATCAGAATCTCCCCCTTGTCCGGCTCGAAAAAACGCAGCAACAGACTGGCCAGCGTCGTCTTGCCGCAGCCGTTGGGGCCGACGAGGGCGAGGATTTCCCCGCGGCGCACCTTGAGGTTCACGTTCCTCAGGGCGGGACGGCTCGCGCCGGGATAGGTGAACGTCACGCCGCGGTACTCGATCGACTCGCGGATCGGCGGTAGCGCCGGCGCCGCCCCGTCGCGGATGTATTCGCCCGGGCTGTCGATGACCTCGAACAGCCGCTCCCCCGCGGCCGACGCCTCCTGGATCCGCGGGTACACCTTGCTGAGCTTCTGCACCGGCTGGAAGATGGCCGCGAAGCAGAGAATCATCGTGAGAAAGCCCTCGACCCCCAGCGAACCGTGCACGACCTGGGAGGCAAACCACGATCCCCGCCGCGCAGACGAACGCAAGCAGCTCGATCACCGGCGAGATCAGCGCCTCGGCGAACGCGAGCTTGACCTGCTGCCGCAGCAGACGGCGATCGATCCGGAAGAGCCGTCGACGCTCGTAGTTCTCCCGCGTGTAGCCCTTGACAACCCGCATCCCGTTGAGCGTGCTCTCCAGCGCGCCCAGCATCTGGCCGTAGGCCTCGAGCAGCCGCTTGTTCGCCTTTCGCATCCGCTGGCCGATCTGCCAGAAGATCAGTCCCGCGACGGGCGCGGCGATCAACACGACCAGCGTCACCTTGGGCTGGATCCACAGCGCCACCACCGTGACGCCGATCGCCTTGAGCGGCTCGGCGATCGCCTTCTCGAAAAAGTTGGTCACGCCCCGAAAGATTGCCTGCACATCCTGCACGAACCGGCTCATCATGTCCGACGTGTTCTGTGTGAACCGCGACATGGGCAGGTTCAAGACGTGGGCGTACAGGTGCCGCCGGATGTCCATCGCCGCCCGGGCGCAGACCAGGTCCGTCAGGTATTTGCCGACGAACTGACACGCGTTGTTCACCAGAAGAACGATCAGCAGGCCGAGCATCACGTACTGGAGCGTCCGCAGCCGGTCCTCCGGCCGCAAGCCCCCCGGAAGATACGAGACCAGGTAGCGGCCGATCGCCCAGTTCCGCGAGTGCTCGCCCGCTCGCGCGTTCAGCTCCGGCCGCGCGGGGGGATCGGTCGGCCGCAGAACGGACAATCGCGTCTCCGCGTCCGTCGGGAGGTCCGCCAGTACGGCGCACAGTGTCCCCAGCGCGCCCCGCCGGCCGTTGACCGCCTCGATGAAGTCCCCGCGGTGTACGCCCGCCGCCGCCAGCGGCGACGCCGCCTCCAGGTCGACCACGACGACCGTGCCCGGCTCGACCCCTTTCACCGGCGTATCGCGCTGCGGATCGTACGCGGCCAGCGTCACCTTCAATCGCTGCTCCACGACGTGGCGATCGATCCAGCCGTGGATCCCCTCCGGCCGAACGATCACCGTCAGCACCGGCAGGATCGAGCCGATGCTCAGCGAGTAGGTGAACGCCATGCCCACCAGGGCGACGACGAGCACCGCCAGATACCGCTTGTGCGGCCAGACGTAGCCCAGCACGCGCTGGAACTGCCGCAGCGATTGAAGGCTGCTCAGCCCGGTCGGCGGCTCATTCTGGGGGATCAACATCCCGGGAATATATCCCCGTGCAGCGGACTTTCCAAGCCGCGAGACGGCGTCGTCGGGCCGGCGCGAACCGTCCCGCGTTCACCGCCCGAGCAGGATCCGCGTCGTGTCCAGGCCCCGCTCGCGGCAATGCGCAATCAGCAGAGCGATGTAGCTCGCGTGGATGACCGGTTCGCCCGTCAAGCCCAGCGCAAGCCGCGCCGCTTCAATGGCCGCCTCGTCCGGCCCCTCGATCTCCACGAAGAGGCCCAGATGCGGCAGGTCGTCCAGATCCACCTCGCACCGATCCAGGCGCCAGGATTCGCGCCGCTTCTGGTAGCAGAGGGCCTCGACGAACCCGAGGCGCGCCAGCAGGGCGCACATCGCCGACGGGTCGCCGACGGTCGTCTCGATCTCCTCGCGACGCTTGAATGCCCCGCCCGTTCGGCGCCCCTTGTACGTCACCGTCGAGGGCCGCGCCACGCCGTCAAGCACCTCCAGGGCGCGAACCCGCAGCCCGCAATCGCTCGCCAGCATCGACCGCGCGGCATCATCGAAGATGTGGTTCGTCTCCACCACAAGCCCGAGTCGCTCGGCGCCGGCCTCGCGAAGACGGATGCGCACGGTCTCGTGCGACGCCACGCGAAACTTGCCTTCGATCTCCTGCGCCATGCGCGCGATCACTTCGTGACGATATTGACCAGCCGGCCCGGCACGCAGATGACCTTCACAATCTCCTTGCCGGCCGTTTCGGCCCGGATCTTCTCGTCCGCCAGCGCGGCGGCCTTCATCTGCTCTTCGCTCGCTTCCGCCGGCACGACCACGCGGGAACGAAGCCTGCCGCGCACCTGCACGGGGATCTCGATCTCCTCGTCCCTCGCAAGTCCGGGGTCGAAGACCGGCCACGCCTCCGTCGCCACGGAATCCCGCCAATGCGCCCCCTGAAGCCGCTGCCAGAGTTCCTCGCACAGGTGCGGGGCAAACGGAGCGAGCATCAGCACCAGCGGCACGGCGACGGACCGGGGCACGACATCCCCCTTGATGGCGTTGTTCAGCTCGATCAGCGCGGCGATGGCCGTGTTGAAGCGCAGCCCGTCCATCATCTCGCCGACCCGCCGGATGGTCTTGTGCGTCAGACGCAGCAGGGCCGCATCCGGCGCGTCGTCCGTCACGCGGAGCGAACCGTCCGGCGCGACGAACTTCCGCCATACGCCGTTGAGGAAGCGGCTCATACCCACGATATCGCGCGTGCTCCACGGCTTGCTCGCCTCCAACGGCCCCATGTACAGCTCATAGGTGCGAAGCGTATCGGCCCCGTGCTCGGCGATGATGTCGTCCGGCGCCACCGCGTTCTTCAGGCTCTTGCCCATCTTCCCGAGCGTGCGCGTCAGGCGCTCACCGGTCGACTTGTGAACGCAGACGATCTGCCCGCCCTCGACGCGCTCTTCCACCTGGCGGACATCGACGTAGATCCCGCGCGAATCCTGATAGGCGTACGCCTGGATGTAACCCTGGTTGAACAGCCGCGCGAACGGCTCCGGCGTGCTGACGTACCCGAGGTCGTGCAGCACCTTGTGCCAGAACCGGGAGTAGAGCAGGTGCAGGACGGCGTGCTCCACGCCGCCGACGTAGAGGTCGACGCCGCCGCTGCGTGCCGAGGCCGAATCGCCCCGGCCGCCCGCCGCGGACGTCGGCGGCGCCATCCAGTAGCGCTCGGCCGCCGGGCCGACGAATGCCTCCTCGTTCCCGTTGTCCAGATACCGCAGATAGTACCAGCACGAACCCGCCCACTGCGGCATCGTGTTCAGCTCGCGCCGAAATCGGCGGACCTCGACATGCGGCGGTGCGGGCCGATCCGGCCTTACGAGCCTCACCGCGCCGTTCTCGCTGACATAGCCTTCGACATGGACCCACTCGCCCGCCCGCCCCAGCGGCGGCTGCGGCGGCGCCTCGGGATCGTCCGACGCGGCCGGGGTGAAGTCGTCCAGTTCCGGCAGTTCGACCGGAAGTTCCGTCTCATCGAGGGCGTACACCAGGCCCGTCTCGACGTCATGGACGATCGGGAACGGCTCGCCCCAGTATCGCTGGCGGCTGAAGAGCCAGTCGCGAAGCTTGTAGTTCACCTTCGCGCGGCCGAGATCCTTCGCCTCCAGCCAGTCCGTGATCTTCCGCTTGGCCTCCGGCGTGGGGAGGCCGTTGAGCTCGCAGACGTCCTCCGGCAGCCCCACGGTCCCGTCGCCGACCGTCGGCGGCGAATTGACCGCCACCCCGTCGTCCACGAACCCCTGCCAGTCCACGCCGGGCGGCGGCTGCACCACCTGGACGATGGGCAGCCCGAATGTCCGCGCGAACTCGAGGTCGCGGGTGTCGTGCGCCGGCACCGCCATGATCGCCCCGGTTCCGTAGCCCGGCAGCACGTAGTCGGCCACCCAGATCGGAATCCGCGCGTTGTTCACCGGGTTGATCGCATACGCACCGGTGAACACGCCCGTCTTGGTCTTCGTGTCGGCGGTTCGCTCCAGGTCGCTCTTGTTTCGGGCACCCTCCACGTAGGCCTCCACGGCCGCGCGCTGCTCGGGAGTGACGATCCGATCGACGAGCTCATGCTCCGGGGCGAGGACCATGTATGTCGCGCCGAACAGCGTGTCCGGCCGCGTCGTGTAGACCGTGATGGTCAGGTCGCCGTCCGCCTCCGAATCCTCCTCCTCGCCGTACGTCGTCCCCGCCCCCGTCGGACGATCCACGGCGAACTCGACCTCCGCCCCTTCCGAACGGCCGATCCAGTTGCGCTGCATCAGCTTCACGGATTCCGGCCAGTCCACCAGATCGAGGTCGTCCTCCAGACGGTCGGCGTACTCTGTGATTCGAAGCATCCACTGCCGCAGCGGCCGCCGAAAGACGGGATGATTGCCGCGCTCGCTGCGGCCCTCGTTGGTCACTTCCTCATTGGCCAGCACCGTGCCGAGCGCTGGACACCAGTTCACCGGCACCTCATCCAGAAACGCCAGTCGGCGCGAATCGATGAACTCCCGCTGCTCCTGCGGCGTCAGGTCGCTCCACACCCGGGCGCCGCTCGGTCCGCCCTCCAGCGCCTCCAGCCCGGCCGCCGCGCCGGCGTGCACAAGGTTCCCGTCGAACGAGATGTGGTAGCGTTCGCTCTCCAGCTCGTGGATCAGTTCGGCGATCGGGCGGGCGCGGCCCTCCACGCGGTCGTACCAGCTGTTGTACATCTTCAGAAAGATCCACTGCGTCCACCGATAGTAGCCCACGTCGGTCGTGGCAAGTTCGCGCCGCCAGTCGTATCCGAGACCCAGCCGCCGCAATTGGGCCCGGATGTTCGCGATGTTGCGCTCGGTCACCGTACGCGGATGCTCGCCGTGCTCGACGGCGTACTGCTCGGCCGGCAGCCCGAACGCGTCGTACCCCATCGGGTGCAGGACATTGAACCCCCGCATCCGCTTGTATCGGGCGAAAATGTCCGTCGCGATGTAGCCCAGCGGGTGCCCCACATGAAGCCCCACGCCGGACGGATACGGAAACATGTCCAGCACGTACAGCTTCGGTCGTCCGGGGTCGAACCCGGGCTCGCCGGGGTTGGGGGTCCGAAACGTCGCGTGCTCCTCCCAGTACCGCTGCCACTTCGCCTCAATCGCGCCGGTGTCGTACGTGCTCGCTCCGCTGCTCATCGGCTGCTCCTGCGGAAGAACTCTCCGCGCTGCATGCAGGACCGGCCGCATTCTATTTCCCGCGCAGAATGCGGGCAAGCCGCGCGACCGGCGCGGCATCGACTCCCGCCGAACGCCGGCGGGCCCGGGCTGGATGCCTTCGAACCGCGGGCGTACAATCCGGCGACGAAACCGGTTTGGAGGACTTGCGTATGTCGCGCGTCGCCGTCTGTCTGTCCGGCTGCGGCGTCTTCGATGGAACCGAGATCCACGAAGCCGTCCTGACGCTCCTCGCGCTCGATCAGGCCGGGGCCGACATCATCTGCTGCGCCCCCGACGCCCCGCAGGCCGTCGTCATCGACCACCGCACGCGGACGCCTGCGCCGGACGAGCGCCGAAACATTCTCACCGAATCCGCGCGAATCGCCCGCGGGAACATCCGCGACATCGCCACCGTGGCGGCAGCCGACATCGACGCGATCATCTTTCCCGGCGGCTTCGGCGCGGCCAGGAACCTCTGTGATTTCGCCGAGAAGGGCCCCGACTGCACGGTGCATCCCGAGGTCGAGCGACTCGCCGGCGAATGCCTCGCCGCCGGCAAACCGATCGGCGCCATCTGCATCGCCCCCGCCCTGCTCGCCCGCATCCTGGGGCGAAGGGGCGTGGCGGCTCGCGTGACAATCGGCACCGACGCGAATACCGCCGATGCCATCCGCCGAATGGGATGCACTCACTGCGACTGCCCCGTAGGCGACTTCGTCGTGGACGAACGGCATCGAATCGTCACCACGCCCGCCTACATGCTCGGCCGGGGCCCTGCGGACGTGTTCGAGGGCATACGCAAGCTTGTCGCCGAAGTCCTGAGGCTCGCGAAGTGATCCCCCTGCGAGACAACGTCCCCTCGCGCTCCCCTCCGGTTGTCAACTATTTGATCATCGGCGCGAACGTCTTCGTGTTCCTCGTGCAGTTGTCGGCGGGAGAGGATGGGAACCTGCTCGTCGAGCGCTACGGCATGGTCCCCGCACGCATCACGCACCCGGACGCCCCCGTATGGATCACGGTCACCCGAGACATTCGCACGCGAGCCGGAGTCATTCGCCAGACGATCGGGCAGCGCGAACTCGCGGCCCCGCCGTTTCACCCGTGGTACACCCTGTTGACCTGCATCGTCCTCCACGGCGGCTGGATGCACCTGATCGGCAACGGCTGGTTTCTCTTCATCTTCGGCGACAACGTCGAGGATCGCCTCGGCCACGCCCTGTATCTCCTCTTCTACCTCATCAGCGGCGCCGGCGCCAGCCTGATCCACTGGGCCACCGATCCCCAATCCGTGGTCCCCACGATCGGAGCCAGCGGCGCCATCGCGGGCGTGATGGGGGCCTACTTTCTCCTATACCCCAGGGCGTACGTGGTCACGCTGGTGCCCCTGGTGTTCATCTTGGAGATCGTCATCCTGCCGGCTTACGTCTTTCTCGGCGTCTGGTTCGTCCTTCAGTTCATCCAGGGCAGCCTCTCGGGAACCGCCGCCGGCGTCGCCTGGTGGGCTCACGCCGGCGGTTTCCTGGTCGGGGGTACCTCGCTAGTCGCAATGCGGTATGCGGGCTTGCTCAAGACAGCGCCCGTATGGAAGAAACCGGCCCGCCGCGTGACGGTCTACCGCTACCGCTTTTAGCGTCCGCCTCAATTCTCCGCCCGTGTGCGGTTGAAGCGGATGAGCCGACAGGTCGTCCAGTCCGCGGAGAAAGTCTTGCCTTCGACGTCGACATATTGCCCAGACGCCTTGGCCGCGTGCTCATCGGCGATGACCTTCGCCGCGTTCTCCTCGTCGCATACAACCGTGGTCTTCGTCTTCCGCGTGCTATCCCACAGGGTCAATTCACATGCCATAGCGGTATGTCTCCTCAACGGGCGTCATACAAACACGCCTTCGACTGCGTAACCCCGCCAACGCAAACCCGGGCCACGCACCGGGGCACCGGCAGCCGATAGTACGGGGGGCGACACCTCTTCGCAAGCAGCTCGGCCTTGGAATCAATCCATGCCAAGCCCTATCCGCAATACCTCGGCCGAAAGGCGGGTTCCACGACCTCGGCGCGATTTCAGGCATACCGCAACCGCCGATTTGCTCAAACCGGCACCCGACAAATGTCAACGATCGGCGAACGTTTTGTGTGGATGGGGTTATCGCCGCAGGCCCATAATCGGTCGATGAGGCCCCTGAAACTTATTGAGCAGAATAGCTTAGAAGCGATTCAAAAAAAACGCCGAACCGAGTTGACAGACCCAATTTGTTGGGGTATATATAGGATTGCCCTCAAGATGTTGTAGAGGCCCGTCCGATAGAAACGCACCGCGGTTTGGTGCTTGGGCTTGCGTGGAGGTGGCTGTCGGCCTCGGACGGTTGCGGTGCGCGCTGCCTTCACGACGAAACGTGTAATATTTACCGGCGACCGTCCCGTAACGGTGTGATCGTATTCGCCGCCGCCATTTGTGTAAAGGAGTGAGTGGCAATGTCAGCCATCGTCACGGATCGACGTGCTGAAACCCGAACCGCCAAGGAAGGCGCCTTCGGCACCTGGACGCCCAATGCGCTGCGCGTCCTCCGGGCCCGCTACCTCAAGAAAGACGAGCAGGGCCGTCCCACTGAGAAGCCCGAGGATCTCTTCCGGCGCGTGGCCGCAACCATCGCGAACATCGAAACGAACTACGGGGCCGATGCGCAACACCGACAGTATTGGGAGGATGAGTTCTACGATCTGATGGTCAGCGGGCGATTCATGCCCAACAGCCCGACGCTGATGAACGCCGGGCGCGAGATGGGCATGCTTAGCGCCTGTTTCGTCCTGCCGGTCAAGGACAGCATCAACGACATCTTCGACTCCATCAAGAACACGGCGCTCATTCAGAAGGCCGGCGGCGGCACGGGGTTCGCGTTCGACGAGTTGCGCCCGACCGGGGACTACATCCGCAGCAGCGGCGGCACGACCAGCGGGCCGATCAGCTTCTGGCGGGCCTTCAGCGAGGCGACGAACGCGATTCAGCAGGGTGCGTTCCGCCGCGGGGCGAATATGGGCATGATGTACGTCCATCACCCGGACATCCTCAAGTTCCTCTACGCCAAGCAGGATCTCACCCAGTTCACGAACTACAACATCTCGGTCAAGATCACGGACGAGTGGATGGAGTCGTTCCGGACCGACCCCGATTCGCCCCACCGGGTGCGCAATCCGCGAAACCAGCAGGAGTTCTACATCCCCCGCGACGTGGACATCCAGAAGTACGACATTCGGTCATTGATTCCCGTGACCAGTGACCCGCAGCCGCTGACTCGTCAGGATGGCGCGGTCCGAGTCGAGGTGAACGGGTCACCGGTCGCGGTGTACACCAAGCGAGACATCTGGGAGATCATCGTCCGTCACGCCTGGCAGACGGGCGAGCCCGGCGTGGTCTTCATCGACCGGATCAACGAGTTCAACCCGACGCCCCACGTAGGGCGTATCGAAGCCACCAATCCGTGCGGCGAGCAACCGTTGCTGCCCTACGAGGCGTGCAATCTGGGCAGCATCAATCTCGGCCGTTTCGTGACGGACCCGTGCTCGGACAACGCGAGAGTCGACTGGGAGTCTCTGCGAAACACGGTGCGAGTCAGCGTCCGCTTCCTGGACAACGTCATCGACGCCAACAACTACCCGCTGCCCGAGATCTCGCAGGTCTGCCATGCGAACCGCAAGATCGGCCTGGGCGTCATGGGCTTTGCCGATGCCCTGTTCAAGCTGAACGTCCGTTACTGTGATGACGAGGGCCTCGAATGGGCCGAGCGGTTCATGCGCTTCGTCAACGACACGGCACATGATGCCAGCGAGCAGCTTGCCATCGAGCGAGGCTGCTTCCCGAACTGGAAGGGAAGCACCTGGGACACGGTGCAACGCCGCCCGATGCGCAACGCCGCCGTGACGACCGTAGCACCCACCGGGACGATCAGCATCCTGGCCAACTGCTCGGCCGGCATCGAACCCCTTTTCAGCCTCGCGTTCTTCCGCAACGTGCTCAAGGGGCAGGACGAAGGCAAGACCCCGATGGTCGAGATCAATGACGTCTTCGAACATGTGGCGAAGACGAGAGGTTTTTACAGCGAGGGCCTCATGGAACGGATTGCCACGGAGGGCACCCTCGCTGCTATTGACGAAGTTCCGGAGGACGTCAAGCGCGTCTTCGTGTGCGCTCACGATGTCTCGCCGGAGTGGCACGTTCGCATGCAGGCCGCATTCCAGAAGCACTGCGACGCCTCGATCTCGAAGACGATCAACTTTCCGAACCACGCCACCGTCGACGACGTCGACACGATATACCGGATGGCGTACGAACTCCGCTGCAAAGGCATCACCGTCTACCGGGACGGCTGCCGTGCCGGCCAACCCATGGCGCTTGCCGACTCCGACAAGAAGCACGAGGCGGAACGCAAAGAACCATCCGACATCCCGGCGGCCGACATCCCCGAGCTCGAACCGCGGGACCTGCCGGAGATCGTCAGCGGCTTCCGCATTCGGCAGCTTACGCCGTTCGGCAACATGCACGTGAAGATCACCGTCGATCCCAAGAGCGAGCGGGAACTCGAGGTCTTCGCCCAGCTCGGCAAGGGCGGCGACGTGGCCGGCAGCGATCTCGAGGCCATGTGCCGCCTGATCTCGCTCTGGCTGCGCTCCGGCGGCCGCTTGGTTCATGTGATCCAGCAGCTTAAGGATATCGGATCCAGCCTCCAGACGCCCACCAAGGACGGCCGGATCATGAGCCTCGGCGACGGCCTGGCGAGGGCCCTGATGAAATACCAGCGGGCCAAGGAGCTGTTCGGCCTGCATGACCTGCTGTTGGGTGAAGTCGATCTGTCACAGCTCGATCGCCCGCCGTACTCGGGCACGACCCATGCCTGTTCATCGTCCGTTGTCCCCGGGAGAAGGAACGGCAACGGAAACGGGGGCAGTCGCAGCGGTGGAAACGGCCGCCACTTGGAAGTGCGCCACGCCAAGGCAGCCATTACTATCTCCCAAAGCGGATCGTCCGTGCCGACCGGGGACGCGGACGCTTCCTTGCGCGCAAACGCCTTCAAGGTGAAATGCCCCGATTGCGGCCAGACCCTGCATCTTGCGGAAGGGTGCCGCACCTGCGTTCACTGCGGGTACGCCGCCTGCTGAAGGCCTGATTCATAACCGGAGGCGTGATCGCTACCGGCTTCTTTCCCCTCCGGAAAGCACCGAGTGATCAATACCGCACTCGGTGCTTTTCTTGTGGCCGTGTCTTGGCGCCCGCGCATCGGTTTGCGCCAGGACATCCGTGCGAGGCCCCTCCCATCTTCAACGTTCGTATTGCCCCTTCACTCCCCTCGCAGGGCACACCCCGGCGGATTCGCCCTTTCACGATAATGGAAGAAACCGGAGCGGCCGGTCGTCCACGGCACACGGACCCCCTATCGTCGCCGGACAGCGCCGCCCATGCCGAGCGGATCGCCGTGCGTGCCGTCAGCCGCACGCCGGCTTGCGGTTCGGACCGTTGAAACAGGCTTGGAACTGCGCGAAGTCTGTGAGGTCCACGTCGCTGTCGCCGTCCGCGTCCACGCCTGCGCACCCGGGCTGCGCCGGCAGGCGGTTGGGGCCGTTGAAACACGAGCCGAAGACGGCGAAGTCCGCCAGGTCCACATCCGAATCGTCATCGTAGTCCCCTACCGGGCCCGACAACACGGTGATGACGGCCTCAGGAATGCTCGACGTCGCGCCGTAGTTGCCACCGGACACGGCGGGCGACTCCGGCGTAGTGCCCTCTGCGATCATACCGATGTAAAACGAAGGGACCGTCCCGTTGTCCGCAACGCCCTTGTCGCCGATCCCGAGGAAGACGCGGACCGTCCCGACCTGCCGGCCGGTGAACGTGAGCCGAGCGAACCGGAACGGATCGGTCCCGGTGGTGTCGGTGTTTGTCAGGTCGATGGCGTTGGCGTTGTCGATGCCGGTCCCGCCGGTGCCCGGCAGCGGAGTGCCGCCGTACACCGCGTCCCAGCGGGCGCCTTCGTTGTCGACGGCGATTTCCGTGTCCACTTGACCGCCGTCCGGGCTCTCCACGTGGACGTCCAGGCTGATTCCGTCGTAGCCGGCGATCGCCGTGTTCTTGCTGATCCAGATATACAGCTCGGTCGAATGCCCGACGACGACGCCCGGCGCAGGGTTCTTCGTCGCGAACAGTCCGCCGTCATCCGGGTTCTGATTCAGCCAGATACAGTTCTGTGCGGTCGCCGTACCCGTGCCGGCAAACATCGCGACGGCCACGACATGAACCAGCCGTGCAAACCGCGAAACGCGAAGCGGAAGTGACCGCGTCATCCCCCACCTCCCGTCAGCATCGCGACAAACTGCGCACGGTCGGTCGCATCCACGATGCCGTCGCCGTTGAGATCCGCGCGCGGATCGAAACCGTTGGCATTCAGCACGGCGGCGAAGCCCTTGATGTCGAAGTTGTTGACCAGGCCGTCGCCGTTGAAGTCACCAAGCCCGCTCCGGCCGGCGATCACGACGCGGATGCCGGGGAACGAGCACACGGCGGCTCGCCCGGACTCCTCGAAAACGACCACATCCAGGCGATGGTTTCCGCTGATCAGGCCGGTGAAGCTCCTGCCAAATAGATAGCGATCATCCTGCGCGGCCGCGCCCTGTCCGCTGCGGGCGAGTGACACGAGGTCCGTCCCCGGCGGCATATCGAGGAAAAAGCTCGCGGCGCTGACCGTACCGTCGGTCGACCGGACGCTGAACTTGTAGGTTGTTGCGATGATGGTCTCACCGCTGCCCGGCGCCGTCTTCGCGACGGCCGCCGGCTGCCGATCGACGTAGAGCACCTGCCGCCAGGTCTCAAAGACGGGCGGGGTGCCGGCGGGGCGGCGGCGGAAGGCAATGACCGTCAGGTAGTGGCGCCCTTCGGACAGCTTCGTGGCGTCAATCGTCTGGCGGTACAGGCCCTTTGGCGTCCCGCTGATGTTGACGCCGCCGCTCTCGAGCGATACGGCCTGCGTCAGGAAGTCCTCGAACCCGTACCCGACGAAGCCCGGGTCGACGAAATCAATGGCTCCGTTCCCGTTGAGGTCCATGCCCGCATCCATCTTGAGCAGTGCAAGGTCGTCCTCGTCGGGGTCGAGCGGATCGGCATCGACGGTTTCCAGGCGGACCTCGAACGAGTCGGCCGTGATGACCTTCATCTCGGTCAGTCGCCGCGTGGCGTTCGGCGTGCCTTCCGGGTCTGCGGGAATCGTTGACGCAACGGGTGTGACAACGAGGTCGCCATCCGGGTTCGCGGGGCCGTACATCACGTAGCCGCGGTTGTGCGCCACGCCTTGCGCGTTTCGGTTTCGCGGGATGCGAAGAGTGACCCACCCGCCGGATCCGACGGTGACGACGTCGCCGAGGTCGTCGTTCGGGTCGACAAGCGGGTCGGCCGCGTTCCCGGTCAGTTCGCGAAGCCGCTGCCCCGCCGCGAATGCGGTCTGCACGGTGCGCTGATCGTAGCCGCCGTCGTGACGGTCGTTGATACCGACGAGCAGACTGTTGTACCGCTCGAAAACCAGGACGTCGTCGAAGCTCGAGTTGCCCGGATCGCGCCGCGCCCACCAGCCCCAGCGGGCGTACTCGTTGTGGATGTCCACGAGCCGCGTAAGCAGATCGCCGTACGGACCGCCCAGGGCGTCGCCTCGCCCCGGCTTGGGGAAGCTCACGGAGCCGAACTCCCCCGCCTGGAAATAGACGATCGGCGAGCCCGTCCGGGTGAGGATGTATGCGTAGGCAAGGTTGTCGTCGCCGGGGGCGTACTGGTCGTGGCTCTGCACGAACTGCACGCCGAAGTCGCCGTCATTCGCGTCGCCGTCGAGAATCGCATCCACGCTCGCGTGGATGATGTTTTCCCAGGACCCCAGCCCGTTGCCGCCGAGGTTACTCGCCATCGCGAAGTAAAGCGGAAAGTCGAGCGTATCGCGATTGCCTTGCACGCCCCCGGAGGTGTTGCAGTTGCCGTTGCCCCCCTTGCAGACGTAGCCGGAATGCCAGCCGAGGCTGCCGTCGAAGATCTCCATGAAGCTGAAGGGCGTGGTGGCGTTCCCACTCAGATCCCGCGGACCGCGTTGCCAGACCTGGCGGTCGTAGAAGTCCCGCAAGAACCAGTCGGGCATGTGCTTGGCGGCGTCGATGCGAAAGCCGTCCACCCCGATGACCTCGAGCATCCACTGCACGTGCCGCAGGAGCAGTCCGGTGGCGTTCTCCAGGTAGGGGTCGCCGGCGAGCGGATCGGCGGGGTTGAACGGATGAATCCCGATGCTGTTGGCCGGCAGTTGTGCATCGGGGTAATACTGCCGGTTGTTCGGATCGGGCCGGTTGCGGACGGTGCCGGCCGGGATGTTGTGGGGATCGCCCGGGGTGATCGGGTGCCGGTAGAAGGTATAGTTCTTTTCTTGGGCGACATCGATGAGGCCGGCAAGCCGCATCCGGATGACGTCCGTCTCCCCAGGGTCGTGGAAGTCCCCGAAAGAATCAACGCCCCAGCTCAGCACGAAGCCGGGATAACCGCCCGCCGCCGCGAAGCCCGGGGTGCCGGCGTCACTCGTCGAGTTGTGATTCAGAACCAGGTCGATGAAGGTGGAGATCCCGGCCTTGTCCTGCTCCGCGACGACCGCCTGAAGCTCGTCCCGAGTCCCGTATCGAGTGCGTGCAGTCGGGCTGCCGAGGTCAAATCGGTCGAAGACGTTGTACCCGATGGATGCGGTCCCGTTTTCTCCCTTGCTCGGCGGCGGAGTCCAGACTCGCCCGTATCCGGCCATGAACGCGTCCGCCGTCCGGTCTTCCATGGTTCGCCATGAGGTCTCGAACCATTGGAGCGTGACGACGGTTGTCTGTGCGCCGGCCGGCGCGGAGACCACTACGGCTGCCGCAAGGCATAAGACCGTCGACCGACCTGGGGACCTCTTCGCGGGCAAGCAGGGTTCCCCCGCACGGTTTGGATCGCCCCCAGGGGGCTCTGCCCATCCCCGTTGTATCGACCGGCGGATGAGCACTTCGTGCTCGCCTGCCGGTCGACGGGCGGTGCAGCGAATTAGCGCCCCCGGCGCCGAACCATGCCCAAAACGCCCACGGCAACCAGCCCCAGTGTCGCGGGCTCGGGGATCGTGTAGACCCGTTCGATGCCGGCCAGGGCGTTCACCTCAAACACCGCGATCGGATTCGCCGCGGTCACCTCGAACCAGGTGGTGTTTGCGTTGACGCTGCGGAAGTCGTCCCCGATCGCATCCCACGATCCGGTGACGACCGCCTTCCACTGGTACCAACCGGGCGCCAAGACCTGTTCGTACCGATAGATGCCCCCGCCCTGCGCGACCATGGCGTTGCCGGCGTTGTTCCAGCCCTGCCAATCCCCCACGGCGGTCCAGGTACCGGGGTCGGTGCTGGTGCCCATACGGCCCCAGTTGCCTCGCCAGCCGTCCTGTATGTCGTTGGCGTTGAACGTCAGAGTGACGTTGCCGGCGCCGTCGCCGAAGAACCAACTGTTTCCGCTGCCGGGCCAGCTCTGCGACCAGTCACCGATCGTGACCTTGAACTCGTGCCGCCCGCCGACATTGCTCAGATCCACCTGCCACACGCCGCCCCCCATGTCCGTCATGATGTTTCCCGCGGCGTTCCAGCCGTTGAAATCCCCCGCCACGTAGTACGCACCCCAGACGGGCGCGGCGAATGTCGCAAACAGGGCTGTCAATATGATCGCTCGCATTTCGTGACCTCCTGATGCAATAGCGCCACGGCTTCAGCCGGGCTACGTTTCGGGTTTTTCGAATCGGATCCACCCGATTCGCTTCGCTCAATAATCCCGCGGCCGGGCCCGCTGGTCAGCCGCAGACCGGCGGCCGGTTCGGCCCGTTGAAACACCCGCTGAACGTGCTGAAATCAGTAAGATCCACATCCAGGTCGCCGTCGGCGTCCACGCAACGGCAGACATTCTGGTCCGCAGGCGGCCCGGACCAGGCGCGGTTCGGTCCGTTGAAACACGCCGAGAACTGGCCGAAGTCGCCCAGGTCGACGTCGCCGTCGCCGTCCGTGTCCTGAGGCGGCGCGTTGCAGGGCGGCGGGTTGTGGATGACGACCGGCAGACACGAGTAGCCGTAGGCGGTCAGGTCGACCGGCGGATTGCCGAAGTTGGACCAGCCGCCGCCGACCCCCGCAGGCAGAAACTGGTTGGACAGATACCCGCCCCCCGTGATCACGGCGAAGAGGCAGACGGTCGATGCATCCGCGGGCGCACCGATGGCCGAAAGCGGGATCTTGATCTCGAATCCCGTCGTGGCCGTTGCCGCGTTGGCCTGCTGAATGATTGGGTCGTTGAACCCGTCGTCGTCGACGCCCACCACGTTCGTGTTGTTCAGGGCGACCTCCCACCCAACGACCGGTCCGCCGTTTTCCAGGATGCCTTCGCCGGTATTGGTGCCGTTCGCCCCGATGTACGTCGACGTGTTGTTGATAAGATCTATTAGATCGACATAGATGGTCCCCTGCCAGTTGTTGATGACTAAGGCGTAGTCGGCGTCGAGCGGGATCTTGTCCGTGGCCAGGCCGCTGATTCGCCCCGCGTTGGCATCCAGCGCGTTCGTCAGGCCCTCGCCCTGCTCCGGCAACGTGTCGAGGAAGATGACCAGGTTATTGCCGTTGGGTTCGAGATTGCCGGTAATCGCGATCTCCAGGCTGCGATCGCTCCCGGCGAACAACTGGTCGAGCTCCGACCCCGCCGTGTTGAGGTCCGGATTCTGCGGATGGTCGCCAAAGCTGGTCGGTGTGTCCTGACTGGCGACGAGATCGCTCACGCCGAATTCCGCCGGGATGTTCAGCCCGTCGATCACCGGAGCATCGAGCGTCGGGACCCGCGTCACGCTGGCGAACTGGTTGCCGGGGATCGCCGCGAAGTCCGGTCGTAGGCCGATGTCGGCCGGCGGGTTCGGGCCGCCGATTCCCGGCAAGGTCTGGCTGCTGACCCTCCCGCCGCCCGATGTGAGTACGACGGCAATTCGGATCGTCAACTCCCCCGTCAGCGGCACGGCAATGCCGAGGTCCGCCAGCGCGATCTTCGCCTCAAGGCCGGTGGTTTGTGTTCGGGGGTCGCCCGGCAGGCTGGAACCAGGCGCCGCTACCGTGTTGCCCGTGACTCCGTTGTATCCCGTGTTGTTGTAGGCGAACTCCGATCCGTTGGGGTTATTGCCGTTGACCAGCACGCCGGTCCCGCTGTCAACGTCCGTCTGGCCGCGATAGGTCCGCGTGGCGAAGTAAGCGAGGGCTTCGTTGGGCGGTCCGCAGGGCGTGCCATCATTGGTACCCGGGTCGTCCCATGTGCCCTGCGACACCGCGTAGAGATCGTATTGCGTCACGTGAACGACATGCCCGAAGGTGTCCACCGCAATGGCGTAGTCCGGTTCGAAGCCCGGATCCAGGATCGTACCGGTCGTCGCGGCGTCGCGAATGGTCTGCGGCGGTGTACCGGCGTCGTTGGTGAGTGCCTGTCCGAGGTTCTGCACGGCGTAGGGCGGTCCATTGCCGGAACAGGGCAGTTCGGCCACGATTGGTGCGATCTCCGTCGCGAGTATCTGCTGCCCGCCGGGCCTGACGTCCAAAAGGATAATCTGGCTGTTGCCGTTCTCCTCCAGGTTTCCCGTGACGCCGACGTAAAGAAACGTGCCGTCGGTTTGCACATAAAGCTCATCGATCTCGGAGCCGGAGTAGCCACCCAGGATCTGGTTGCCGAACTGGGTGTAATTGTCCTGCAACGCCCCGAAACGGCCCTCCCACTCTCCGCCCGGGTCGAAGTCGATCATCCCGTCGAAAACAACGGCGCCCACGACTGCTGTCGCGGCAACCGCGCAAACGACCGGCACCAGGAGCATTCGTTGTGACCTTCTCATCGGCATTCTCCCCGCGCACCAAGGCGCTGGCGGCATTCCTCACGACCCAAGGGCGCGCGCCCGCTGGGCTGCTCTTCCCACTCACACAACGCCTCCTGATGTGAAACGCCTCCGCGTCCACGCCGATCGATGGCGTCCGTCAGAATGTTGCCGAGGCGCTCGGGACGCACGACGATGTCCCAGCCCCAATCTCCCGTCAACATGCTCTTTTTACGAGGCGTAACCGCGTGTGTCAAGCGAAAACCGCGCGTCCACGTACTCTCAGGGCTTCGCAAGCAAGGCGGCGTGGAGTTCAGCCCGATATGTGCCGGCACACGCAGGAATTCACAGGAAATGCGGACTTACAGACGCCGAAGCAAAGCCCGCTATTACAAGCACTTACAAACGTTTACCGGCTATTTCCGATATTTCGGATACCCCCAAGGGGATTCGAACCCCTGTCTCCAGGATGAGAACCTGATATCCTAGGCCACTAGACGATGGGGGCGACCTAGCCGGAAGTTTTCAGGAGCATACGCCGTCTGAGGTCCGTCGTCAAGTTCGACATATTCGGCAATGACGTTCGGGCACGGACCCAGATGCTTTCCCGAGCTCGCGCCGTAACAGCACCACCGGACGCAAGCACAGCTCCCCATGGCGAAAAGACCCGAGCCGCCCCGGGAAACGATACCCGGTTCGCGCCACCTCGTTCCTTTCACACGCCTGATTCCCAAGTTTTCCCATATGCCTCCGCCATCTCAACCAGGAGCATCAAACGCTCCGGTGCGACCCGCGGTGCCACCGAACACGCCGAGCTGAGCACATATCCGCCACCGGGCTTGCCGACCTCCAGCCGCCAACGGACGTCCGCGCGAAATCGTTCATCCGTGCCGTTCAGCAGCGTATTGACGGAGTCGATGTTGCCTTTGATGAACGCCCGCCCGGCGAGGACCCGCTTCGCCTCGTCCAGCTCCACGGTCCCCAGCGGCGGCGGATCCAGCGTGTCGATGCCGGTTGTGCCGGTCTCCAGCATCAGGTCGAGCCGGTCGCCGATCGCCCCGCACGTGTGCGTGTACACCGGCACCGCGCGGTGCGACCGGATCCCCTCGACGACCCGGCGCTCGTAGGGCAACACGAACTCGGCGTAGTGCTCGCGGCCGATGAACCCGCCGCCGGCGAACGCCGAGGAGATGAGCACGGCGTCGACGCCGCAGTCGGCCTGGCGACGGCCCAAATCGATCGCCCCGGCGGTCAGTCGCTCGAGGCACGCATGCACCTTGGCCGGATCGTCCACCATCGCAAGAAGGCCCGCCTCGTAGCCCAGCAGCTCGAGCAACTGCGAGAACGGCGAGAAGATCTCGGAATGCACGCTCACCTCGCCGCGCACGCGGCGAAGCACGGCTCGGATGGTATCGAGATGGTACGGCGGGAAGAAGTCCTCGGGCGGCCGAGGCGCCGGCTCGAAATCCCACACGTGGGGGTATTTGATCCCGGTCGCATCCCACGCCTCGACATAATAAAGCCTGTCAGGGTCGACTGCGGAGAACTGCGGAAACGGCGGCTCGCCGGAGGGCGTGACATAGTGGGCGTTGTCATCATGCGGAAGTCGCGCGAAACCGCCGTTGGTCCATCGCACGACGTCTTCGCTCTCGCCGCGATCGATGCGCTGAACGTATCGCTCGATGTCCGGCGGCCGGCCGGGGAGGTTGATGAGGATGCCGTCAAACCGATATCGCCGCTGCAGGCGAACGAGGGCCTCCGCGAAGCCCTCGCTGGTGAACCAGATCTCAAACGGGCTCAGACCCGCGTGCAGAAAGTAGTGCCCCAGCGCAAGTTGACACATTACCGGCACGCGGTCCGGAACATCGAGGTTCATGGCGCGCTGCGTCCGTTCGCGTGATGTCATCGAATTCCTCCGCAAGAAGCACCGCCAGTCTATCGGGCACCGCCCCGAGTTGCCACGTTGCGCGCCCCCGGCTGGTCGAGGCAACGCCATCGGGTATCATGGTCGTGAAACGAGGACAGGCCTTTCCCGGAGACGCCCATGTCGAACCCGCTGTATCCCGTGCGCCAGGCGTCGATCGTAGTCTTCACGCTGGCTGCCGCGCCGGCCGCCGCGGCTCCGCCGCGAACGCAGCCCGGACCGCTGCCGCGCGTCCTGATCATCGGCGACTCGATCTCGATCGGCTACACCGACCCGGTCGCGAAAATCCTGAGCGGAAAGGCCGAAACGCGCCGCATCCCCACGAACGGGGGTGATACATGGAAAGGTCTTCGTGAGCTCGATGCCTGGCTCGGCGATACGAAGTGGGACGTCATCCACTTCAACTGGGGCCTCCACGACCTGAAGCACCTCAACGGCACCCGGCTCGACATCGGCGGCAAACGCGTGTCCACGGCCGAGGAGTACGAGCGCAATCTGGACGCGCTCGTGAAGCGGCTCAAGGCCACCGGGGCCCGACTCATCTGGGCAAGCACCACCCCAATCCCCGATGGCGCCGCCGGCCGACTCGCGGGGCAGGAGGCGGCCTTCAACCGCATCGCACGCACCGTTATGGATGCCCACGGCGTCCGCGTGAACGACCTGCATACATACATACGGCCCCGGCTGGCCGACCTGCAACAACCTCGAAACGTGCACTTCACCCGGGAAGGCTACCGCTTCCTGGCCGAGCGCGTGGCCCGCTGCATCTTGAGCGAACTCCACAATCCCGAGCCGCCCTTCCCGATGCCGGACGTACGGGCGCCCCGGTTCCCCGGTCGCACGTTCGATGTCCGCTCCTTCGGGGCCGTCGCCGACGGCCGGTCGCCCGCCAACCGCGCGATCGCCGACGCGATTGCCGCCTGTGCCGCAGCCGGCGGCGGGCGCGTGTTCATCCCCCCGGGGACGTGGCTGACGGGCGCCATACACCTCCGCAGCAATGTCGAACTGCATCTTGCGGAAGGGGCCGAGCTTCGCTTCAGCACCGACCCGCGCGACTACCTGCCGCCGGTGTTCGTCCGCTGGGGCGGCTTCGAGTGCTACAACTATTCACCGCTCATCTATGCCAACGGCTGTGAGAACATCGCCGTCACCGGCCCCGGCCGGATCGAAGGGCAGGGCCGGCCGTGGTGGGGCTGGGTGAAGGAGCAGGACCGCGTGGCCCGAGCGCTTTATGGCCGCATCCTCGAAGGCGTACCCGTCGGCAACCGCGTATACGGTAACACCGACAACCCGCTCCGGCCACAGCTCTTTCAACCGATCAACTGCCGCAACGTGCACCTCGAGGGGGTCACCATCACGGCCGGCCCGTTCTGGACGGTGCAGTTCGTCTACTGCGAGAACGTGCTCGTGCAGGGCGTGACCATCATCAACGACGGCCCCAACAACGACGGCATCAACGCCGACTCGTCGCGCAACATCGTGATCGAACGCTGCACGTTTGCGACGGGCGACGACAGTGTCGCGATCAAGTCCGGCCTCAATGAGGACGGCTGGCGCGTGGGTCGCCCGTCCGAGAATATCGTCGTCCGCCACTGCCGCATGAAGCGAGGGCACGGCGGCGTCGTGATCGGCAGCGACATGTCGGGCGGCGTGCGGAACGTCTTCGTCCACGACTGCGACTTCTCCGGCTCGCTCATCGGCATTCGCCTCAAGTCGACGCGGGGGCGCGGGGGCGTCGTGGAGGATGTCTGGTACGAGGACATCGAAATGGGCACGATCCCGACGCAGGCGATCTGCCTGCATACGGACTATCGCGCCTGGTTCGGCTCCGACCGGGGCCGGCCGCCGCTGTTCCGAAACATCCACATCCGCCGCGCGACCTGCGAAGACGCGAAGGAGGCCGTCCGCATCGCCGGCCTTCCGGAACAGCCCTTCGAAGGCGTGACGCTCGAAGATATCACGGCCTTTGGACGGACGGGTATCACATGCACCGAGACGCAGGGCCTCACACTGCGACGCGTCTCCATCGGATCAACAACGCGCCCCGTCCTGACCCTGCACAACGTTCGGGGGGCAACGATCGGCGACTTCCGGCCGAATCTCGGCGAGCCGGGCGCCCTGCGCATCGGGGGCGATCGAAGCGCGGACATCCGAGTGGACGGGCGAGACGCATCGGCCACCCCAACGCACCCCGTGCCGCAGGAACGCTGAACTCCCTTGACGACCGGGCTGCCAGCCCGACACCCTCGCGCCGCACGCCGGCACGTCACAGCACGCCCCAGGAAAAACGGCGTCACGGCCGCCGCAGTGCAAAACGCGCGGGCCGCGCCGTACAAAACGGGCGCGGCAACCGCTGCTCGAGTCGAGGTCGGTGCAGACGCTTTTGGCGCAACCGGCACGCAGGAAGGATGCATCTTTCGGTTGCGGCCAAGAGCTGCCCTGGGGCTTCTCGCTTTTTCGTTTTTCCGCTTTCCAGACTTGCGATGCGCGACGCCGCGATGCCTTACGAACCGTGCCCGGCCATAATCGCGACCGGACCCGAAGCGGGAGCGGTCGCGGGCGCCGACGGCCGGCTCGCGGCACCGACCGAGCGAGTCGGCGGCCGGACGTACGTCCACTCGTGAAGTACCTCTCCAGCGCGATCGATCTGACGCAGCCGAAGCGTTTCCCCCGACACCTCGACCGTCGTGAAGCTGAAGACCTGATCGTTGAACGCCGCAATGTACTCGGGCGGGTTCTCAAGTTCTGCGTAAAGGCTGTGGCCCCCCGCGCCGGTCACGACGTAGAAGACCCCTTCGCCGTCCGGCACGACCCGTCCCTCCCGAATCGACTTCGTCCGCTCGAACAGGTGATTGTGGCCGTTGAAGACGACATCCACCCCGGTTCGCTCGAGCACCGGGACCAGAACCCGTCGGACGCGGTCATCAGGCTTATGGTTCTTTCCATTCGTATAAGGCGGGTGGTGAAAAAAGACGAAACGCCAGGTCGTCGGAGCCTCGGCCATGACGCGACCAAGCCACGGCGCCACCCGGCCCGCCAGGACCTCTTCGCCCGCGTTGGTGTCAATCGCCGCGAACCGCGCCGGGCCGAAATCGAACCAATAGTTCGCACCGCGCGGAAGGCCGGCCGGCCCGTTGTCCGGCAGTTCGAACGCCTCCAGATAGGGCTTGCCGGCCTCGGTGTTCATGTCATGATTCCCGAGGGACGGGTACATCGGGATATCCCGCAGCAGCGACTCGTATGGGATGAAGAACTTCGGCATGTAGTCCGGCCAACTGCCCGAAGGATACACCACATCGCCCGTATGGATCACCAGTTGAGGCCGTGCCGCCACGACCATTTCCGCCACGTCATACTGCGGCGGCTTGCCCGACCCGGTGTCGCCGATAGCGACAAACCGAAGCGCTTCGCTGGGCTTGGGTGCCAGTAAGGTCCGACCCGTCCCGACCACATGGCGAATGCCGAGCGATGAGTATTGAACGCAACGGTACGCCAAGGCTGTCGCGTTGCGCTCCAGACGCGTCAGGCGGCCGACGACCCGCCCGTTCGGGCCGGACCACTCGGCGTTGACGCGCGTCGTTCCCCTTCCCGGCACATCGACCTCGAGCACGGCCGGCCCCCGCCGGCTTACCCACCAGACGACGGAGAAGCCGTCTTCGCCAACGAGTTGTACCATCGGCCCGGCCAGCAGCAGCGGCTTACTTACGTAGGCAAAGAGGGCAAGCCCAACCGCGGCCGTCACAATCGCCGCGAGTATCCACAAAACGATGCTTTGCAGCCTGCTCCGCATGCCCGCGAACCCTAGCCGCTATGAGCCGGCCCGTCAATGCTCGTAACGCCCACCCGCCATAAAGCCGCAACGAATGTCCGCAATCCCGGCTTGCCGGCACACTCGGTATGCGGTAGTATTCGACGAGACTATTTCGATATCCGGCGATCCGGCTCCCAAGACGCCGAAGTACCGAAACACCGCAATGAAGCTGCTCCATGCCACGTATGCGTCCGAGACACTGGCACAGGCGCATGCCGCATCGGAAAAACCCCGCGCCATCCCCTCCTCCGGCTCTTGCCCCGTGTGGATGCGCACCGTCATCCGACGGTCCGTGGGCGACTGGATGTGGCACGTACGCGACGATTTTCTGGCCATCCTCGATGAATTGAAGCCCGATGCGTGGCTCTCCCTCTCGCGGGTTCCCGGAGCAACGCTGATCAAGGAAAACGACGGCCGACAGGTCTGGCAAATCCGCACGCCGGCGGGCGAGGTCTTCGCGAAGGTCTACACGGCGAAGGGTCTACTGGCCAACGCGAAACGCTGGGTCCGCGGGCCCGCCTGCCTGGCCGAGTGGCGTGTCGCGTCGTATGCGAGAGAACACGACCTCCCAACCGTCGAACCCATCGCGTGTTCGTATCGACGTCTTCCGTGGGGCGGCGCCGACTGCCTGCTGATCACGTCGGCCATTCCCAATGCCGTTCCTCTCAACGAGTATTGGAACAGCCTCTGCCGCCTTGCCGAGGATGCCCAACGGCGCCGGGCCGCGAGCGCGATCATCAATGCGGTGGCCGATCTGATCGCCACAGCCCATCAGGCAGGCTTCCATCACGTGGACCTCCACGCGGGCAATCTGCTGGTGGTTGATGACGACGCGGCAAGGCCGCCTCGCGTCGTATTCGTGGATCTTCACGGCGTCCGCATCGGGCGAGCCGTTTCCGACATCGCCGTCGTCCGCAATCTTGCGCAGCTCAATCAGTGGTTCCGTCGCCACGCCGGCATCACGCACCGGATCCGCTTCCTCCACCGCTACATGGAGACGCGGGCCGCAATGCGAACCAGCTCGCCATATGCACGCTCGCTCGGCTTGAGCTTTCGCGAGCTCGTCGCGGCCCTTGATGAGCGCGCCCGTGCCCACGCCTGCGAGCTTTACGCGCAGCGCGACCGCCGAACCACGCGAACCAACAAGTATTTTGCCCGCATCCGCATCCCCGGCGGCTGGCGAGGACATGTCTTCCTGTGCGCCAAGCATCCGGTCGCCGGCTCGCGGGCCTCGACCACCGTATTCAGTCGCCGGCAATGGGAGAGTTGGTTGGCCGATCCGCTCCGTTGGGTTCGTGCGGACGGGCAGGGAAGCGTTCTGAAGAATTCACATTCCGCTATAATTTGTCGGCTTCTTCTGCCCACAGAGCCGGAGCCGCTGGCAATCGTCTGTAAGCGGCCAAGGGCGCGTAACTTAAAGCGCCGGCTTTCCCTCCTGCTCCGCGAATCACGCAACTTTCGGACCTGGCGACGCGGCTATGCGCTGATCAATCGCGAACTCGCAACGGCCAGACCGCTGGCGGTTCTGGAACGGCGGCGATTCGGATTACGCACTGACAGCATCCTCATCACGGAGGCCCTGCCGAACGCGCGAGACCTCGACGTGGTGCTCTCTGCCGACCTCTCGCGTCTTTCGCCAAGGGCACAGAGGAGAGCCAAGGATCTCCTGATTGATCGGCTCTCGGATCTGGTCAAACGCCTGGATGCCAGAGGCTTTGTCCATCGGGATTTCAAGGCATCCAACATCCTGGTGCAGTGGGATGAGGGATGGTCGACACCGCCCAAACTGTGCCTCGTCGATCTCGACGGGCTGCGCCTTACGCGGGGGACCGCAAGACCGCCCACGCCCGCGGCGATCCGGGCAATCGCCCGGCTGGAGGCGAGCCTCGACGGCTGCCTCACGGTCACGCAAAGCGACCGGGTCCGCTTCCTCAAGCTCTTCCTGTCGGGCTGGGGCCGGGATGCGTCGAACTGGAAGGACCACTGGCGGCGAATCCACAGACTGGCGGCGGCCGCACGCAGCCGCCACGAACGGCACCGGGCGTGGAAGCTGCGTCACTATGGGCGGGCGTAAGACCGGGCCGTCGGGACGGGTGAATGCGAAACCGCGACCGAAACACGCCCGCGTTGCCCCGCTCGGCCGGGCCGACTATGATTCGGTATCGATGTCGGATTCAATCGTCGTCTTTCTGTCTGCCCTGGCGGTCCTGGCCGGTCCGCTTCTGTGCATGGGCGGCCTCATTCCATTCGGCCAGGAGTGCGACCATCCACAAACCTCGCATCACTGCGCCGACTGCCCCCGGGACCCGTGCGACCCGACAGGAGCAGCGCTCGTCGCCGAGCCGCATGCCGCGAAGCGGTGCGACCGGGCTCCAACTGAGGCGCCCACGTGGGCCTGGATGCCGTCCGTACGGTCGGATCCGATGACGTGCCCTCACGCAGCACATCGCACGGAAGGACCCGAGCGGCACGACGCGACATCCCTCGGCGTCTCGCTTCCGCTGCAGCTCTGAGTCGCAACCGTCCGACGGTCCACCTTCGACTCTGTTCAGCGGCTTCTTTGCGAGTATGGGCATAGGTGCCAAATGAGATTCTATGCGGTGATGGCAGGCTTCGCCGTGGGTGCCGCCTGCGGCGCGGCGGGCGTGTACTGGGTATCCACCTACGGCAGCCGAACGGCCGCCTCCTACGGAAACGGCCACGCCGGGCACGAGCGCGAGGGCTGCGAGGACGACGCGCACGACCATGATCACGGTCACCCGGCCCGGGTCGTCCTGGCCACACGAGCCGTTCGCGAATCCGGCATTGAAACGGCGATTGCGGCCGGGGGCGTGATCGAGGAGACCCTTCGGCTGCCCGCCGAGATCGGTCTTGACCTCGACAAGGTGGCCCACATCGTGCCGCGCGTCTCCGGCCTCGTCCGCCGAGTGGACAAGTGTCTGGGCGACGACGTTCAGGCAAACGACGTGTTGATGGTCCTCGAAAGCCGCGAGCTGGCGGAGGCCAAGGGAGTTTTTCTGGCGGCACAGCAGCGGCTGTCCCTCGCCCGGGCAAGGGTCAAGAGCGCCGAGGAACTCCATGCAAAGCAGATCATGCCCGATCTGGAGTTCCTCTCCGTGCGAAAGGCCCTCGCCGAGGCCCAACTGGAGCTGGACACGGCCGAATACCGCCTGCACGGGCTTGGGTTGCCGCACGATCAGTGCGCCCGGCTCTCCCGGGACGAGCCGAACCTCGCCCTATGCGAATTGCGGGCCCCCTTCGCGGGGACAATCGTCGAGAAGCGGTGTGCGCTGGGCGAGTACGTCACCGATCAGCGGCAATGCTTTGTGCTGGCGGACCTGTCCACCGTCTGGGTGTTGATCACCGTCTATCCCCAGGACATGTCCCGCGTCGCCGTGGGCCAGAAGGTCCGCGTGACCGCCGTCGGTCTCGATGCGGAAACGGAGATCTCCTACGTCAGTCCGTCGGTCTCCGAGGCCACGCGCACGGCCACCGCCCGCGCCGTCCTCCCCAACGGCGACCGGCGATGGAAGCCCGGCATGTTTGCCGATGCGTCGATCACGATTGCCCGCGCGACGGTGCGGGTGCTGGTGCCGAACGACGCCGTCCAACTCATCGATCGCACGCCCGTCGTATTCGCGGCTGCCGATGACGGCTTCGAACCCCTGCCCGTCACCACCGGGCGGTCCGATGCGACGCACACCGAGATCGTTGCGGGTCTGGAGCCGGGCCGCCGCTATGTGGCACGGAACGCGTTCATCGTGAAGGCCGAAATGAGCAAGGGCGAGGCCGCCCACGAGCACTGATTCGGAGCTTCGCGCCATGCTCAATCACATCCTCGCGTTTTCGATCCGGCAGCGGTGGCTTGTGCTGGCGCTGGCAGTCGGGCTGGTCGTACGCGGTATCTGGGATTTCACCCGACTGCCCATCGACGCGGTCCCCGACATCACGAACGAGCAGGTGCAGATCAACACCGCGGTTACGGGGCTCTCGCCGGTCGAAATCGAAAAGCAAATCACCTTTCCGATCGAATGGGCCATGCAGGGGATCCCCGGGGTCGAACAGGTCCGCTCGATCTCCTTCTACGGCGTCTCGCAGGTCACCGTGATCTTCCAGGACGGCACGGACATCTACCGGGCGCGGCAACTGGTCGCGGAACGGCTGGCCGAGGCCCGCGAGGGTCTCCCCGCCGGCGCCGCCACGCCGCTTCTGGGGCCGATCTGGACGGGTCTCGGCGAGATCTACTTCTGGAGCGTCGACGCCGTCGGCCCCAAGCCCGACGGCACGCCGTACTCCCCGATGGATCTGCGAACCCTCCAGGAGTGGGTCATCAAGCCGCAGCTTCGCGGCGTGCCGGGCGTCACGGAGATCAACACGATCGGCGGTCACGTGAAGCAGTATCACGTCAAGCCCGACCCCATGAAGCTCGTCGCGTACGGCATCGGCTTTCGCGACGTGCTCGAGGCCGTGGCCGCGAACAACGCCGACGTCGGCGGCGGCTACATCGAGCACCGCGGCGAGCAGTACACCATCCGCTCGACCGGCCGCATACGGGACCTCGAAGATATCCGAAACATCCGGCTTGGGACGCACGACGGCGTGCCGTTCCACCTCGGCGACGTCGCCGACGTCGCCGTGGGCCACGAGCTTCGCACGGGGGTCGGCACGGCCAACGGCCGCGAAGCCGTCGTCGGCACGGCCATCCTTCTCTACGGCGAGAACAGCCGGACCGTATCTCAACGCGTCGATGCCCGGATCGAGCAGGCCCGCAAGAGCCTGCCCGAGAACGTGCGCATTACCACCCTCTACGACCGGACGCGCCTGGTCGACGCCGTCCTGAACACGGTGCGAAACAACCTGCTGGAGGGCGCGCTGCTGGTCATCGGGGTACTCTTTCTGCTGCTCGGCAACGTCCGCGCGGCAATCATCGTCGCAATGGCCATTCCGCTTTCGATGCTGTTCGCCATCGTCGGGATGGTCGAGAACCGCATCAGCGGAAACCTCATGAGCCTCGGCGCGATCGATTTCGGCCTGATCGTCGACGGCACCGTGGTGATGGTCGAGAACGTCGTCCGGCGCCTCGCGCGTCGGCAGCGCGAGCTGGGGCGAATCCTGACACGCACGGAAAGGTTCGATCTGATTCGCGACGCGGCCGCCGAGGTGCGCCGGCCGGCGCTCTTCGGCGAGATGATCACGGCCATCGTATTCCTGCCGGTCCTGGCGCTCGGCGGCGTGGAGGGAAAGATGTTCCGGCCGATGGCGCAGGTCCTGCTGCTGGCGCTGGCCGGATCCATGGTCCTGACGTTCACGGTCATGCCGGCCCTGATCGCCCTCCTGATGACCCGTCGAATCGCCGAGCGTGAGGTCTTCCTGATCCGATGGGCCAAGACGGCCTACGCGAGGATCCTGCATGCCGTCCTGCGTTTTCGGGCGGCGGTCGTCGTCGGCGCCGCGGCTGTTCTCGCCGTCGCCGGCCTGCTGGCGACGCGCCTGGGCAGCGAGTTCATCCCCCGGCTCGACGAAGAGGCGATCGCCCTGCAGCCCGCACGCATGCCCAGCATTTCGCTGAGCGCCAGCGCAGACATGCAAATGAAGGTGGAGCAACTGCTGCTCCGCGAGTTTCCCGACGAGATTGAATGCATCTTTGCCCGGACCGGCACGTCGGAGGTCGTCACCGACGTCTGCGGTCCCGAGGTGTCCGACACCTACATCACCCTCAAACCGCGCGAGCAGTGGCGGCGGGCGCGGACGCAGCAGGAGCTCGTGGCCGCCATGGAGCAAGCGGTCCGGCAGTTGCCGGGGCAGAACTACGAGTTCAGCCAGCCGATCGAGCTGCGCATGAATGAGCTGGTCTCGGGCGTGCGAAGCGATGTGGCGGTGAAGATCTACGGCGACGATCTGGAGACCATGCTTCGCTACGCCGGCGACGTTGCGGCGACGCTGGCCGATATTCCCGGCGCGGCGGACATTCGCACGGAACAGGTGGCCGGCATGCCGATGCTGACGATCGACGTCGACCGGTCCGCAGCGGCCCGCTACGGCCTGAACGTCCGCGACGTGCAGGATGTGGTCGAAATCGCCCTCGCCGGGGCCTCGGCCGGGCACGTGCTGGAGGGGGACCGTCGCTTCGAGCTCGTCGTCCGCATGCCGGAGACCTTGCGGGCAAACCTGGACGCGATTCGGAACCTGCCGGTCCCGTTGCCTCGCCTCGGCGAGGGACGGGAGGAAGCTCGCCACTACACGGGCGAGCCGGGCCCCGCGCGCGTCGGCTATGTCCCGTTGACGGCCGTGGCGAAGGTGGAGGTCGTTGAGGACGCCCGGCAGATCCGGCGCGAGGACGGCAAGCGGCGCGTCGTCGTGCAGTGCAACGTGCGGGGACGCGACCTCGGCGGTTTCGTCGCCGACGCACAGGCGCGGGTCGAGCGGCGGCTCGGCCGCCTGCCGGAAGGCTACTGGCTCGGTTGGGGCGGGCAGTTCGAGCATCTGATCGCCGCACGCCGACGCCTCGCCGTGGCCGTGCCGCTGGCGCTGGGGTTGATCCTTCTCCTGCTGATCGCCTCGCTCCGATCGGTTCAGCTGGCCCTGCTGGTGTTCACGGGCGTGCCGCTGGCGCTGACGGGCGGCGTCCTGTCGCTCTGGCTCCGGGGAATGCCGTTCTCGATCGCCGCCGGTGTGGGCTTCATCGCCCTCTCCGGCGTCGCCGTGTTGAACGGCCTGGTAATGGTCACGTTCATCGACGGCCTGCGGCGCCAGGGCCGGCCGCTCCGCGAGGCGATCCTTGAGGGAAGCCTCACCCGCTTGCGGCCGGTCCTGATGACGGCGCTCGTGGCCGCGTTCGGATTCGTCCCGATGGCCCTGGCGACGCGAACCGGCGCGGAAGTGCAGCGCCCGCTCGCGACGGTCGTCATCGGCGGCATCATCAGCAGCACGCTACTGACGCTGATCGTGCTGCCCGTGATCTACGGCTGGTTCGCGCCGAATCGCCCGGGCGAAGAATCGCAGCCCCTCCCGTCGCCGGCGGCGTGAGGCCGTGGCCCGCGAGGGCCCTCGCGCGCTCACGCCTCTGCGTCGGGCACGCTCCCGGCCGCCCATCCCTGTTCGCCGATCAGCGGCACGAAGCGGCAACCCATGACCGCACGCTCGATCGTTCGCCCGCCGACCCGCTCGACCACGATCAGACTCTGGAGGTCCGATGCGCCGACCGGCACGACGAGCCGTCCCCGATCCACGAGCTGATCCACGAGCGGGGCGGGAATGCGAGGCGCGCCGGCGGTCACGATGATTCGGTCGAACGGCGCGGCCTCCGGCCAGCCGAGCGTGCCATCCCCCACGCGATACTCAACATTCGTGATCGCCAAGGCCTCGAGCCTCGCGCGGGCCGAACGCGACAGGTCCGCGAGCCGCTCGATCGTGTAGACCTTCGATGCAAGTCGGGCCAGGACGGCCGTCTGGTAGCCGGAGCCCGTGCCGACCTCCAGGACGCGGTGCGTCGGCGCGACCCGCAGGTATTCGGTCATGGCCGCGACCATGTAGGGCTGCGAAATCGTCTGACCCCCTGCAATGGACAGGGCGCGATCCTCATAGGCCGCGGCGGCCGCCTCCGGGCCGACGAAGCGCTCACGGGGGATCTGCTCCATGACGGCCAGGACCCGCTCGTCCTTCAGCCCCCGGGCGCGGAGCTGCTCGAGAACCATCCGGCGACGATCATCCGCGCTGCTCGCCGCGTCCGACCATGGGTCTGTGGTCATGGGTCGGCACTCCGACGGGGTCGCAAAGCGAAATCACAGGGTTCGGGCCGAAAACGCCTACCGGCTCGCTACGGGAGCCTTCCGGCACACAAGACGTTCCAGGAGACGCAGAATCCGCCGGGCCACCTGAGTCTTCGTGCCCCGCCACGGGCCGCTCCAGCCCTCGCCCGCCACGAGCACCTCGACGGTGGCACGGTCCGCACCGATGTTCTCGGGACCGTTGAGGACGATGGCATCGCAGCGTTTGCGTACCAGCTTGGCCTCGGCGTGCGGCCGATGATCATGGTCCTCCATGGCAAAGGCGATCATCACGCGGCGTCCCTTGCGCCGGCCGAGCGAAGCCGCGATATCCTCCGTGGGCACAAGCGTGATCCGCAGGGGACGCGCCCCCTTTTTGTGCTTGTGCGTCAGGCGGCGGCGCGGTCGATAGTCGCATACGGCGGCCGTCATGATGGCGGCGTCCGCCCCGTCGAAGGCCCGACGCGCGGCGGCCGCCATCTCCGACGCCGTCACAACCGGTATGCAGCGAACACCGCGCGGCGGCCCAATGGAAACCGGCCCGGAGATGAGGATCACCTCATGCCCTCGCGCCACCGCCGCCTCCGCCAGCGCATACCCCATCTTGCCGCTCGAAGGATTCGAGACGAACCGGACGGTATCAAAGTACTCGCGAGTCGGCCCGGCGGTGATGAGAATGCGCACGGCGGCGGCCTCTTCGCTACCGGGAGCCTTTTGCCTTCGGCGGCCTCGCGCGGAGACGGTCCACAACCTCCGCGAAAATGGCGTCGGGCTCCGCCAGGCGGCCGGGCCCCACGGCGCGACACGCCAGCCACCCCGCGGCCGGCTCGATGAACCGGTAGCCGTAGGTCTTCAGGCGGGCCACGTTCTCCCGCACGACCGGGTTCTGCCACATTCGCGTGTTCATGGCCGGCGCGACGATCACCGGGCAGTCCGCGCTCAGGACCAGCGTGCTGACGAGGTCGTCCGCGATGCCCGCGGCGATCTTCCCGATGATGTTCGCCGTCGCCGGCGCGATGAGAAACAGGTCCGCGGACTCGGTCAATCGAATGTGCTGGGGGTCGTGATACGCCTCGGCCGTCCAAAGGCTGGTGAAGACCTGCCGCGCGGTGAGGGCCTGGAACGTCTGGACGCCGACGAACCGCGTGGCCGCCTCCGTCATCGCCACGGTCACGCCGGCGCCGCGCTGCACGAGCATCGACACCACGTGACACACCTTGTACGCCGCGATGCCGCCGCAGACGGCCACGACCACCTCGTAGCCCGCAAGGCTCTCGCGGCCCTCCCCCACGCCCGGCTCCGGTGCCTTCGTGTCGCTCATGGCGCGGCCGCCTCTAGGGCTTTCCGATATTCGGGTCGATATCGCTGTGCTCGTAGTCGATCCCGATCTTGTCCTCGAGGATCTCCTGAGCAATGATCTCCAGCGTAGTCTTCCCCTCGGGCTCGACCATCGGCCGCGCGCCCTGCATCAGCTCCAAATAGCGCTTCTGCATCAGCGCCGTCAGCTTGAACCGCCCCCCCACCTTGTTGATGATTTCGTCGCTCTTCAACGCTTCGATCATACGCCGATACTCTCCTTGTCGCCCCGCGCGTGCGCCTCGACGATCGACGCGATCCGTTCCACCGTCTCGTCCAGCACCGCATTCACGACAAAGTACTTGTAGACCCCGCAGTCCTTGGCGTACCGCACCTCGCCGTCCGCCTTGGACAACCGTTCCTGAATGGCCGCTTCGCTGTCGGCGGCCCGCCCGACGAGGCGGACCTGCTGCTCGCCGGGCGTCGGCGCCAGCACGTAGATCGTCACCGCGTCGGGGAACTGCCGCACGACCTGGATCGTGCCTTCGATCTCGATCTCGAGGATGACCGCCCGCCCCGCCGCGAGGGCCTCGCGAACGGGCGCCGCCGGCGTGCCGTAGTACTGCCCGCCGTACACCCGGGCATATTCCAACATCTCGCCCGCGGCCACGCGCCGCTCGAACTCCTCGCGGGTGATGAAGTAGTAGTCCCGGCCGTCGACCTCGTGCTCGCGCCGCGGGCGCGTCGTTGCCGAAACGCTGAGGAACGCGCCCAGGCGGTCTACCAGCCGTCGGCAGATCGTGCTCTTGCCGACGCCGCTCGGTCCGCTGATGCAAACCAGTACGCCCGCCTTCATTCGACGTTCTGCACCTGTTCCTTCAGCCGATCGATCAGCGCCTTGATCTCGACAATATGCCGGGCGATCTCGCCGTCGTTCGACTTGCTGCCGATGGTGTTCGCCTCCCGCAGCATCTCCTGGGCCAGGAAGTCCAGCTTCCGCCCCGCGTGCTGCTTGCTGTCGCACAACCGGTCGAACTGCTCGAGATGGCTTCGCAGCCGCGCGATCTCCTCGCTCACGTCGCAGCGCTCGGCGAACAGCGCCACCTCCTTGGCCAGATCCTGCTGCTCCAGATGCAACTTCGCCTGCGCCATCAGCTCCCCGACCCGCTGGGCCAGGCGCTTGTGGTACTCCGCCACGACCTGCGGACACCGCTCCGCGATGGCCGCCAGCTCCGTCCGGATCATCGCCGTGTGCTTCAGCAGGTCGGCCCGCAGCGCCCGCCCCTCGTCCGCCCGCATCGCGATCAGTTTGTCGAGCGCCGCGTTCGTGAGCGTCGTGACGATTCGCAACTGGTGCTCGCGCCGGGCCTCGTCCATCTCCGGCGGCTGACAAACCCCGGGCAACGCCAGAATCGTCGCCAGATCCACGGAGACCGGGCCGCTGTGCTGCACCGCGCTCAATTGGGTGAGGTAGGCCTGGAGAGCGGCCGTGTTGATCTCGTAGGCGGCCTGCGCACTGGTATCGCGGACGCGGAGGCTGTAGTTCAGCGTGCCGCGGACGAGCCGGCGACGCACGAGCTTGTCCACCTCGGGCTCCAGGAACTGCAGGTGCTCCGGCAGCTTGATGGAGGCCTTGAGGTATCGGTTGTTGACGCTGCGGACCTCGAGCGCGTAGCTCACCCCGTCTTCCGCAAGCTCGGCATCGCCATATCCGGTCATCGAGAGAATCATGCCGCGGGCTGCGTCGTGACGGTGTTCACGGGGGCCGTCTTTCCGGTCGAGGCGGGCAGCTTCACGAAAACGAAGTTCAGAATCACCGCCATCACCAGAAACGCGCTCGCCAACCCGACCGTAATCCACGTGAAGACGTCACCCGTCTTCGCTCCGAAGGCGCTGTGACCGCCCACGCCGCCGAACGCCCCGCTCAACCCGCCGCCCCGGCCTTTCTGGATCAGGATCACCAGGATCAGCAGGAGGCAGATCAATGCGAACAGCGTCGCCGTCACGTAATGCCATACACTCATTCCGAGAATGTCCATCCGTCAATCCTCGTTTCACCGGGCCATGCGCCCGTTATCCACGCATCAGCGGAGCCCCTTGGCCTCGATCGTGCCCTCGATGATCCGGGCGAAGTCGTCGGCCTTCAGGCTCGCCCCCCCGACCAATGCCCCGTCCACGTCCGGCTGCGACATCAGCTCCTTCGCGTTGGCGGCCGTCACGCTGCCGCCGTACTGAATCCGCAGGGAGGCGGCGAGCCCCGTATTATACATGGAGGCCATCCTGTTGCGAATGAATGCATGCGCCTCCTGGGCCTGGACCGGGGTCGCGGTCTGACCCGTGCCGATGGCCCACACGGGCTCGTACGCGATCGTGACGCCCGTCAGTTCGACATCCGGCCCGAAAACCTCCGCAATCTGCCGGTCAAGAACGGCCTCCGTCTGCCCCGCCTGCCGCTCGTCCAGCTTCTCGCCCACGCAGTAGATGACATGCAGGCCGGCCTTCTGGGCCGCCCGCAGTTTCCTGGCGAGGAGGTCGCCCGTCTCGCCGAGGATATGCCGACGCTCGCTATGTCCGATAATCACGTACGCACACCCCGCATCCTTGAGCATGAATGGAGCGATCTCGCCCGTAAACGCCCCCTTCTCCTGGAAGTACACGTTCTGCGCCCCCAGTTTGAACGGCGAGCCCTCGATCTCCTTACCGATCGGGAACAGCAGGTGAAACGAGGGGCACACGGCCAGATCGATCGGTGCGCCCGACGGTACTCTCTCCCGCAGACCGGCGACGAGGGCCTTTGCCTCCGCCAGGGTCAGGTTCATCTTCCAGTTCGCCGCCACAAATGGTCGTCGCATCGAAAGCTCCATCACTCGGTGATTCGGTTCCTCCGCCTGCCCGTTATTTCGGCGAGAGGTTACTCGGTTCCTCAGTTACTCGGTTACTCGGGAAATCGTCATTCCGTTAGCCCGTTATTCCGGATAGTCGCTTGTCGCTTGGTCGGCTAATCGCGAAATCGTTGGTTCGCAGTCCGTCCGTTCATCATTCATCGTTCTTCGTTCATCGTTCTTTTCTGCTCGGTCGCTCGGGCTGCGCCCCCAAACCCCAAACCCTGAACCCTAAACCCTGAACCCCGGACTCCCGACCCCGGCTACGTCGGCTCGGGCGCCTGCGGGTACGAGCCCAGAACGTTCAGCCGCAGGCAGTGGTCCGCCGCCTTCGCCAGCGCTCGCCGCACGTTCTCATCCTGTACATGACCCTTGGCGTCGGCGAAGAAGTAGTACTCCCAGTTCCGCTTCTTGCTCGGCCGCGACTGGATGAACGACAGGTTGACGTTCTCGCTGCGAAAGGCCTCCAGGACGTCCACCAGGGCGCCCGGCTTGTCCGCCGTGATAAACATGACGGACGTCTTGTCGTCGCCCGTCGGCTTGGCGCTCTCCTTGCCGATCACGAAGAAACGGGTGACGTTGTGCGGATTATCCTCGATGTTGGCACAGACCAGTTTGAGACCGTAGAGCTCCGCGGCCAGCGAGCTGCCGATCGCCGCCGCACTGGGCTCGCTGCGGGCCAGTTCGGCCGCCTTGCTGGTGCTGGCCACGGCGATCGTCTTGGTCATCAGGCCCGTCTCCGAGAGCCAGCGCTGGCACTGCGAGAAGACCTCAGGCTTCGAGTACACGCGTTCGATGGCCTCAAGCGGGCAGTTCGCCATCAGGTTATGGTGGATGAACCGGTTGATTTCCGCACAGATGCGGACATCCGAGTCGACCAGCGCATCGAGCGTATCGATGACCCCGCCGCCGGTGGAGTTCTCGATTGGAACAATGGCAAAGTCGGCGTGAGCCTTCATCACCTCCTCGAAGACCCCCCGGATGTCGGTGACGGCCTCGTACTCGACCGAAGCCCCGAACTTGCCCATGGCGGCCAGGTGGGAGTAACTGCCCTCGGGGCCGAGGAAGGCGATGCGAAGCGGCTTCTCGAGCGCAAAAGAACCGCTCATCAACTCCCGGTAAATCGCCTCGATCGTGCCGTTCGGAAGCGGGCCGCGGTTCGCATTCCGCACCTTTTCCAGAACGGCCTTCTCGCGATCCGGAGAATAGACGGGCGTCCCCTGAGCGTTCTTGATCTTGCCGATCTCGATGACGATCCTTGCGCGCTGATTCAACAGGTCGACGATCTGCTCGTCGAGGGCGTCAATCTGTTTGCGGAGATCCTCTAACGCCATGGCGGACAACCGGTTACGCAAAGGGAATCCCGCCTGATCACAGGTCGGGAAACTTGAAGGATAGGCGGATGCCCCGAACGCGTCAAGGTCGCGGCCCTCGACCGATCGCCCTGCGGGGGTCGATGAAGTGCCTTGCGAAGGCCGAAGCCCGTTCACAGTAGCTTCGACGCCCGAACGGCCTCGCGGATGGCGTCCACGTCCGATTCCAGGGTGGACACCGGCCCGGCCGCCTCAAAGACGATCACTCGCTCGGATTTCACGAAAACGGTCAGCAGATACAAGTAGTCGACGCCCTGGAGTTGTGACTTCATGAGCATCTCGACGCCCGGCGTGCCGCCCAGGCTCTTGACATCGCGGCGGGCATCAAGCTTGTAGCCGCGGGCATCGATCAACTCGTTGCCGATTGCCCTGGACCAGAACTCGAGCGTGCCGTCGCGCGGGTTCTCCTCCGTGCGCACCGACAGGACGGCGCCGTCGGCCGAAACCGCCCGATAGGTGTAACTTTGCGGCGGGTCGACACGGACGAAACCCTTGGGCGTCGGCATGGCGTCGCAGCCGAAAAGAGCGGCCGCCGCACCGGCCGCCAGCAGTACCACGCACCTCTTCATGACCGCTCTCCTTGCGTGCACGTGCACCGCAGGCCTCACGGCCGACCGATCAACTGCTCAACGCCCAGTTCCCGCAGCCACGCGAACGGCAACGCCGGACGCCGGCCCCGCGTCACACGCTGCTCAATGGGCCTCCAGGTTACGATGATCGTGCTGAAGGCGATCTGGCTGGACAGGTAACGGATGCGGCCTTCGAGCCGTTCGACCTCCTCGCGGATGCGGTTCAACTCGCGCTCGACCTCGATCGTCTCCTTGACGGTCTCGGCCCGCTTGAGGAGCTCCTCCAGGCGCTTTCGCAAGGCCCGGGCGTTCGCCAGCCGCAGTTCGAGGTCCATGAACTCCTCAGTGATGTCCATGGCCTCGATGTTCTTGTCGGTGACGGCGCCCAAGGCGCACAGCTTCTCCACGGCGTCCCGAAACTTCGCCGCCGGTATCCGCAGCGTGACCTCGCGGGCCGACGCCTTCTGCACGTAGCCCTCGAACTCGGCGGCCAACGCTTCGGCCCGCTTCATCGCCGAGTCCACATCGGCGACGGAGATGCCAAGTCGCGCGTTGTAGACGAGCATCCGCCGGGCCGGGGCCGTCGCTGCCGCCTCCTCGGGCGAGTAGCTCGCGAGTTCCATGCGGCCCGCGTTCGCCGCGTCCGCGGCCGGCCTGCCCAAAGCCGCGCTCATCGCCGGCGGCACCCGTTCCTCCTCCAGGGCTGCCGCATCGGGCGGCGCTTCAGGCGTTTCGACGCTCATGGCCGCGAACCGCCGATCCGCAATTTCCCGCTCGTACGCGCAGCCGGACAGCATGACGAGCGGAACGACCAAGCGCAAAACCAATCGACACACAGAGCATACGGCGGCGGAGTCGGACATGCGGCACCTTCCCTCGCATCGCGCCTGCGGATGACCGACGCAGATTACGCGAACGCATAACATGCGTCAACGGAGTCCGGACGACCTGCGCGAGGACGAGGTGCCGTCTCCCGTCATTCTAGCGGCAGGCGGCCGGCACCGGATTGTTCGGCCCGTTGAAACAGGCCTGGAACACGCCGAAGTCCGCCAGGTCCACGTCGCCGTCGCTGTCCATGTCCGCATCCAGGCAGGCGACCGGATCGGCCGCGGGCCGATTGGGGCCGTTGAAACAGGTCTGGAAGTGCGAGAAGTCCGCGAGGTCCGCGTCGCCGTCGTCGTCGTAATCGCCGAGGGCGCCGACCGTCACCTTCACGTCGTCGTACCAGAAGAACTCATACGTGTTGGCGATGTAGTCCTCGGCCATATAGGTCGGGTTGGCCCCAAGAGCAATCCACCGAACGGGCACGCCGGTGGAGGTCGATCCGGGCAAACGGGGGGCCTCGCCGACCTTCTCGCCGTTGATGAAGAACTGCACGTCGGCCGGCCCGCCGGTGTACGGATGGACCCAGATCTCCAGGTGGCGAAACCCCTGCGCGCGGGCGAAGGACGTCGTGTGCCAGGAGTCCCATCCCGTCGACCAGGACAGGTTCCGCCACCAGTCCAGGACGGGCTCCGGGCTGGCCCAGTGCGCATGCACGCCGATGGCGAAGAACTCCGTCTCCTCCTCACCGCCCTCGCCGCCCATCAGACAGACCCACCCTTGGACCTGGTCGTGGTCGTGGTATTGGCGCGGATCGCCGGGCGCGGGCGGATTCGTCGCCGGCTGCCGGAACATGGGGTTGGCGTCCTCGAACTGCCATACGCTCAGCCGAACCGTCTTGTCCGGCGGAAGGATCAGTGGGGTGGCGATCCGGCTTCCGTACCACCACGGCTGCGCCTGCTCCTGGCGGGCGCACTTGGACCCCGTCCGCGGGTGATTATCGGACTGAAACAGCTGGAACGGCCCCCAACAGTTGGATTCCCTGTTGCATCCGGCCGTCCCGCTGACCCAACTCAGATCCTGCCATGCGCTCCAGTTGGACATACCCGTTTCGAAGCCGTCGTAGAAGACCACGGCGCCCGCGGCCGACCCCCCTGCCACCAACATCACGATTCCGATCGCCAAGCTTCGCATCGCCATGCGATCCTCCTCATCCGCGCAAAGGATTGGCAGGGCAGGCACGCCGCGCGTCCCTGCTCTGCCAGTTTCCGTTTCCTCACTTGCAGCGTTCCGCTACGCCCGCATCAGACACGGCTCTTGCGACGCAGCACCGCCGCGCCGCCAAGAGCCAGCAGGATCATGCTCGTCGGCTCCGGCGTGACCTGCGTCAGCTTCAGAGCGCTCCATGCACGGTCGATGGACCAAGGGAAGTCCCACTTGGCGTACAGCCACGAACCCTTGGTCAGCCACATGTACGTGCCGCCGGCGCCGGCATTGTAGTCAGCGCTATCGGGTGTGTGCGGCCCGGGGCCGGTGGCGTCGAATGTCCCGCGCTCGGCGTCACCAAAGTCGCTGCCGATGTACTGGTGGTTCGTGCCGAAAGCGCCCACCCAGGGAATCAGCGGCTCAATGGGATAGGTCTCGCCGTTGACGCCTTTGAACTGGGATTCGATCGGCTGCCAGTTGCCCGGTCCCGCCGTCGGCGCGAAGGCCTGAATCGTGTACAGCTCGGTGGTTGTGGGAACGCCCGGGCCGTCGAGCTCCCAGTACACGCGGCGGACGCCGTCCGCCCCGCTCGCCTGCCAGGCACTTGACCCGCCATAACCGGCCCCAGGCAGTTCAGTCCAGCCGCCGCCGTCACGATGGTGAATCGGCAGAATCCACGAATCGCCCGGTGCCGCCATCGCCGCCGAGACGCTGAGTCCCAGCAAGGCCATACCAACAAACGTAACTCGCAACATGCTTCGCTCCTTCATCAAAAAGGGACTTGCACCAAACCTCTTCGCCCTAAACATTATGAAGCCACATCTGGCATGTGGCACCGCTCCGCCGGCACGTCGACGCTCTCCCTGCACCCACCTCCCTGGATTATCCGGAAGAATTCACCGAACCCCTTCCATGTCTCCCCATACTACCGGCGTGTCCTTTAGCTGTCAACACAAGATTCGCCTTTTCCAATCGCACTCCTGAACCGACGGGGTCTCGCGAATGATCACAACTATCGTATTCACAAGATCTTATAACGACAGTAATGGTGACGAAAGAAAACTAAACTTTTTTAGTCGCCGTGCCTCAACAAGTGGATGTCGCGGCTTGGCACTGCCCCATTTTGGGGTAATGAACACTTGCAGCCCCGCGCGGGCATCCGCAGTGGATCGCGTGCCCGCGTAGGGGTACTCTATGCGGGATTGGCCATGCGGTTCAATACAACGGCTGACGCCCGCCGCACGGCTTTCGCAAGATAGCCGCCCGAGGCGGAATAGCGAGGCCCGGTAATGATAAACCACTCGTTGGCAGGTTCGGCGACGGCACTTCTTCTCGTTGTCCAGGTTCCCGCGCTTGGGGGTGCCGCCGATCTCGAAGCGGGGTTTGCCGCGCCGCCCCAATCCGCCAGACCCTGGGCATACTGGTGGTGGCTCGACGGTTACGCGACGCCTGCGGGCATCACAATGGATCTGGAGGAAATGAAGCGACAGGGCCTCGGCGGTGTGCTGCTGTTCGACGCCGGCGAGGGCGGTCCGGACGCACCGAAGGGGCCTGTATTCATGAGCCCGGCGTGGCTCGACCTGTATCGGCACGCGTTGCGCGAGGCCGCCCGATTGGAAATCGAGGTCGGTGTGAACCTCTGCAGCGGGTGGAATGCGGGCGGCACGTGGGTGACGCCCGAACACGCGGCGAAAACGCTCGTCTGGTCGGCAATCGACGTGAAGGGACCGGAGGCCGTGCGACGGGAATTGCCCCGGCCCGAGTGCCGCGAGGGGTACTATCGCGATGTCGCCGTCGTGGCGTATCCAACCGGAACTCGCCCGGCGAACGCCAAGCCTTTAAAGCACTGGGATGTCAAGGCCGCCCGTGCGTGGCTGAATATGCCTCCGGACCGGTTGCACGAGGAAGAACCGGAGACGCCCGGCGAGCGAGATTGCGATCCGAGCGACGTCGTTGATCTGTCAGCGCACATGGATTCCGCCGGCCGCCTGACATGGGATGCGCCCAACGGAGCCTGGACCGTTCTGCGATTCGGCTACACCCTGCTGGGGGCGAAAACCAAGTGCGTGAGTCCGGGTTCGCAGGGACTCGAGATCGACTTCTTCAGCACGGCGGCCATGGATGCCCATTGGGCGGAGACAGGGGCCAGGCTGATCGCCGAAGCCGGCACCCTGGCCGGCAAGACGCTCAGGTACGTCCACGACGACAGCTACGAGGTGTGCGGACCCAACGGCCTGCAGATGAACTGGACGCCCGCGTTTCGGGAGGAGTTCAAGGCTCGGCGCGGCTACGACCTGCTTCCCTACCTGCCGGTGCTTGCCGGCAGGATCGTGGGCAGTCGCGGGGTGTCGAACCGGTTCCTGTGGGACTATCGGCGGACGATCGGAGACCTCTTTGCGGCGGGGCACTATCGTCGCATGCGCGAATTGGCCGCACGGCACGGGCTCGGCACGCACCCCGAATCGGGCGGACCGTTCTGGCCATGCATCGATGCGCTCGACCTCGTCGGTACCAACGACATCCCGATGGGCGAGTTCTGGAAGCGGGTGCCGGAAAGGCCCGACGGCAAGGTCATATGGGCGGATCCGGACAATTACCGGATCTGCGACACCGTGCGCCAGGCGGCCTCCGCCGCACATATCTACGGCAAGCCGGTGTGCCAGGCCGAGGCGTTCACTTCGATGGGACCCAACTGGGAGGAGGACTTCTTCGACCTGAAGGATATCGGCGACCGGGCGTTCTGCGCCGGCCTCACGCGAAACGTGCTGTGCTTCTATGTGCATCAAGGCGACGCCGACGCCCTCCCCGGCTACCAATGGGAGGCCGCAGGCACACATTTCGACCGGCACGTGACGTGGTGGGGCCTCAGCCACGGCTGGATGCGATACCTGAGTCGCTGCCAGTACATGCTTCGGCAGGGGCTGTTCGTGGCCGATCTGCTGTACTTCTACGGCGAGGACGTGCCGAACTACGTACCCGCCCGGGAGTACATGAAACCCGCGTTACCTGCGGGCTACGACTGCGACGTGGCAAACGCCGATGTGCTCCTGAATCGACTGCAGGCGAAGGCGGGGCGCCTCACGCTGCCGGACGGAATGAGCTACCGGTTGCTCGTGCTCCCGGAACGCAGGGCCATGTCTCCGAGGATCCTGCGGAAGGTCCGAGAGCTCGTCGAGGCCGGTGCGACGGTCATCGGCCCCAAGGCCAAACGGGCACCGGGGCTGTCCGGTTACCCCGAGTGCGATGCCGAGGTGCGGCGTCTGGCGGATGCGTTGTGGGGCGACGTGAACGGTCGCACGGTGACCGAGCGAAAGGTGGGCCTGGGGCGCATCATCTGGGGCAAGTCGCTCTCGGAGGTGCTTGCCGCCGACGGGGTTCCGCCGGACTTCGAGTACCACGCGACCGGCCCGGATGCCCGGCTGGACTTCATTCACCGCGCAGCCGGCGACGTGCAGATCTACTTCGTCTCCAATCAGCGGGACCGCGAGGAACGGGCCGATTGCGTCTTTCGCGTGGCGGACAAGCAGCCGGAACTCTGGGACGCCGTTACCGGCGAGCGACGGGATGCCCGCCGGTTCCGACAAGAAAACGGCCGAACTGCCCTTCCGCTGGCATTCGCCCCTCGACAGTCCTGGTTCGTGGTCTTTCGCGGGCTGGCGGATGGCGCAGGCGATTCGACGGCACCAAACGTACCCGTGCTCACTACGGCCAGCGAACTGCGCGGGGCGTGGACGGTGAAGTTCGATCCGCGCTGGGGCGGACCCGAGTCCATCGTGTTCGAACGGCTTGAGGACTGGACCGGCCGATCCGAGCCCGGCATCAAGTACTACTCGGGCAAGGCCGTTTATGAGAAGCGGTTCTATCTGCCGGCGCCGCCAGCCCGGCTCGGCAGGGAAGTCTATCTGGATCTGGGCAGGGTCAAGAACGTGGCGCAGGTCACTTTGAACGGCAAAGACCTCGGGGTCATATGGACGGCCCCGTGGCACGTCAACATCACCGAGGCCCTTCGGCCCACCGACAACGCCCTGCAAATCGCCGTGGTCAACTTGTGGCCGAATCGCCTGATCGGGGACGCCGCCCTGCCCCCCGGCCAAAGGCTGACGAAGACGAACGTTAAGAAGTTCAAAAAGGATATGCCGCTGCTCGAGTCGGGCCTTCTTGGGCCGGTAACGCTGCGATACGCCGAGCGATGAGCATCCAAGCCCGG
>CAZTVU010000001.1:85667-98050 GCA_964617025.1 uncultured Planctomycetales bacterium | reverse complement strand
GTCTTCCTGGACCTCGAAGAAGTCCCCCCCGTCGAAGATCCCCTCGATGATCCTGCGGACGTCGTAGGGCTTGTTCGGGGAATCGGGGATGATATCCGCAAGACCCGCCGGATCGATCGAGGGCTCGGCGGGATCGGCCAGGCGCGTGATGCGGATGGCGCGCGCCCCCTTGTATCGGCCCATGCGCCCGGCGTACTTGTTGCGGCCCTCGATCTGAATGATCACCTCGGCGCTGCTGGGCTTTTCGGTCTTCAGGATGTCGCCGGGCTGCAGGTTCAGCAGGTCGTTGACGGTGATGTGCGTCTCGCCGAGGAAGGCGCGGAGGCTTACGGCGGCGGTGCGGAGCTGCGAGGTGACGCGCTGAATCTGGTCGTGGCTGGTCGCCTTGCGCTGATAGGCGAGCCAGGTCTGCGTCGCCAGCTTTCCGATGACCGGCTCGATGACGTTGAACGGGATGCACAGGCTCATGGTGCCCGCCCGCTGCCCCATCTTGATTTCGAGTCCGACGACGACGACCACTTCGTTGGGCGCCACGATCTGCACCAGGTGCGGATTGGACTCCGTTTCGGCGATCTCGAAACGGATGTCGATCAGCGCCGACCAGGCCTCCGTGAGGTGATCCATGGCCCGGTCCGTGATCTGCTTGACGAGCCGCCACTCGATGGCCGTCAGCGGACGCTGCGGAATGAACATGTCGGCGTTCGAGCCGCCCAGGAGCCGATCGATGATCGGGTAGATAATCAGCGGGCTGATCTCGAGGCACATTTTTCCCTCGAGCGGCGGGCATGACACGAGGTTGAAGCACGTCGGGTTCGGAAGGGAGTGGATGAACTCACTGTACGTGAGCTGCTCCGCCGTAGCGACCCGAACTTCGATGATCGTTCGCAGGAACCCGGACAGCGCCGCGCCGATGTTTCGCGCGAAGCCCTCATTGATCGCCTCCAGAGCCCGCATCTGATCCTTGCTGACGCGCTCGGGGCGTTTGAAGTCGTAGGGTCGGATTTCCCGCTCGCACGGTTGCGGTCGAGCGGAACCGGCGTCCGGCGCCGCTTCCGGGACGTGGCCGGTGTCGACGGCAGCCAGGAGGGCGTCGACCTCGGCCTGGTCAAGCACTTCGTTCATGGCCCATTCCACCGAGGGCCTGCGTGGGCCGGGGCAGACCACCCCCGGTCGGCCATGCAGGGCCGCTATGCGCTTATCGGACATCCCGGCCGCCGGACTTGAGTGACGCATCGGGCATGGGCCCGCGAGCTCCGCGGAGTCTGCCGGCCAGGATACGCGACGGCGGGGCCGTGATGCCGGTCAGGCGTCACGCGGACGCGACACGATCCATGCGCTGGTGACCGCGAGGTCCTCGAGGGCGTATCCGCGAAAGACCTCGGCCAAGGGCACTTGGCGGAGGGCATCGATTGACCCCGGGTTGACATCCTCCCGGACGATCCGGAAGCCCGCGTCGACGTGCAACCGCCGGTAGTCCGAGATTCGCAGCCGGTTCTGATACTGGATCGAGTTGTTGAACAGGCGCCAGACCCGCGGCGAGAAACGCAGAAAATGGTAGGGCGACAGACGTCTGTCGAAGGCGGCGTAGAGGTCGGTGAGGTCGATGGAGTGGCACATCACGCCGTCGGACGCGATCAGACGGCGAAACTCGATCAGTATCGACCGCAACACATCCTGCGGGATCCAGCCCAGCGTGACATTCGAAAAGATGAAATCCGCGCACGCGTTTTCGAGGGGGACGCTGCGAGCATCGCAGGTGATGTACTCCATGTTGAGCGGCCGGAGGAGCTCGGCGATCGGTGCGGCGTTGTCGGTACGCAGCGCCGCACGGATTCCGTGAATGCGTTGCTCTTGGATCGCCGGCAGGAACTCTCCGAGGCGTCCGCCCTCGGCGTATTGAGCGCATCGCTCCAGCACCATGCGAACGCGGCGGGCGTTCAGCAGGGCGGTCCGATCCAGCGTTCGGATCGATGAAGCCCCGCACAGGTACAGGGCGATCGGCAGAATGGGGTACCAACCGGTACCGAGTTCCAGCACGCGAAACGGATGGTGAGGCGTCGGCGCCGCCTCGCGATAGTACGCGTAATGGCGGGCGGCCTCTCGCAGTTTCGTCTCGAACCGGGCGGGGGTGAGGTCGAGCGAGCGGCTGACGTGTTTCTGAAAGAGGTAGTTGAGCGAGTGCGACCCCGGCAGGATCGACAGCAGGCCCTGCACCCCAGCCTTCAGGAGCCAGTGCGGCATCGGTAACGAGACTCCTGTCTCCGGTGCCCGGCGCCGTCATCCGATCGACCTCGCCACGGTCCGGCGCTGGCCGATCCATATAGGCGCCGCCGGCGCACCGGTCAAGAGAGGCGGGCACCGCCCCGATTCCCCTGTGAGTTTCGGGGCGACGATCCAGGGATCGGGAAGAGGTTGTCTCGCAGGTCGTGACGTCTTTGTGCCAACAGTGGGTGTCGTCTTGGGGGCCTCCAGCGTTGTATGCGGCAATGCTGGAAAGCGGAAGAATGAGAAAACTCAGGGCGTCCCTTGACCGCGCCCAATGATGCGCGCGTCTTGTGCGTCGCTTGCGTTGGAAGACTCTGCCCCGAGCGCGCCCCGAGCAGCGGTCGCTCGGTCCGTCTTGTGCGGGACGGCCTGCGCGATTTGGAATGCGGCGGCCTTGCCGCCGCTTTTCCCGGGGCGCGTCGGGACGCGCTGGCGTGCGGCAACCCGTCCGATCCAAAGCGGTGGCGTTGCCACCGCAGTCCACAGGCGCGACGGACGATGAATCGCGCGGAGAGTTTCCCCCTTGCCGCTTTTTCGCTTTCTCGTTTTCCAATCGTTGCGCTATGCAACGACGGAGAAAATAGAGAAAAAGCCCCCTGGCCGCCAGGGGGCTCATGTCGAACTGGTCACGAAGAAAACCGGCTGCGCGCGTTCGCGGCCGTGCGGGTCAGGCGCTTCGACGGCGACGGATCAGCGGAACGCCAAGCGCCAGCAACAGGAGCGAGGCGGGTTCGGGCGTTTGCCACACGCGTACCCAGTCGACCTTGGCCACCATGGGGCCCGTGGCCCACGGGGCGAACCAGTCGACAAACACCGTTTCCCACCCCTCGATGCAGGGTTGCTCGATCTTGAGTACGGCCCAGTCGCCCCAGTACCAGGGGCTCCAGATCACGCTGGGGGCCGCAGGGTCGGTACCGCCCGTGGGATCTTTCCCGATGCGGATATTGACATGTCCCGGCGTCGGATTGAAGTTCCAGTCCACGGAGAACGCCTCGACGAGGGCCTCAAAGTACTTGATCTCGTTGGGCAGGTAGTGATCGTAGAATCGCTTGTAGATGCCGCCGCTTACCGTGCCGCCCCAGGCATCCTGCCCGACACCCCAATGCTCGCCGCCGGGAGGGCTGTAGGGGTCGTTGAACAAGAACCTGTCCGCCACGCGCGGGCCGCCGTAGGGCGTCCAGCCCTCGAGCGTGCCGGTCTCGAAGTGATCGTCGATGTAGACGATCGGGCCGGAACCGGGCACGGCCTGCGATGAGGCGACCACGGCACCCATCACCGCAAGAACAGACACCAAGACCACTTTTCTCATGGCTTTTGCCTCCTCCAAAAGAGAAATGTGCTTCCGTCGCACCGCAAGGGCCGACCCGATTGCATCGCCAAGGCAACGCGCCCGAGCGAGGATCGGCACCGCTGCGACGGATTTGCTGCTGATTGCCCGTCGCCTCCTAGAGCTGTCGAAGCCTTCGCGCAACCGGCCAACGTGGATATGCTCAATGGTAAAGCCCACCTCGCAGGATGTCAAGAAGATTCTTCGGTAAGCGTTGAGAGCTGCCGGGTACGGCGCAGCGGCTATGGGACGGTCGGCCGTCGGAGGTTCGGGAGTCGGTTTGTCGTAGTTGTCTTGCAGGCGGATAAGGTCGGCAGTTGCCCGGTCCCGGCTCAGCGGTGACCGCGGCGGGTCGCGGTGCGTCGGTTGGGGGGTTCTATGGAAGGTGGCCCGACTCGGCGCGAGCCGGCTCGATGTGGCGAGGTTGACGCTCAAGGGAGAGTGTGATCCTGGAGGGTCGCCGGCTGGACGATCTCGATCCGGCATTTCGACGGCGCCTCCGCCCAGGGGATCAGGATGCCTCGGCCGTTGTGCGTTTCACGGGGCTGGCCGTTGACCGTCGCCGTCGCGAAGGTCGCGTTCGCGTCGCGGCGGACGCGGACGCAGAGACGGGTCCGGCGGCAGCGAAGATTCTCGATCGCGATGTCATCCCATCCGTTTGGAAGGGCCGGCAGGATCTCGATCCCTTCGGCCGTCGGCCGAATGCCGAGGAAGACCTCGACAGCCATGATCGCCGGCATCGACGTCCAAATGTAATCGGTCAGATCGGACGGCTCGCCGGTCAGTGAGTTGTAGAACTCGCGGAAGTGACCGGTTCGCTCGAGCGTGTCGAAGACCATGCGGCAGTTGATCTCGGCAAGCCGCGCGGCCTCTGTGTAGCAGCCGTATTGCCGCAGACCCTGAATCACGAGCCAGGTCATCTCGACCCAGTTCGAACCGCGCCAATGCCACACGCCCCGCTGCCGGTCCGGCATGTGGCGGACGGCGAGCGTGGCGACGGGAAAGGCCGTGCCGAAGGTCTGCGGGTCGTGCAGGAGGGAGGCGATACGTTCCGCCTGCTCTGGCGTGGCCAGGCCGCACCACAGCGGGAGGAACGTCGAGATGTCCATCACCCGCGCCCATCGGTCGCCGGCGGTGTCGCGGCCGTAGTAGACGCGATCTTCGGCGTGCCAGAGGTGTTCGCGCATGAGGGCCGTCCGCCTGCGAGCGTCGGCAGCCCAGTTTTCGGCCTCATCCGTGCGGCCAAGTTCGCGGGCGATGGCGGCGAGCGACTGCTCCTCGCCAAGCAGGTAGCAGTTCAGGTTGAGGGCCTCCTGGTGCTCGGCGCCGTCGGTTGCGGTCCAGGTGGCCAGGTCGCGATCGTCGCGGACGGTCTCGATGTAGTCGTGCCAGTGCTGGAGCGGGACGCGGCCGCGCGTCCGAGCGGGTGAGCGCCATCAGCGGACGTAGCGGCCGCCGACCTCGTACGCCTGGGCGAGGAACGCGCGGTCGCCGCTCCAGAGATACGCCGTCCACGCCTCGGTCATCAGGAGCGGGCACGTGGCGATCCGATCATGATTGCAGTTCTCGCCGCGGTGGTTGACGCCGTATTGGATGAAGCCGTCGGGCTCCTGCACCTGGAAGTGGCCGCGAAGGTAGCTCTGTGAGAGCGTCGGTTCGGTGAGATTCGTGACGAAGGTGGAGAGGTGCTCGTGGGCGTGCATCCCGTAGCTCCACCAGCCGTACGGATTGTGGCCGTGCACGCGGCAGAAGGTGTACCACGGCTGGCGGAGGACGTCCTGCGGCTCCAGGTGTTGCCGCGGGGCAGCTCCAGGGCGCAGGCGAGGTCGGCCGCCCACGACGACCGCGGCAGGCGGAAGACGGGCATTCGTTGGTACCATGTGTAGCTCGCCCGCACAAGCGCGGGCCAGTCGGCGGCGAGGCCGTCAACGGCGGCGCGGATCGAGTATTCGCAGGCGGCCTCGGGCGTTTGTTGCGGGTAGAGGACGATCTGCTGTTTGGTTTCGAATCGCTTGGGGCCGAAGCGGTGGAGGTTGACGGCGATCCGCAGCGTCCGCGTCCGGGCGGGCGGCAGGTCGAGGCGGAATGCCAGCGCGGCATGCGTTCCGATCGGCAGGGCGTCGGTGTGCTCGCCGGTCGAAATGGCCGGTTGGCTTCCGACGATCGAGCAGAGCAGCGAGCCGACGACCCGCGGCGGGCGGCGGTCGCGGGCCCATTCCTCGAAACAGCACACCTGGGCGTCGTTTGCGGGGTTGTGGGCGGCCCAGGCGAGGCGGCCGGTCGTGACGTGGATGCCGTAGCCGTACCGGTCGAAGGGCTCGGGGCCGTCGGGCTCCTTGGCGCAGACCGTGGTGGCGCGGATCGTGGCCGAGGCGTCCGACGTGTTGCGGGCGGTGACAACGATCAGGAGCGTGTCGCCGGCGATCGGCAGGAAGAGGACGTGTGCCCGGACGCCGGGGAGCTGCACCTCCTGCGCGGCGAGGTTGACCAGGTGGTCGGTATAGCGGCGGGGCGGGTCGAATCGGATCGGGGCTTCGCCGGCGGCCAGGCCAAGCAGGATGTTGACGTCGGTGTTGGTATTCACGACGCCAAGCTTGCCGGCGTTCGGCAGCGGAAACCGGGGGTCTTTTTCCTTGTCGAGGAGGTGCCAGGGGATGTCGGCGTTGAAGTCCGTGGGCGCGCCCACGTCGTGCGCCTTGACGATCCAGGGGGCGGGCTTGCGGGCGAGCGTCTCGCGCAGACCGGCCGGCAGCGATCCCGCCGCCTCCGCCAGGAGCGCGGGGATATCCGCTTCGTGTCCGGGGCCGCGCGGCACGCGGGCGACGTCGCGAGCGGCGCCGGCATCGGTCAGGGCGCAAACGCCCTCGACCTGCGCGGCGGGCGCCGCGAGCGCGGCAAGGATGGCGAGGGCGGAGGCGCGACGCGTCATGAGAACGAGGGTAGCGGCGTATGCGGTGCGGAGTCAACGCGCATTCATCCAGCGGGCAGGGCATGCCAACGCCCGTTGGGGCGCCGCAAAAATCATCCTGACACGTTTATTTACCGTTGCATGATCGGGAGGTAGTTGTACGGGATCTGGAGGATGAAGGTGGCGATGGCCGTCCCGTAGGTCTTGCCAACGCCGTCGCCGTCCCAGGAGCCGTCGTCCTCCTGCATGGAGAGGAGCTGGTCGCGCATCTTCGGGAAGTAGGCCTTCCAGTTCTGGTCGCCGGAGAGCCACATGATCTGCGACATGTACAGGTGGGCGTAGAAGTAGTGCCCCCAGAGGAAGCGGCCGGAGGACGAGCCGCTGATCGGGATGGTCTGCTTGCAGTACGCCAGCGCGCGGGCGGCGCGCGGGTCGTCGTACATGCCGGCGTTGTACCAGCAGGCGACGGCGGCGGCGGTGATGGGGGGGCGGCTTCCGGGCTGGCCGACGCGATAGCGGATGCCGCCGTCATTCGGCTCGATGGACTTGTCGAGGTAGCCGAGGGCCTTGTCGATGACGTCCTTGGGGACGGCCACGCCGGCGTTGCGGCACGAGCGAAGCCCCTGGAGCTGCGTGATGGTGACTGAGCCCTCGTCGCTGTAGGCATTCGGCGTGTAGTACCACCCGCCGAGCTGGCTCTGGCTCCTGGCGGTGAGCGTCACGGCCCTGCGAAGGACCGTCTGCAGACGCTCCTGGCGTTCGGGGTCCTCCTCCATGCCGAGCAACTGGCCGAGGAAGAGCATAGCGAAGCCGTGTCCGTGCATGGAGCGGCCCTCCTCGTCGGGCCGCGAGAGCAGGCCGTTGGCCTGAGACGAGTTGATGAGGAACGTGGCGGCGCGGCTGACCTGCTGTGCGTACTGACCTTTCGTGGTCGTGTTGCCGTTTGCCAGCAGCTCTATCCCGTCGAGGCCGGTCATCGCGACGGGATAGCGGCCCATCGGGCCTTCGTGACGCCAGCCGCCGTCCCGGCTTTGTGTGCGGGCGAGAAAGTCCAGGCCGCGTCGAATCGCCTGATCGGCGGCGGGGGTGACCAGCGGCGGCAGGGCGGGCGGCACCGCCGCGTGCGCCCCGTCGCCGGCGGATGTGATCGTGGCGATTAAGGTCGAAACGACCCACGCAGACCGCCGTGTCGCCGATGTCTTGATGGGGCGAGGCCGAGACGGCACGACCGAACTGCAGCTCTTGCGGACGCGGGTCAAGGTGCTCTCCTCCCGGCGACCGCTGTTGCGGGCGGTTCGCCGGGTCTTTGCGCGGTTGCGGCCTGCGGGGGATCGATCGAAAACGCGACGTATGTGGAGTCGCACACGACGATTACGCGGTCCGGCCACGTCAGCACCTGGCTGATCATCGTTGCCTCGTTTCGAGACAGGTTGGCCGTCTGCGTCGGGCCGATGGGGCGACCGGTCCGCTTGTCGAGGATCGTAAGCCGGAGCTTGGGCGGCGGTCGCTCCGTCGTTGGCACAGCGATCTGCGGCGGTTCGCGGTCCCGGGCGGCGGATTCGGGTCGGATCAGGCGCGCGACGGGAATCGCGTTGGTCGCCGCGCGGAGCAGGGTGTTGTCGAGGGGAAGGGGATACTGGGCCTGTGACCAGTATTCACCGGGCTCGGGGGTGCGGTGCCAGAGGGGCTGTCCGCTGCGGGCGTCAACGGCGACGACCTTGAACGGCGCCTTCTCGTCGCGGCTGGTGCCGTAGAGGCAGAGGACGTCGCCCGTGATTGCCCCCTCGAAGATGCCGCTGCCCGTAAGCCCCGTCCTGGCGGTGAGCAGGACATCGCCGGTCGCGGGGTTGACGACCATGACGACGCCCATTTCGCAACCGACGCCAAGAAGATCGGGCTGCGGCTTGAAGAGCCCCGTGACGCGGATGGGTTTGCCGTCCTGTTCGCAGCGGAGGCGCCAACGCTCCACGCCCGGGGCGGCAAGCTCGCGGGCGACAACTTCCGATTCCCCGGCAGGCCCACACAGGACTTCGTCGAAAAGGGCGAGGCTGATGCTCCGGTTTTCGCGGGTCTGAGGCTGCCAGAAGCTGACGTCGCCGAGGTGACGCCCGTCCGCCGTTCGAAAGACCGACCCGGCGGCCAGCGTTCGGGCGATGGCCACGACGTGCTCTCCGCGAACTCGCACGGCGGCCAGGCCCTCGGACGCGGCCGTTGCCGCTTCCCGTTGCCAACGGACTTTCTCCCCCTCGATCGTGGAGGCCATTGTGAGGACGCCGTCGGCGTCCAGGCGGAGCAGGTTTCCGTGGTCGGCGGCAAGAAAGGCATCCGATGCCGTCACGGCGTCAGGGGCGGGAAGGTATCGGCACGACCACAGACGCAGCCCGCTGACCAGGCCGAGGGCGTGCAGGCCCGTGGGACTATTGACGATCATCACCTGTCCGTCATTTACGGCAAAGGGTCGCGGCGTCACGGTCGCCGGGGAATCTCCGACGAGCACCGCAATCGGTGAGGCGGGAGTGGCGGGCGGGGCGGGCTCGTCCAGCAATCGCAGGGCAGCGGACCATAGAAGTCGGCCGTCTTTCACGTCGTGGGCGCGGACCTCCGACCAGCCGGCGAGCAGGAGGAGCGTGTCGGAGAGTGCCTCGGGCCGGCCGCCTCGAAACAGCACCGGGAACGCGTCCACATGCTGGTCGAGAAAAGCGACTCGACCGGCCGGGCCGAGGCGAACATCGCCCAGGGCCTGACGGTGACGTGCGAGGCGCTGGGGGTCCAGTTGCCGCCGGAGTTGCCCGGCGACGGCGGCTCCGGTCAGGGCGGCGCCGGACCGCGCTCCGACGGCGTCGGCCGGCACGGGGGTTTCGGCGAACTCGCTTTCCAAGCGGCGAAGCTCCTCCTCGGCGGCCATAGGCAGGGCGAGATCAGGGGGCGACAGGTGCAGAGCGGCCAGTCGGGCGAGGGACTCGGCCGTCAGCTCGGCCGAAGTGCGGCGACGGGCGACTTTGCGGAAGTAGTACTCGGCCTCCTCGTTGCGCTCCTCCTGCTGCGCAAGGATCCCGAGGTACAGGGATGCGCGGGCGCTGATGTCGCCGAGCAGGCCTGCTTCGGCCATGAATTCGACGCGGCGGCGGTCGCGTTCGTCGCCACTGCGGGCGGCATCCTGAAGGAGGCCGTTGAGCCAGGCGGCGAGCTCGGCCCTCTGGGCGTCGGTGAGCTCCTTCTCGATCGGTACGAGGCGGGCGGCAATGACGAGGCGAGCCGGTTGCCGCACGCCCGGCGCGGCGTCGATCATAACGTCCCCCGGCGCGGCGGGCGTTTCCGAGGAATCGCCCGATTCCGATGCCTCGGTTTGGGCGGCGGGCACGGCGAGTGCGATCTCTGTGTATTCGCGGTAAGCGCCCGCGGGCTTGCCGTCCTGCCGCATGCGCTCGGCGAGGGCCAGCCCGGTTCGCACCGCATCCGCGGGTGAGCGGGCGGCCTCTCTCGCCCGTTTGAGCAGGTCGTTGGCTTGCGCGGCATCGGTCGCGGCCCGTTGCGCGAGCGCCAAGAGGGCTTCGACACGAAGGTGGGCGGCATGGTCGGCGAGCCGTACGGCGCGCGCGTCGGCAGGATCGGGCTTCCATTCTATCCTGTCGAGCGCGGCAAGCGCCCGTGCCGGCCGGTCCTTAATCATCTCAAGCCAGGCGAGGCGTATGGCCGCCGGGGCATCGGCAGGTGACCGTTCGTGCGCGGCCTGCGCCAGGGCGTACGAACGCTTCATGTCGGGGAAACGGCGGAGCTCTTTAAGATCGCAGGCATAGAGGAACCCGTCCCAGCAGACCAGGTTGCCGAATGGCAGGTGGCCGGCGGGTAGATCGAGCTTTTCAATGGGGGCCCCGGTGTCCGCGTCAAGAACGGCCACGTGCTCGGCCGTGGGGAGATAAAGACGGTTACCGCTGATCGCGCCGCGGCCCGTGGGCGGCCCGACGGCCTGCGTCCATGCGACCTGACCGGATTCGAGGTCGATCTTTGACACGGCCGGGCCGGCGACCCACGCGTGCCGGGCGTCCGCGCCCAGGAGATAGAGGCTCGTGCTGCGATTCAGCTTCCAAGCGATCTTCGCGGATGCGCGATCGAAGGCGAGCAGGTATTCGGAATCGGCGGGGGCCAGCAGGACAAGGCCGCCGACGGCGAGCGGCGGCGTGCAGATCCACTGCCCCGGCGTCGGCTTGCCGTGTGGGGCATCGGCCTCGGCATCCGCATCGGTCGGGGGCTCACGCAGGTGGGTTTCGTATCGCACGGCCCAGCGGATGGCCCAGTTCCGCGTGTCGAGCGCGATCAGCACGCCGCGGTTCGTGGGAATGTAGGCGATCTCGTCGGCCACGCACGGATGCAGGGCCTCGAGGGGGTCCGGCCCGCGGCCGCCCAGGCCGCAGAGAAAGATCCTTTGGTTCACGCGCCCGTCGGCGGGATCCAGGACGATCGCGTACAGGTCCGACGCAAGGCGGCAAGGCGCCAGCAGCTCTTCGCGAACAGGGACCGGGGGGGCGAAGAACTCGATGTCATCCTGATCGTCGGTGCGGGCCGGGGGCGCGTCGCCGGCCTGGGGTATGGGGGGCCGAGCGGCGGCGGCAGGCTCGTCAACGTGAGCACACTGCCATCGCAGCTTGCCGGTTCGTATGTCGAGTGCCACGAGACGGCTCGTCCCGGCGCGCCCGTCGCCCCATCCGAAATCGGCGGCCTGGGCCTGCGCGACCTCCGATCGCACGACGGTGATGGCCAGGTCGTGCGCAAGGGCTACAGCCCCTTCCACGTGGTCGAGCAGAACGCGGCGTGCCCGATCCTGTCGTTCGGCGGCGATGACGCGGGCGGCGGTGCCGCCGGGGATGCGCTGCAAGAGCAGGTTGCGCCGACGGATCGAAGGGGGCCGGACGGACGCACCCGCCTGCCAGAGCGGGTCGAACGTCTCGCCATCGACTGCGAGCAGAGCGCCTTCGTGTTTGACGACGACGATGCGGCCGTCCGTTACGGGCACCGCAACGGGGAGCGACGGGACCTCGCTCTGGAACTCGTACAGCTCATCAAGCGGTCCGTTTGTTTGCCGCGGAAGGACCACCTGCCAGGGAGAGTTCTCGATCAGGGTGGGCTCGACGGCGGGCATCAACCCCGTGCGCTGGGGGCTGCCCATGAGCATTGGCCAGGCGTCGGCTGCCGGGGCGGCGTCCAGGGGCTGAATCGAGGGCAGTTCACGGCGAACGGCTTCCAGGCGGGCGAGCAACGGAGGGGTTCCCGGGGCGGAGGAGGGCCACGCACGGATGAGGTCGACGGCCGCCTTGCGCTGGCCGATCATCGCCAGGGCGACGGCGAGCTTTGCCTCGACCTCGTATTTCAGGAGGTCGCTCAAAGGGCAGATATCGAGAACGTCGCGTAGAAGGCTGACGGCGGGAGCGGCACGGCCCTCGTCCAGCCACCAGCCGGCAAGGGCGGCTGCCGCCGCCGGGCCCGCTCGCGTCAGGAGGAGGCGGTCGGCAACGTCCCGCAGGGAGGCCTCGTCATGGGCATCGACGGCGTAGCGGAACCGGGCGTCGGCTTCTCCGTCGTGGAGCAGCCGATACGCCTGAAGCCCGGCCGACGGGAGGGCGGCGATCCTTCGCAGGGCGTGGCGGCGAGCCGACTCATACAGCCCCTCGGACGCGTTCAGTACGCTGTCGCCAGGCAGGTCGATGATGCGCTGCAGGGAGTCGACCGCCAGCTTCCAGTCCTGGCGTTCGATGGCCTCGTTGGCACGTTTGAGGAGGTTGGCGGCCTCTTCGGAATCGTCGAGAATGGCGCCTGCAGCGGCGACGGCCGAGCCGTCCTTGACGCGCGTGCGTGCGTTTCCGTCTCCGACCGGCGCCACGATGACCG
>CAZTVU010000001.1:70472-85644 GCA_964617025.1 uncultured Planctomycetales bacterium | reverse complement strand
CGCGCGCCCTGCCGGGGGCCGGCAGGCCGTGTGACGGGCGAATCCGCGGCGAGTACGCCGGCGGCTGCCGACAGCACCACGGCACATGCCGCGGCGCAGGTCCGCCCTCTGCGTGAGCAGCGCCGAACCCTCACCAAAAGCGACTTTCGCACATCCGAATCTCCATGCGACCTTCCTGTTGTTTATGGTAGGGGAGTTGCCGCGGCACCGCCAGCGTCGTAATTGTCGATTATGATCGGCGGCGCAACGTTGCGATATCGCGTAGCGCAAGAATCCAAGAGGCAAGACAAACGAGGATGCGATATTGCCGGGAAGTCGTCCGTGGTGATTCGCAAGTCGGGCTGCGGCAACGTCGGCGAGGGGCGCCGCAAACGTCTCCACATGTTCTTGAAAGGATACCCGACCGAAATAGTGCTGTATGTTCGGTCCGGATGCGAGTTCCGGTTCACATAAAGCGGGCCGTTTCGCGAGAGTCGTGCGTTTGCCCTATTGAGGAATTTGGGGCGGCGCGGTAGAAGCGTGCGCGTGCGGTCCTTCCTTGCACGAAGGTGTTTGTCTGCTGCCGGGGCGCGCTCGATCGAGGGTCGCCGTCGTTCTCGTTCGTTGGCCTTGATGTTCGGTCCGACCGCATGTCTTGCTCTTGCCGGTTGCATCGGCCTGCTTCCACCGGACGACAACGGGGCGGCGCCGCCGGATGACGAGGCGAGCCACGTCGGATCGGCCGCGTGCCTTGCGTGTCACGCCGAGATTGGATCGCTTCACATGCGGCATGGGCACGGCCAGGCATTGAAGGCGATCAACGGGGCAGCGCCGACGTATCCGGCGGGTGCGGAGCGCGCGGGGGTTCCGTCACCGCCCGGGGGCCTCGCGTGGACGGACATCTCCTATGTCATCGGCGGGTACACGAAGGCAGCGAACTTCGTCGATGGCGGCGGATACGTCCTTACCGACGGAACGGTCGGGGCGGCGAGTCAGTACAACCTGTCAAACGGGGCCGCGGGCCTGGCGGTCGGATTTGTCCCGTTTCGGCCGGAGCAGGTCACGGCGCTTCCGTTCGAGTACGGCTGCTTTCGCTGCCATGTGACCGGTGCGCAGTCGGTGGAGGGCAACGGGGGGCGGCGGCAGGGTGGGCGTCCGGGGATCGGCGGCACGTGGGCGGAGGAGGGCGTGGGGTGTGAGGTGTGCCACGGCCCCGGCAGCGCGCACGTGTCGAACCCGGTGGCGGGAAACATCCACCTCGACGGCGTGGCGGCCGCGTGCGCCGGATGCCACGCGGGCACGGCGGCGGCCGGGGTCATCGAGGCCCGCGACGGATTCATCGTCGGCAACCAGCAGCACAAGGAGCTGACGGCAAGCCCGCACGTCGGGTTTTCATGCACGGTCTGCCACAACCCGCATGCGTCGATCACGTACGACCGATCGAACGGGCGGCGCAACGCGTGCGGAGTGTGCCACGCAGGCCAGAACATGGCCCTGCACGGCAACCACATCTTCGTCCTGGGGGATTACGTGGAGCCGCTGACATGCGAGAGCTGTCATATGCCGCCGGCGTCGAAGAACGCCTCATCGACGACATTTGACATCTTGGGGAGCTCCGGGCGGATCGGCGACACGCGGACGCATCTGTTCTACGTGAACACGGTGAACGGGGCTTCGATGTTCACGCCGGATGGAAGCCGGGTCGCCCTGGATGAAACGAGCAAGGCAGGCGTGACGGTGGACTATGTGTGCCTGCGATGCCACAACGGAAAGGGGAGCGCGTTCGAGTTGACGCTGTCGGGCGCCAGCGCGATCGCGCGGGGGATCCACGAGCCACCGTAGGCGCGGCGGCGGCGTACTTCGTGTGTTCGACGACGGCATGTGCGTGAGCATCCGACATCCGGTGCTGCTGATGACCGTGTATGCGGGCCCATGGCTTGCGGCGGGGGGCGTGACGGCGGCGGAGCCGCCGGCGGATGCAACGACGCCGTCGGCTGCGACAAGCCGGCCGTCGACGTCCGGCGAGGGCGCGCCGCCGTGGCGGATCCGCCCGGGGTTGCTGCATCTGAATGCGCTGGGGGGGTTCGTCGGGTTCGAGTCGGAGTATGACCAGCGCCGGGTCCGGTCCTCCGCGCCGCGGAAACGGGACAGCCAGTATGAGGACCAGGCCCTTCGCCTCAGTGAGGTGGTGGGCCTGACGCTGGCGGGCGACGTGGTCGATCCGAACCTCGTGGATTGGCACGGGTCGTTCGAGTTCGGCCCGCAGCAGGCGCTCTACCGGGAGGTGATCGACGGGTTCCATCGGCACGCCGATGAGGCGGGGCTGCTGCTGCGGTACGATTTCGCCGTGGATGCGCTGAAGAACAAGCCGGTGTCGTTTCATGCGTATGCCCGTCAGTCGGATGACCGCGTGCCGAGGCAGTTCCTGCCGTCGCTGCACGAATACGTGACGGAGGCCGGGGCGTCTGTCCTGGTGCAGAGCGGGGTCCTGACGAGCGAGGCGGGCTTCTCGTATCGCGACGTCAACCGAAAGGGCAACCAGGACCGCGTGGACAACGAGAGCCTCGAGGTGACGCGGTTCTACCTCGACAACAAGCTGCAGTTCACCGACACGCACCGCCTGCGCCTCTCCTACGAGCACGAGCGGGACAAGAGCGACTACCAGGGCAGCCTGTACCGCTATGAGACGACGCGCGACGAGTTCCGGGGCGAGCATGAGCTGGCGTTCGGCGAGGGGGCGAAGCACCGGCTGGACACGGTCGTCCGGTACGACAACGAGAGGGGCGACCTGGCGCGGAACGAGCTGGAGCTGAGCCCGCGGCTGACGCTGCAGCACTCGGACAAGCTGCAGACCATGTACCGCTACTCGCTTTACCGGTGGGAACAGGATGCGATCGAGGTCGGCCAGCACAAGCTCGACGCGGAGGCGATCTACCGGCCGAGCGATCGCTGGCGGTTCACGGTCGACGCCTTCGCGCTGTATGAGCGGCTCGACTCGGACGTGCGGACGCACGACTACGGCGGGCAGTTCGACATCGCCTACAACCGCCCGACGCCCTGGGGCAAGTTCTCCGCGAACCTGGCGTTCGCGTACGACGCGTCGCGGACCTCGGGAGATGCCGGCCGTCGCCTCGTGCGGAACGAGGCGCACAGCCTGAGCACGGTCAAGCCGGCGATGCTCCGGGAGCGCGACGTGACGGTTGTCTCGGTCGTGGCGCACAATGCGGAGTGGACCCGGGTGTTCGTGCCGGGCGTGGACTATTCCGTGGTAAAGTCCGGCAAGAAGGTCGTGGTCTACCGTCTGCCCTTCGGGCGGATCGCCGAAGGCGATGTGGTGTACTTCGATTACCAGTACGACGTGCCCGTCCACGCGGAGGTGAATACGTACCGAACGGACCTGATGCTCGAACACGAGTTCACGTTCGGGCTGACGCCGTACTACTACCTCGAGACGCGCTGCCAGGAAGTGGACGGTTCGGCGGGCACCCCGGCGGAGCGCGACAATCAGCATCGGCATCGACTGGGGGCCCGGTACGGCCGCGAGCGGTGGACGGTCACGAACGAGCTCGAGGTGTTCGACGACACCGTGGAGCCGTACAAGGCGTATCACCTGACCGGCCGGGTGAACCTCTGGCGGTCGGGCAAGAATACGCTGGACGCAAGCGGAGAGCTGTCGCGGTACTGTTTCGACGGCGGGGTCGACCGGCGGCGGGTCTGGTGGGTGGAGCTTGACCTCAAGGATCGACTCGAGATCAACCGGTACTTTTCGGTGACGGGCGAGGCGACGTATCACTATGAGAGCGACTCGGTCGACGGCCGGACGCACGGGGTGGATGTGGAGTGCGGCGTTCAGTACACCCGCGGGTTGCTCACCGTCGAACTGGTGGCCGAATACGACCTGCTGACGGTCGGCCCGACCAAGGAAGAGGGCGTGGCCGTCTGGTTGAGGATGCGGCGCGACCTGGGCGATTTGTTGGCGACGACGCGGGGGGGGCTGCGATGAGCCGCTTCGGGGCCCACATCCTGTTCGCCGGCGTCCCTCGGGGCCATGAATACATGCGGCGGCCGGGGGCAAGGCGGGCAAACAACGAAGCAAAGACGCGAGGATGGCCGGTCCGGCGGTCCGCCGTTGCCGCGCTCTCGGTGATCGCGTCGCTCCTGGCCGCGGGCTGTGCGCAATCGACGCCCATGATCCTCGTGCCCGCGACGGTTCCCTTGGTCTGGCCGAAGGCGCCGGAGCCGCCGCGCGTACGGTTACTGGGCGAGATCCCCGCGGCGCCGTCCGCCCGACGCGAGCAGACCATCGGCGAGTTCTGGAACGGCGTGTTCTTCGGGATGCCGCCGCCGAAGCGGATGACCAATCCTTATGCCGTCGCCGTCCACGCCGACGGCAACCGCGTGGCCGTGGCGGACGTCAACGGCGCGTGCGTGCACCTGTTCGACCTGGCGAGGCAGACGCACAGTTGGCGCGACAGGTGCGGCCCGGGGCAGGAGGCGTTCGCCTGTCCGGTCGGTGTGACGTGGGCGGGCGAGACGCTCTGTGTGGCGGACTCCCGGCGGCATGCCGTGGCGCTGATGGAGGGCGGAGGCGGCGGGCGATGGATCGGCCGCGAGGCGCTGAAGCGGCCGGCGGGCCTGGCACACTGCGCACGGAACGATCTGCTCTACGTGACGGATGCGGGGGCGCACGCGGTGGTGGCGCTCGATCGCGCGGGGCGGGTGGCGATGCGTTTCGGGACTCGCGGGGCGGGGCCGGGGCAGTTCAGCCTGCCGGCGCAGGTCGCGTGCGGGGCGGGCGATGAGATCGCGGTCGCCGACTCGCTGAACGCGCGCATCCAGCGTTTCGGTCTTGACGGGTCGCCGATCGGCGCGTTCGGCCGCAAGGGCGACGCGGCGGGGGACTTTTCGCTGCCCAAGGGGGTGGCGTACGACCCCGAGGGGCGGATCTGGGTGGTGGATGCACAGTTTGAGAACGTGCAGGGGTTCGCGGCAAACGGCCAGTTGCTGCTGGCGTTCGGGCAGGAGGGGCAAAGACCGGGCGAATTCTGGCTGCCGGCGGGGATTTGTATCGACGCGAGGCGACGGATGTGGGTGGCCGATAGTTACAACCGCCGCGTGCAGGTGTTTGAGCTGGTTCCATCATGAAGCGGGAGCGTGATCAATCGTATCGCTCGCGGGAACGGATAGCGGATGCCGTGCGTCGGGTCCGCCGGGTCACGGCCAATCCGCCGACATCCCGCGGCCGGGACGCGCTGCTCGCCGAGGTCGGTCGACACCTCGCGGGCTTGCTCGGACTATGGGGGATGACGGTGTTCGCGTCGGCAGCTCCCGCGCAGGACAGCGTGGTCGGATCGCTGCACGACCTGAGCGTCAGCGGACCGGGGCCGATCCACGCGCTCGCGGAGGAGCAGGTATGTATCTTCTGCCACACACCGCACCACGCCACCGGCCAGGCGCCGCTGTGGAACCGGAACATGCCGCCGACGCACTACCGGGTGTATCGCAGCTCGACGACCGATGCTCGGATCGACCAGCCGAGCGGGCCGTCGAAGATGTGCCTGAGCTGTCATGACGGGGCCCTGGCCCTGGGGCTGGTGGCCTCGCGGCCGCCGGAAGAGCCGATCGTGATGAGCCGCCGCACGATTCCGCCGGGCCGGTCCGACCTGACGCAGGACCTCTCCGACGATCATCCGATCGGCTTCCGGTATGACCGGGCCCTGGCGGCCCGCGATCCGCAACTGCGGAACCCCGACGTGGTGTCCCGCGATCTGCCGCTCGGTCCGCACAGCGAGATGCACTGCACGACGTGCCACGACCCGCACGACAACAGCCTCGGCAACTTCCTGCGGATGCCGCAAGTCCGATCGACGATCTGCCTGGCCTGTCACGACATGACGGGGTGGCGAACCAGCGGGCACGCCCTGAGCACCGCTCGCGTCCACGGCCGGGCAGTGGACCCGCGCGAGCGGCTCCCGTTTCAGACGGTTGCGGACAACGGATGCACGAACTGCCACAAGATTCACTCCGCGGAGGGCCGCGAGCGGCTGCTGCGGTTCCGCCGTCTGGAGGACAACTGCCTGAACTGCCACAACGGCAGCGTGGCCTGCGCGAACATCGAGAGCGAGATCCGCAAGACGAGCGCCCACCGCGTGGATCGGAACCTTTGCGAGCATGAGCCCACGGAGGATCCGCGGTTCATGCCGCGCCACGTGCAGTGCGTGGACTGTCACAATCCGCATGCCGCTCGCCCGCGGCTGGTTCGCACGCCGGTGACGCCGGTGCTCGGGCGAGTCGACTCGACCGAGCGGTTCGTCTCCGGCATCGACATGGCGGGCGTGCCGGTGGACCGGGCGAAGTTTCAGTACGAGGTGTGCTTCAAGTGCCACGCCGACAGCGTGACGCGCCCGCGGCGGGTGGACGTCGTCCGGCAGATCACGCAGACGAATCTGCGTGTGGAACTGCAGCCGGGCAACCCGTCGTTTCATCCGGTCGTCGGACCGCGATTCAACTCCGACGTGGTCAGCCTGATCCCGCCGCTTCGGGTGGGCATGAGGATTCGCTGCACGGACTGCCACAATTCGGATCTCGCGGGGCGGGGCACGGGCTTGGGTCTGGCGGGCGGGACGTACGGGCCGCACGGTTCGATCTACGAGCCGATTCTGATCGACAATTACACGAAGCGGGACTATACGGTCGAGAGCGCGCGGGCGTATGCGTTGTGCTACCGCTGTCACGACCGCGCGAGCATCCTGGGTGACCAGAGCTTCCCGCTGCACAACCGGCACGTCGTGCGGGGGCGCACGCCCTGCTCGGCGTGTCACGATCCGCACGGCATCAGCCGAACGCAGGGCAACAGCCGCAACCACAGCAACCTGATCAACTTCGACCTGGCGATCGTGCGGTCGGCCGGGACGGGGCTGGGGGCGCGGATCGAGTTTGAGGACACGGGCCGGTATCAAGGCAACTGCACGCTGACGTGCCACAACGTCGTGCACGTCCGTTTCGAGTACGGGAAGTGATTTATGAGGCACTGGATTCTCGTCGCTCTGCTGGGGCCGGTTGCGGTTGTGGCGACGTGGGCGGGAGAGCCGCCGGCCGGGCCGCCGCCGGATGACATCCCGGCCCGCCTGCTGGATCGTCGAGTGCGGAGCCTGACGCGCGGAGTGGTCGGCGGTCCGCATGACTTCACGGATCGGGCCATGGCGCCGGGAGATGCCTGCAAGGGCTGCCACATCCCGCATGTCCAGGCGGTTCGGGCGACGACGCAGCCCAGCACGCGGCCGGCGCTGGAGCGGTACACGATCCCCGGTCAGCGCAGGACCTTCGTGCCGGGCCGCTATACGCCGGGCCCCACGAGCCTGATGTGCATGGGCTGCCACGACGGCACCGTGGGTACGTCGACGATCAACGGCGTTCATACGATGCTGGCGGGCGTGCGCGACGGATTCCCCGTGCCGGGGGACTTCGCGTGGCGCGACCACCCGATCGGGATCCCGTATCCCGGCGGCCGGCGCGATTTCCGGCCCGCCTCGTTCGTGACGAAGTCGGGACGGGTGCCTCTTCCCGAGGGGCGTGTGGAGTGCATCTCCTGCCACGATCCGCACAATGAGGCGGGCGTTCCGGGGATGCTGGTGATGTCGAACCGACGGAGCGCGCTTTGCCTGACGTGCCACGTGAAATGAGTCGTCGGATCCTCCGATCGGGCCGTTTGACGCGGGACACGGCTGTTCGGATGGCCGTAAGTGTCCTGCTGGCCGGCTGCGCCCCGTCCGGCGGGCCGGGGATGAGCGAGCTGCGTGAGCGGGTGCATATTCCCGATGCGGCGGCGGTGCCGCGCGTCGTGGTGCTGGGCGGCCTCGGCTCGATTCTGCCGAAGTGGAACGACACGCCGGCGCTTGAGCGTTTCCTGTATGGGCCGGATCCGGATCAGTCGGCGACGAGCGGCCTGCGAAACCCGCAGGGGCTGGCGATGCTCGACGGCCGCCTGCTCGTGTGTGACCAGGGGTTGCCCGATGTGCTCGTGGTCGACCTTCAAACGGGGCGAAGCCGGGGCTGGAGCGATGTGGAGAAGCCGCCACGTTGTCCGGTTGGTATCGCCGTAGGCGCGGATGGCCGTGCGTATGTGGCCGACACCACGCTGCGTTCGGTGCTTGTGTACGGGCCGAACGGGCGATTCATCGAGGAGTTGCGGCCGGGCGAGCGAGGGCGCGACGCGACGCGCCCGTGTGGGATCGCCGTGCACGGCGGCGTCGTGTATGTGGGCGACCTGATCAGCCGAAGCGTCGAACGCTACGATCTTGCCCGGCGTTCGTGGCGGCCGGCGATCGGTCTTCCGCCGGAGTCGGGCGGGCCGCTGGTGTCGCCGACCGGCATCGGCGTGACGCCGGACGGCATCGTGCTCGTGGTGGACGCGGTTCGCGGCGTGGTGGACCGGCTGGCACCGGACGGCGGCTGGCTCTCGCCGATCGGCAGGCCGGGCAGGGGCCCGGGGCAGTTGGTCCGGCCGAAGCAGGTGTGCTGCACGCCCTCGGGGCTGATCTTCATCAGCGATGCGGGGCGGCAGTCGGTGCTCGTGTTTCGGGATGACGGACGGCATCTTTTTGAGATCGACGCGTCGCGGGGCGGATGGAGCGGTTTTTCGCTGCCGATGGGCCTGACGGCAATCGTGGGGCGCGGCCACGCGGCGTCGGGCCCGGCGGTTTCGGGGCGAAGCGCTACCGTGGAACCGTCGGTGTTCGGCGGGGAGTACGAGGAGTACGTCATCGTATCCGACACACTGGGAGGCGAGCCGCTGGTGGTGATGGGTGTTGTCCGCGACAAGGCGGAGGTGGGAACCGGTGGGCGGTAGGGCGGCCATCTTATGGGTCGCGGCAGGGGTCTTCGGGTCCGCCGTGTTTGCGGCGGGGCGCGCGGCGGTGACGTCGTCGCCCGCGCCCGGTCCGGCGCTGGCCACGACGCGACCGCCGGCCGACGACCCGCACTGGAAGGCAGACGGCTGCGGATACTGCCACAGGATCGACGGCGGGCGGGTGCTGCCGATCCCGGCGCGCGAGGTCGATTCGATCTGTGTCGACTGCCATGACGGTCGGCGGGCGAGGTATGAGCGGCACCCCGTCGGGCGGGCGTTCGACGGCCGACGGGTTGTGGCGCCGGCCGGATGGCCGCTCCTGGAGGGGCGGATCGTCTGCGTGACGTGCCATGAGCCGATCATTGCCTGCCGCCTGGATCGGGCCCGCGGACGCGAGAACCCTTACCTGCTCCGCGGCTACGAGAAGGGGCTTCTGGCGTTCTGCGGAAGGTGTCATCTGGCGGATCAGTTCGGGCCGCACAGCCCGCACCGCATGCTGAACCCCACCGAGGGCACGGTCGAATCGGCGTGCCGGTTCTGTCACGTGCGTTACTACAATGACCGCGACCGGATGCATCGCTCGGGCGACTCCGGTCTTCGGACGGATGAGGTCACGCTTTGCGCGGGGTGTCATCCCGAGCACATCGACTACTTCGAGCCGGGCCACATGGGCGCGAAGGTACGCCCGGAGATGAAGACGTATATGGTATCGGTGGATCGTGCCCTGAAGCCGCCGGGGTCCCGTGCGGAGTCCGGACCGGCAGGGGAGGCGGGAAGGCTGCCGGGAGAACCGGTGCGGCTGCCGCTCCACGGCGGCGATACGGTGGTGTGTTCAACGTGCCACAACCCGCATGAGGAAGGGGTCTTTCCCCGCGAGAGCGATCTGGAGTTCGGTGCCGTCCATCCGGATCGGCAGCGCCAGACACGCCGGCTGCGCGGGCTGGGAAAAGAGTTATGCGCAGGATGTCACGGCAGATGATCACGACAGACCCTCGGGAGCGGCGCGTTGCAAAGCCCCCGCCCATGATCGCGCGGGTTCACAAGCCCCGCGCGACGGCGGCGCGCAGCGTTTTCGGGGCGGCAGCGCTTGCGTTCGCGCTCGCGGTACCGGCGGCGCGGGGGGCCGATCCGGAGAATTGTCTCAGTTGCCATCGGTATCGAGGGCTCGCAAGGGTCGACGACGACGGCAAGACGCTGCGGCTCTACTACGTGGATCCGAACTACTGCGACCGGGCCCTCGGCCCCCATGCGAAGCTCCTGTGCACCGACTGCCACCGCCGCAGCGAGGTGGAGGTTGTCCCGCACCTGAAGGTCAGTCCGGTCGATTGCACGCAGGCGTGTCACCTGTCGCCGCCGGGCGGTGTCGAGATTCGCTTCGGCCACGACGGGATCGCCCGCTCATTGGACGCATCCGTCCACACGCCGGACGTGCTGGACGAGGCCAACCGCCTGCTCGGCAGCCCGCTGCGGCCGGGGCAGTCGACCTGCCTGCTGTGCCATGACGAGCCGGCCTTCCGCGGGGCACGCGAGGGATGGGTGGCTCGCATGGCGCCGGTCGACCGCTGCGATGTCTGTCACACGGAGCAGTTGCCCAAGGATACGCGATATTACTACTGGCACGTCTTCGCCCGCAGCCGGTCCGCGCGCAGCCACCGAGACGTCACCCGCGTTTGCGCCCTTTGCCACAGCCATGCGGCGGTCCGCCGGGAGTTCGCGCTGCCCGATTCGACGGCGAGCTTTCTCAACAGTTTCCACGGCCGGGCCATGCTGTTGGGAAGCGAAGACACGGCCGCGTGTCCCGATTGCCACGCCGGTCCCCTCCAGGATGTGCATCTGATGCGGGCGCATGCGGATCCCGAGTCGTCCGTGCATACGTCGCGCCTCCCCGATACCTGCCGCAGCCCGACGTGCCATCCCACCGCGGGATACGCGATGAGCACGGCCGCCGTTCACCTGGATCTGTCGACCAGTCGGGGGATTGAGTACCTCATTGCGGTGCTGTTCGTCTTCCTGATTATCTTCACGTTCGGTCCGTCGGTCGTTCTGCAGGCGCTCGAGATGCTCCAGGTCGTCTTCGGGCGTCAGGACCCGGCGCACGCCGAACGCCACCGCCTGGCCGTGGCACTGCTGGAAGCACCGGAAGGCCGACGACGCCTTTGCCGCTTCACCCCCCACCAGCGGGTACAGCACTGGCTGCTGTTCGCGACGTTCACGTCGCTGGTGATCACCGGCTTCGCGCTGAGGTTTGCCGACCGCGGGTGGGCGGCGTGGGTGACGCAGACGATCGGCAACCTGCACCGCCTGCGCCTGATTCACCGCGTTGCAGGCACGATCCTGCTGGCCGGGATGGCCTATCACCTGATCTACGTCGGCGTGACCGCGTGGCGACAGAAGCGGCGGACCGGCAAGAGCCTGGTGCAGACCTTTCTGGACCTGCCGATGGTCATGCGTTGGCACGACTGGAAAGAGCTTGGGCATCTTCTGGGCTATCTGCTGTTTCTCCGAAAGACGCGGCCGGAGGCGGGGCGATTCAGCTTCGAGGAGAAGTTCGAGTACTTCGGGGTGTTTTGGGGCTGCACGCTCCTGGGGATCACCGGCATCCTGCTGTGGGCGAACGCCTGGACGACCGAGCACCTCACGGGCCGCGTACTGACGGTGGCCGCGCTGGTTCACGCCTTTGAGGCGTTCCTGGCGCTGCTGCACGTCGGCATCGTTCACATGGCCGGGGTGATCTTCGCGCCGAGCGTCTTTCCGCTCTCGCCGGCGATGTTTACCGGAGACACCCCCGCCGAGGAGATGGCCGAGGCCCACTCGGCGATGCTGACTGAGGCGGCCAAGGCGACGGGAATCACGGCAGCGAAGGAGGTCGGCCATGGCTAGCCGCGTGTTGAAGAAGACGGGGCGGTTCATCGTTCGCGCCTATGCGCTGGCGATCATGCTGCTGATCCTGTGGGCCGGCTACACGGCGATCGCCTTCCTGTTCAACGCCGTGTTTCGGCCCATCCACGTGTCGCCGGAGTTTCTCGCGTGGCAGGGAAGTCTGGACGCCGAAGCCCTTCGACAGGAGCACGTAGCCGGTGTGACGGGCCCGGCGGCGCGGGCGCCGCTGAGCCACTACCACCGCGTCGACCGCTGGTTTCAGCCGGATCCGCACGACGGATGCACGGCCTCGGGGTGCCACAGCCCGCTGCCGCACGGCCGGAGCAAGGAGCTGCGCGCCTTCGCGAATCTGCACGCAACCTTCATGGACTGCCGCATGTGCCATCAAAGCCCCGGGAGCTCGCCGATGCCGACGATGTGGGTGAGCACCCGCACCGGTCGGGCGCAGGGAGTGCCGCCGATCCTTGAGCTGGCGAAGCGGCTGGAGGGGGCGCGGCCGGAGGAGGATGTCAAGGCGTTCCACGCGGACATGACGAGCCTGTTGCAGCAGTCGATCGACGTCATGGGCGGGGAGCCGGCGCTAAGCAATCTGTTGCTGCGACTTCGCACCTCGGAGCCGAACAGTCCCGTGTGGCGAAGGGCGCGCGATCAACTCGCCGTGGAACTGCCGGCACATGCCCGCGGTGAATACGGCGCGAAGATCGCGCCGCGGGCGGATGATGCCCAGCGGGCGCGGGCGGCGGCGGAGCTGGCGGAACTGACTCGCCGATACCGGGCGGCGGCCGGCGGCAGCCGGGAGCGCGAAGAGTGCTTGAAGGAGATCCACGCGGGCCTGCTGGCGAAGCCGCGAGCCTGCCTGGCCTGCCACGGCGGCGAGCCGGCCCGGCTGGACTTCGAGTCGCTCGGATACTCGGTCCGCCGGGCGGCCGACCTGCGCAAGACCTCCATCGCGAAGCTCATGCAGGACATCCAGGGCGGCAAGCCGTTCTATCTGCCAAAGTTGGGTGAGGGCGGGGATGTGCGGTGATCTCAGTCAATGTCGGCGCGGGACGGCCGTGATGGCTGCGGCGTGCGCGGTCCTGGCGATCGGGTCCTGCCTGCGCGGGGTGATTGCGGCACCGCTGCCGGCGGACAACCGGATCGAGGTTCAGCTCGTCGGGGCTCTGGTTGCGCCGTCGCCGGTGCCCTTGCGAATGCCCACGGATGTGGCCGTGGATGGCAAGGGCCGGGTCTTTGTGGCCGACGGCGTCAACGATCGGATCGTGCGTTTTTCGCCCGGCGGATCGGTGGACGGGACGCTGGAGCGGTTCGGGGATGACCGGCTCAACCGTCCGATCGGCGTCTCGGTGGACGCGTCGGACCGGCTCTGGATCGCGGACAGCGGCAACCATCGTGTCATCATCGCCGGGCCGGACGGCACACGGGTGGAGACCATTGTGGTCTCCCCGCCGGACGGCGGGCGATTGCCCGGCATCACGGATGCAATCGTGACATCGGACGGTCGGCGCGTCTACATCGTCGACAACCACAATCACCGTCTGCTGGTTCGGGAAGGTGGGTCGGAGACGCTCGAGCCGATCGGGCGTTTCGGCCGCGCGATCGGCCAGTTCGAATGGCCCTTTCTCATTTGCACCGGGCCGGGCGGCGACGTGTATGTCAGCGAGTCGATCGGGGCTCGTGTGCAGCGGATCGGGGCCACGGGCCGTTGGGCCGGACAGGTGCCTGGCGGGGCGGCGTGGGGGGTCGAACTGGGGCAGTTGTATCGGCCGAAGGGCGTGGCCGTCGACGCGGGTGGGCGGTTGTACGTCAGCGATTCGACGCTCGGTGTCGTGCAGGTCTTCGGACCTCGCGGAGACCTGGTCGGCGTCCTTACGGACGGGCAGGGCGAGCCGATGCGGTTTCGACATCCGATGGGGATGTGCTTTGATGCGAAGGGCCGCCTGTATGTCGTGGAGCTCAAGGCGGACCGCGTTGTCATCATCTCGTCCGCAAGGTGGGCCGCCGGGCCCGAGACGCGACCGGCGGTCGACTCGAAGGGGGGCGGGCCGTGACGGCGTCACACCGCATCGTTCGGGCGATGGCGGTCGGCCTCGTCGTGCCCCTGTGCGGGTGTGAGCGATCAGCGCCGCCTCCCCCGCCACCCCCCACGACGGCGACGGCCGCGCGTCCTTCGGTCCCGGGACCGCGCGGGGCCGGTGCGCGGGCGGACAGCCGGCGGGAATGCGCGGTGTGCCACCTGTCGTGGGTGGAATCGTTCGAGATCGGCCGGGCGCGGCGGCCGCTCCTCATCGATCACGTGGCGGACTCGTCGGTTTCCGATGCGGATGCATGCCTGGGCTGCCACGACGGATCGGTGGCGGACTCGCGCGAGCGGGTGTGGCTGGCGCACGGCCATGAAACGGGCGCGGCCCCGCCGCCGACGATGAAGGTTCCGGAACAACTGCCGCTGGCGGACGGCAAGCTGGCCTGCCGCACGTGCCACACCGCCCACGCCGGCCGCGGGCCGGAGAACCTGGCCAACACGGTGTTCGTGCGCGTCCCGAACGAGAACAGCGAGCTCTGTCAGATGTGCCATCCGGAGAAGACCAAGGGGCCCGGTCTGGGTACGCATCCGGTCGGCGGGATGCCGTGGCCCGTGCCGGATGCACTGGTCGCCGCGGGTGCGAAGACGGGCTCGGATCGCCAGCGGCTGATCTGCCAGACGTGCCACATGTCGCACGGGTCGCCGGAGGAGCGGTTGCTGGTCATGGGCACCGAGAGCAGTCAGCTTTGCCTCACGTGTCATGCACAGCTTCGCCCCGGGCTCTGGAGCCCCGATACCGAGCGCGAACACCCGCAGAATCCTCCCTTGAAGCTGGACGTCCAGCGACAGGCGATTCGCGATATGGGCACGACCGCCGGTCGCGGCGGCACGCTGATCTGCCTCTCGTGCCACAAGCTGCACAACGGGCTGGCCGGCCGCAACATGCTGGCCGACACGCTCCACGACAGCAGTCTCTGCATCCGCTGCCACCCGGATCGAAAGGCGATGTTCGGCACCAAGCACGATCTGCGTCGGACGTCGCCCCGGGAGATCAATCGGCTCGGCCAGACGCCGGAGCAAAGCGGTCCGTGCGGCGCCTGCCACAGCTTCCACCAGTTCGCCCGGAGGCCGACGCCCCAGCGGCTGGATCCCAGCGGCCTGTGCGCGACGTGCCATCGGCCGGGGCAATGTGCCGCGCAGGCGACGGGGGAGCCCTTCAGCCATCCTGCCGACATCGGGCCGAAGGATCTGCGGCCCGGCTCTTCGCTGCCGCTATACGCGCGAAAGGACGGGACATCCGGCAGGGGGCTTGCCTGCCTGACGTGCCACGAGCCGCATGAGGCAGGGCACGCGAGCTTCCTTCGCACGACGCCCGACCGGCTGTGCGCGGAGTGTCACTCTGCGAACGTGGCGAGCGTGAGCGGCGCTCACGATTTCACGCG
>CAZTVU010000001.1:70117-70443 GCA_964617025.1 uncultured Planctomycetales bacterium | reverse complement strand
CCGCGTCGCAGGCGGGAACCTGCGGTTTCTGCCACGGCATCCACAACGCCAACGGTCCGATGCTCTGGATCGCCACCAAGGAGACGCCTCGGGCGCCCGACGGCCTGTGCCGCGAGTGTCACCGCGACGGCGGGTTGGCGGGGAACCGGCCGGGCGGCGAGCTTGTGCATCCGAGCGGGGCGGGCGGGGCGAAGCCGCAGGCGGGGCTTGCGGCCCATCTGCCGCGCTACGACGCCGACGGTCGCAAGGCGAGCGCGGGGGGCATGGCCTGCGCGACGTGCCACGATCCGCACGTCGGCTCCCCCGACCGGCCGGCTTTGCTGCGG
>CAZTVU010000001.1:68575-70070 GCA_964617025.1 uncultured Planctomycetales bacterium | reverse complement strand
ATGGCTGACGCTCAGCCTGCACAATCCACGTCTTCTGAAGGCGTATCCGGGAGCGGACCGTCTGTGCGGGCCGTGCCACGTCGTGCATGCGAGCAAGGGCGCGGCCGCGACCGGCACCTGGGCGGGGCCGCTGGGTTCCAAGGCCCAGCCGTTTGCGATGCGGCGATGCACGGGCTGCCACGGTCCCAACGGCGGGGCGCCGCAGGTGGACTTCGCGGAGCACCCGATCCCCGTGCTGCAAAACGTCGCCGCGGTCGGGAAACCCGGCTACCTGCCGCTGCTCAACGAGGGCGGCGAGGAAGGGGCCGAGGGGCGCATCGTTTGCACGACATGTCATGTGCCCCACGGCAGAGCGGTGGAAGGGGCGATCGTGCCCGAGGCGGGGGGGATGGAGTTTCCCGGGCACGTGCGCGGCGTGAAGCGGATGTTGCGCTCCTATGAGCCGCCGAACCTCTGCAGCAGTTGCCACGGGTTCGACGGGTTGCGCCGGTACCTCTACTACCACGCGCCGGAAAAGCGCGGTGCATTGGGGGCGGACGCCTTGGGGGCATTGGGCGACGGCCCGACACGCTCGGCGCCGTCCGCCGTCCGCTCAGCGGGGCGGGGATCAACAGGCACCCGACCGGGGAGGTGACTATGGACGCGCAGGGCGACCTGCAGCCGCGCGATGGGTCGAAGGCCGCGGGGGATGCGTTGGATCGTGTCCGGCGCCGGCGTCGCCGGCTCAAACCCTGGGGCATCGTCGGCGGGGTGCTGCTGGTCCTGCTGGCGGCCCTGGGCGGCGGCGCGGAGTATTACACGGCGAGGCCGCAATTCTGCGGCACATGCCACATCATGGACCCCTACTATGTCGGCTGGCAGAAGGATGTCCACGCGGGCAAGGGCTATGCGCGTTGCGTGGACTGCCATTATGCGCCGGGCGAGCAGCATACGCTCCGGGCCAAGTTCCGCGGGCTGAGCCAGGTGACCAGCTACTTCTCCGGCCGCTCGGGTGCGGGCCGCCCCAAGGCGCATGTGAGTGACGCGAGTTGCCTGCGGAGCGGCTGCCACGACGACCGCCGATTCATGACGACGGAGCTTGCGCTGGGCTCCGTCACGTTCGTGCACGCCAGGCACCTCGACCCGCAGAGCCCGAACCTCGTGAAGAGCCGCGAGAAGCTCGCCGCGCTGGCGGCGAAGCTGGGGCGCGAACTGGGCAACCAGGACCTCGCAGCGGTCCAGGCGATCGCCAACGCCGTGGAGCCGGCCGACCAGCGCGACCGGCGGCTGGAGGCGTGGCTTGCCTCGCGATCGCGGACCCCGTTGCTGGCGGACGTGCGGACCTATACCGAACTTCTCCACAATGAGGCAAGGATTTCGCAGCTGGCCAACCTCCGCTGCGCGAGCTGCCACCAGTTCGATCCCTCGGGGCAGAGGCACTTCGCACTGGCTCGGACGACCTGCTATACGTGTCACTTCCTCAACCAGCCGTTCAACGCGAACACTGCCCGATGCC
>CAZTVU010000001.1:57258-68532 GCA_964617025.1 uncultured Planctomycetales bacterium | reverse complement strand
TCGACCCGGCCCGCCGCGGCGCCGGCCTCCGCCGCGATCACGATGGACCACGCCATGATTCTGGCCAACAACGTCGACTGTGTGAGCTGCCACGCGGATCTGGTGCACGGGACGGGGACCGTGTCGCTGCGGGACTGCCAGAACTGCCACGACCAGGAGCGTTATGTCAAGGACTTCGATCGCCGCGCGATCGACGTCGTTCTAAACTACCACCGCACGCACGCAGGCGGACAGCACGCCCGGTGTAACGACTGTCACCAGGTGATCGATCACAGGCTGCTGCCCGTGGCCGATCCCGGGCAGGCGGAGGCCCTCCTGTCGCCGGTGCGGCGGACGTGCCAGCACTGCCATCCGGACCACCACCAGGAGCAGGTTAACCTCCTGTTGGGGCGTGGCGGTTTCGCGGGAACGGCGGGCGGCATGCCCAATCCGATGACCGGGTCGCGGACGAACTGCCGGGCTTGCCACGTCGAGCCCGGCGCCGACCCAAAGGGCGAGGCCGTCATCCGCAGCACCGTCGCGGCGTGCCGCGGCTGCCACGGAAAGGACTATGAGGAGCTGTTTGCGGGCTGGCAGGGCCAGATCCGTGCAAGGCTGGACGACGCGAAGGCCCTGCTGGCGACCGTTGAGAAGTCGCTGGCGGCCACCACGCAGACCGCGGGGCGCACAGTGCCCGAAGCCGCCATGCGGGTCGATCGGGCGAGGGCGAACATTGAGCTCGTGGCGAAGGCCAACGGCATTCACAACCGAAACTACGCAATGCTGCTGCTCGACCAGGCGATCGGCGACCTGGAGGAGGCCCGGAAGCTTTCGGAGCGTGGCGTGCCCGGGGACTGACCGTCGCCGCCGGCGGGTTCATGCCGGCGGGCGCGCGGCGGCATGTCGCTCGCGCCACTTCTCTTCGGGTTCAGGGATGCGGACGTAGATCGGCAGACAGTCGCCGACTGCGCAGTACTGTCCGGCGGCGGCCATTGTCCGGCCGACGGCCAGCACGCCCTCGGCCCGGGCCGCCCAGAGTTCCCGGGGCAAGATCACCGCGTTCGCGCGAGCGATTGCGTCGCGGTGATAGTCGATACCCTCGCCCAGGACGGCGATCGACGGTGTCGGCACGCTTGTCCGTTCGCCGCTTGAGGTTGAACGCGTGGCGAGATCGGGCTGCGGCTCGGGGCGACCCTCCGCCGACCTCTCCCCGCACGGAAGGGGCGGCTGAACGCGGGCGTCCTGATACTGCGTCGCCTGCTCGATCGCCGTCTTCGTCAAGAACGCAAAGGGGTCCGTCATCGTCGCGTCGAGGATCTTCTCGTAGCGGTCGGCAGCGGCCCGAGCGAAGAGGGCGGTGAAGACCTGCGCACGCTTCGCATCGAGGATGACTGCCACGAAATGGGGCGGCTCCGGGATGAGGAGGGCGTTGCGGGCGACGACGTCGACGGTCGGAACGCGGACGACGCGGGCCCCCGTGGCCCATCCCAGCGTCCGCGCGACCGTGATGCCGATCCGGGCGCCGGTGAAACTGCCCGGGCCTGCGGAGACGTGGACTTCGTCGAGGGCGTCGGGGCTCCAGCCCTGCGCACGAACAAGCCGGTCGATCGCGGCATGGAGACCGCCGGCGTGCCGCGTGTGTGTGGGCAGATCGGCGCGGGCGAGGATGTCGCCGCCCCGCGCGACGCAGACGCTGCCGGCGCGTCCCGTCGTTTCAATGGCCAGGATGCGTTCGTCGCCGCTCATGGGGTGCATTCTGCCTGCCGGGTTGTCGGCAGACAAGCCGCCGATCGTCATGCGCCTGCTTCACAGGGGCGGCGACGCGGAAAGCGGCGTTGCGGCTGGACCGGCGAACGCGGGGGTCAGTTGCGTTTGGAGCGGAGCTTCGCCGCCCTGGCAGCGAAGTGGGTCTTGTATCGCTGCTCGAGTTCGCCGCGAAGCGATTCGTTCGCGCTGAGGATCAGGAACCGGGTGACCGCAACCTTAACGAGGGCGATGGTGACGTGCCGGTCTGCGGCCTTCCAGTCCACGTCGCGGATGCCGTCGCAGGTCACCTCAAAAACGGTTCGCGGCTTCAGCCAGGCGGGGCAAGTGACGGCCACCGAGGCATTCTCGGCGGGGAAAATGACCGTCCCGACGCGATCATTGGCGTGGTTGTCGTTGACGACGAGCAGGACGAGCGCGTCCCTGCCGGCCAGCAGCGAGCGGACCCACAGGTGCCTGGACGCCTTCACCGAAATGTCGGCCGGGCAGCTTCGCGTGAGGACAGGGCCGGCCGTTCGGATCTCCGCGCCGAGCAGTCCGATCTCGGTCCAGAGGGCGGCGGCCTCGGGGCCGGTGCCGCCGACGCCGTAGAACTCGTCGTACGGGCAGTACCACCAGTAGGAGATCGCCTTGGCGCCGGCCGCGACCGCGTAGTACAGCTCGATGCGTTTCTCCGGCGGCGTGGCGAAGCGGAAGGGCTCCTTCGGGTTGTCGTGACGGACCGAGTTGAGGATGACGTGCACGGGCTTCGGTGCGCCGGCGGACTGACAGAGCGTGGTGGCGGCAAGGACATAGGTCGGCTTGACGGCGGGGCCGAGCCAGCCGGGCCGCATGTTGTAGCGGATCTTCATCTGCTCCTGGTAGTACGGATCGCAGCTCACCACGTCGGGGAGCTGGGCATAGGTGTAGTAATTGTCGGGCGTGTAGGTGTTGTCGAGGTTGAGCAGCTGCGGGACCGAGGCGTCGCGCTTGCGGATTGCCCTGCCGTGCTCGACGAGCGCCTGCCCGAAGGAGCCGAGGCGCTGGGCGGCCGGCAACTGATTGACGGCGTAGTCGTGTGCATCCGGCTCATCCATCAGGAAGTAGTAGGCCGGGTGCCGCGCGTTGCCGGGCCATTTCACCATTCGCCGCAGGCCGATCGACTGTAGGAAATCCTGGCCCGCATCACTCGAGAGAAAGGGCTCCCACTTGCCGATCGACTCCATGTGCACATTGATGTTGTGGTCGACAAAATCGTTCAGGCAGTTCCGCGTGCGTTCCTCGGGCGTATCGCCGTTGTTGGTGTACCCCCACATGCCGTAAATCAGGTCGTCGGCGAAGGCCCGAATGCCCGAGGCGGCCGATGAGCCGTCGGCGTACAAGGCCTGGAACAGATGGAACGAGCCCTTGAGCAGTGGCTGCGGCAGGCGGACCTCGACGGGGGTCGTGGCCACGTCCTTGTCGGCGGCGATCGTGGCGCCGGCGGTGACGTCGGCGCCGTCGATCAGGATCCGTACCGGCGCGGCGTCGCCGCGGGGATGGCGCGCGTAAAGGTATACGCGGTCGAGGCCGGGCGAGAAGCTGATGCCGGCAAACCGCGGCTGGGGTCGGAGGACCTCCACGCGGCCGTCGACGCGGGCGTCGTCGGCGACGATTGTGACAGGCAGCGCGCTGACGGTCGGATCGCGACGCAGACGGATGACGACCTCGGCGAAACCGCCGGGGGGAACGAGGAACGGGTCCGGCTTCCACCAGACGGGCTCGCCGGCAACGGCGAGCTTGTCCGCCTCTTGCCGGGCCAGATCGCCCAGGTGGATGCTGGCCGGCAGGAAGCCGCTGACTTTTTCCTTGGCGAAGGCGATCGAGCGGGCGAGGCTGACGCCGTCAAGCAGCACGTCCTTGATTTCGATGGGCCGGTCCGGGGCTGAGCGCAGGCATAGATGCAGATAGCCGCCGCGAGGAATCCTCGCCTCGATTGCGCTGAGATCCTCGCCGTTGCCGGCGGCGGTCGCCCACGCCTCCATCCACTGCGGGCGGAACTGCGGAAACGGCGTGTCGGGCCGATAGGCGGCCGCGACGATGGACGGCGACGCGGCGGGGGCGTCCGCTGAGGTCCCCAGGACGGCGCCGATCACGCACGCCAGGGAGAGAGGCATGCCCTGTTTCATCGCGATATCACCTGAATCGAATGGAATAGAGATCCGCGTCTTTCATCACGAAACGCAGCCGGATGGTTTTTCCGGCCAGGGACGACACATCCGTGCCGCCTCTCCATGCGGCGGCGCGTTCGATCTCGTCGCCCCAGATCTCGACCGCGTCCGCCTGCGCAAAGCCGGGAACCGGTTTGCCGTCAGCGGTCTGGATCTCCACGGCAACGCTGCCGACGGCGGACGTGGAGTAGTTCATGACGAGCGTCTTGCCTTCGAACACCAGCGGCCGGGTGACAAACTCGCCGCCGGCATAGGGGGCATTGACAGACACGAAACCGTCCAGCCGCAGCGTCCCGCGCCGAAGATAGGGAATCGTGTTCGTCTTGGGATAGTTGTCGTAGTGCTCGGACCAATAGACGGACATTTCTGCGGGGCCGGTCTGGAGGATGCCCCAGGCGGGCGTCTGGTTGCCGTGCGCCCCGCCCCAGTTCAAGGGGTCGAGCCCGGGTCGGATGAACGCCTCCATGAACGTGCGGCTCCAGCGCTGGCCGTCGTGGCTGGCCATGAAGACCGCGTCGGAGAGTCCATCCGTCTCGCGTCGATCGGCCCCGACGTGCTTCCGTTCGGCCGGCGGCACGAAGCGCATGGGCAGGCCGATATACAGGTGCGGTGCGCGGAAATAGGGCGTGATCGCATTGGTGTAGAAGTGCTCGATCGGCGTCCCGCCGAAGTCGAGGAGCTGCGGCTTCGTCCAGCGGATGAAGTCCGGCGAGGTGCAGCGGCTGATGCTGCGCTTGCCCTGCTGGGGCGCGCGCGAGTAGCACACGTATTCCTTGCGAACGGTGTCCCAGAAGGCGATGTTCTGCGAGTCGAACGATCCCTCGGTGATGACGGGCTCATCGCGCAGGCGCTTCCATCGGATCCCGTCGGCCGAGACGAAGGCCACGAGGACGTTCTTGCGCTCGCCCGCGGCGTCATGGCTTCGCGCCAGCGTAAGGGCCTTGTAGCGCTGGTCGGGCGGCGCGTCGGGGTTCGCGTCGAGGAACGGCGAGAAGTTGTGGCTCTCATCATACGCCTTGCGCTTGCCGGTCCAGATGATGTTGTTGGCCTTGGACTTGTCGTGCTCGAAGAGGCCCAGGGACGGGCGGGTCCATCGGATGCCGTCGTCGCTCTCGGCGAGGCATGTGTACTCGCGGACGAGATCGCCGCCGCCGCGGTAGTACATGCGGATCCGCTTGCCGTCCCGCAGAAGGGCGACATAACCGCTCTGGCTGCCCTCCCAGGGGGCATCGAACCGGAACACCTCTTCGCGCGGCGTCGGGCTGTGCAGCCGAAGGCTCGTCCCGGTCATCCGCTCAATGAGCCAGTCGTCCACGAAGAGCTGAAGACGTGAGCCGACCGGGCGGGGCTCCTGCCCGCGGACGGCGACGGTGCCGCCGTTCAACGCCAGAACCAGTGTGATGAGACCGACGGTGCGTGCCCGCGTGCAATGCATGTGGCACCTCATTTTACCGTGAACGAATAGAGCCGTCCGCCGCCGCCGACCGCGAATCGCAGGCGAACCTTTCCGTCGGCGGCCGCCTCGCGAAGCGTCTTGCCGTCGAATCGGACGACGTGCTTCAGCGAATCGCCCTCGATCCGCGCCGCTCCGAGCGGATTCCCCTCGGGCGTCAACAGCTCCACCTGCACAGGGCCGACCGCGTTGACGAAGAGATCGCGCCCCTCGAACGCCATTGTTCGCGTCGTCAGCGTGCCGGCGTCCACCGAGACGAAGCCGTCGATCCGCATCCGTGCGCGGAAGATGCCGCCGCCGCTGATCCGTTTCGGGCGAGGCGCGTTCTTGCCGTACGAGGAGCTGGCATAGTAGTAGATCAGCTCGTCGCCAATTCGCAGGGGCCCCTGGCTGAACTCCGTCATGTAGCCGCCGTCGTTGCGACCGTTGTTGCCCCCCTCCGGTCCGTTGGGGATGAAGACCTCGGGGATGCCGTCGTCGTTGGGGAATTGCACCTTTTTCCAGTTCAGCCCGTCCCGGCTGACGACCAGCTTCATGAACGCGCAGCCCGCCGCCGAATACGGATAGTCGCCGCCTCCGTGCCAGACCTTCAGCCCGCCCAGCCAGAGCGACTCGTAACGCCAGGCGGATGAAGCGTAGTATTCGTCATGCGGCTTGTCGCCGTTCACCTCTGCGGCCGGGGGAAGCAGGGCGATCCGTTCAATGCGTTTTGTGTCGAAGGGCTCGTCGAGCCTGTCGAAGAAAGCATACGCCCGCGAGCGCAGGTGGTTGTTCGGTCCGACGCCGCCGGTGGCGCTGAAGAACTTGAATATGCCGAGGAACCGGTTGCCGATCGGATCGTGGGAAAACAGGGTGACGTCGCCGGGTCCTTTGAGGATCCGGCCGTCCTGGCGGATCTCGCGGCAGCTCGGATCGTCGCCGCCGGCCCAGCCATTGACGACCTGCCGGCCGCGCTCCCAAGTCCGGCCGTCGGCGGATCGCATATAGTTGATGCCCTCGAGGTCGTCGCCCCAGTTGGCGAAGTAGAGCCAGCCCTTATACGGGTACTTGGCATCCGTCGGGTCGTAGTAGCAGGAAAAGAGATCGATGTTCGTTGCCTTGCGTCCGGAGGCGGCGTCGGTGAGGTCGACGGCGATCCGCTCGAGCCTGCCGTCGTCGCCGGCGGTCCAAGTCATCGCGTCGGGCGAGGTGAACCGATACAGTCCGATGTCATAGCGGCCCTGCGGCGGCTCCCGGAACGCCAGAGCGAACATCACATGCTTCCGAATGCGTGGATCGTAGACGATCGTCCCGCTGGCCATGAGCGTCTGGAGCTCCGGCGGCGCGATCAGCGGCACGTTGCCGCCGTTGTCCTTGCGGGGCTGGCGCAGCGTCCGCTTCAGGCCGGTTTGTGAGTCGATCAAGGCGTCATCGACGAACAACTGGGCGACGCCGCTTTGGATCGCGATCGGGGGGCCGTTTACGCCCGACGCACTCGCCGGATTCGTGCCCATTAGCAGCAATGCCGTCGCCGTTACGGCAGCGGCGAGCTTCATGAACCGCATCGTTACACTCCTTTCACGTGGGGCGAAAGACACCGCCGCGAATGTTAGCAGGAAAGCGGCCGCTTGGTCAACAAGAACTGCGCCTATATGTTAACGGGAATGCCAGGAGGCAAGCGCGTTCCAACTGGCGCCCGCTCGTATCGAGCCGGTTCGGACGGCGAAGTCGGCCGCGCCGATGCGGTCAGCGACCGGGTCTGGGCGGATGGACCATTTTTGGCCGCTTGGTCCCCTCACCGTCGTTCCCGTCGCGCACTATTGGCACGCGGGCGGGCGGTTGGGGCCGTTGAAACAGTTTTGAAAGACGGCGAAGTCGGAGAGGTCCACGTCGCCGTCTACGTCGAAGTCGGCCAGGCCGCAGTTGCCCTGGGCCGGCGGGGCGTTCGGTCCGTTGAAACAGAGTTGGAAGAGCGAAAAGTCGGCAAGATCGACCGATCCGTCGTTGTTGATGTCGGGTCGAACGCCGCGAAGCTGAACGTTTACGGCAATCGTCTGCGGCGAGTTGTAGGCGGCCGGATCGGTGACGTGAATTGTCGCCGTGTGCGTGCCGCGCGGAAGGCCGTCAAGGGCATACGACACGGTCACGACGCGAACGTCGGACGTGCCGGAGGACGTTCCGGACGCCGGAGCGACATCCAGCCAGGTGGCGTCGTCCGCGACATCGAATTGGAGCATGCCGGCGCCGGAGTTGGCGACGGTGAACGTATCGTTGCTCAGGCCCTCACCAAGGTAGGCCGTGCGGCTGATGGCGGTGGTGCTGAGCGAGATTCGCGGCTGCGTGGGGATCGTGTAGCGGATCTCGTGGAGGCGGCTCGGCGAGCCCCAACTGCCGCCGGCTGCGCTCTGCTGGTTGTATTCGAGCACGTAGACCGCGCCGTTGTAGGCGCAGAGCACGTCGATGGCCCGGCCCAGGCCGGTCAGGAGCGTGTTGCAGAAAAAGCCGGCGCCCGTCTCATCCAGCCGCAGCGTGAGGACGTCGTATCCCACGGGCGGGACGGCCTCGACGTTCCCGAACCGCGCAACGAAAGCGCGGCCGTAGTAGTCGGGGGGAAACTTGATCGCCGCCGGGTCCATCGTCTGCGGCTCGTAGAAGCTGATCCCGTCCGGGGAGCAGTGCGGTTGGAAGCCGAAGTATGGGCCGCCGTCGGCGTAGCCGGCGTGACCCGGGCCGGGTATTCCGTCGGGCCCGTAGTTGGCCCACGCGGGTACGGGCGTCACGCCCGGCGGGAGGGGCGGAGGGCCGACCACGTTGCCGCCGCCGGCGTTCTGGCACACATACGACGAGTCGCTTCCGGACAGATCACTGCCGTACTTGTAGGGAAAGCCGTAGTGTCCGCCCGGTTCCAGCAGGTTAAACTCCTCGGCGTAATGACAGGCGGTGTTGGGGCCGTTCTCGACGCCGAAGAGCTTGCCGTCGGAGCGGAAGGTGATGTCGAAGCTGTTGCGGATTCCTTCGCAAAAGGTCTCGATGCCTGTGCCGTCAAGGTTGCAGCGAAGGATTCTCGCGTTGAGGCGGCCGGCGAATGCCTCCGGCGACCCGTCGGGCAGGTAGCCGTAATGCGATTCCGAGCCGGAGTTGATGTAGAGTTTGCCGTCCGGACCGACGGCAATGCCGCCCACGCCGTGGAGCGTTCCGATCTGCAAATCGGGCATGTCAAGCACGAGGGCGAACGTGAACGCGTCGACGGCCGGGTCCGCGTTGGTGTCCGTGCCCTTCACGATCTTGCCGTATTGCGTGGAGATATAAAGGTTGCCCGATGCGTCGAAGGCGAGGCCCTGGGCGAAGTCGACGAGCGAGCCGAGGCCAACGACCTGCGAGGCGGTGATGAAGGTCCCGCCGGTGTTGATGCGGTAGAGGCGTGTGCTGGTTGCCGTCGGCTCATTGGTGACGACGTAGATGTTGCGGCTGACGGGACTCTGGGCGATGGATACGGCGTTGGAGACACCGAAGGTATAGGTGCGGCTCGCGAAGCCGGCGGGCAGACTTCCAAGTGTTGCCGGGGGCGCAACGGCAAACGCGCCGACGTCCGCGAAAGCGACGCCGGTCGGCGTGGCCGGTCCGGTATTGCCGGCCTTGAGGATCAGTGTAGCCCGCGGGGCGGCGGCGGTGAACGATGCCCTGTATTGCACCGGAGCGCTTCGTGGGATGGCGTCGTTCCACGCTCCCCGCCCGCCGAACGTGTCGTTGCGATACAGGAGAAGGGCCCCGTTGACACCGTCGGTCTCCGGCATCCCATCGACAGGAACCCGATCCGCGTTCAGGATCCACACTTCTCCCCACATGGCGTTGGTCAGCGTCGGATCGCTTCGCCAGCGTCCGGTAATGCTGACAACGGTGCCGGGACCGCCGGTGGCAAACTGCTGGTATACGGCGGCTTCGGTGTTCGATCCGCGTATCCTCAGCTCGCCGTCAGAGGCGGTGATGGCAAGGTCGGCGTTGGCATCGCGAAGTACCCACGTCGACCAGCCCGCTGCTCCGGCAGCGAAGTCTCCGTTGATAATCCGGTTTTGGGCGAGGGCTGTTGATATCGCCATGCCACAGGCAACGAGGGTAAACCAGAGATAACGCATGGGGGGTCCTTTCATCCTTCTCTGCGGGTCACAAAATGGCCGCCACACGGCCGCGTGTCGGCGTCGCGACCTCGGGCGAGTATAGGCGCGCCCCGCGGCGGAGTTGAGCCTTCGTGCGGGGGCGATTCAATCGCAGTTGGGGCCGGGCGGCATGTTGGGGCCGTTGAAACACACTTGAAAACTGGCGAAGTCGGTCAGGTCGACATCCCCGTCCTGGTCGAAGTCGGCCGGCGTGCAGCCGGTGTGGGCGGGGGCCGTGTTGGGCCCGTTGAAACACGCCTGAAAGAAGGCAAAGTCGACCAGATCGACGTCGAGATCCGCGTCAAAGTCGGGCCGGGCGATCTTGATGAGCGTGACCTCGTCAAAGAAGCAACTCATACCGCCAATGCCGCCGGTCTTCAGAACGACGGTCATGACCGTGCCGCTGGCCGTGCGGATGCCGTTGCGGTTGTTTCGGTCGGCGGGGGTGCCGTTGAGATCATGGCACCAGACCCAGTCAAAGCTGCCGGGGGCGGGGTCGTAGGCATACATGAAGTTGTTCGCCACATACGGCTGTTCGTCCGCCTGCTGCATGCTGAACGGCCCGTCGATGAGGATGAGTTCGAACCAGACGGGGTCGCCTGCCTTAGCGCCTTTCCAATACGCATCGATCTTGTAGCGTCGCCCGGGGGTGGTCGCGACCTGTTGATAAACGCCGAAGCTGCCGGATCCCCCTTGGAGCTTGAGGCAATAGTTGCCGATTCGCCCCGGCTCCGTCGAGTTGAACGTTCGCGAGATGCCGCTGCTCCAGCCCGCCTGGAAGTTGGTCCACCACGAGGACGCGCCGCTTTCGAAGTTTCCGTTACGTACGAGGTTCTGGCCCGACGCGGCCGCCACTGGCGCGAGGCACATCGCGACAAGAATCATCCGTTTCATTGATTCCGCTCCTGTTGTGGCTGTTGGATCCCGTTTTTCCATGTCCGCCGAGCGCGGTCAGCCGTTTGCCGGTTCTCGCCGACGACGTCCAATAAACGCCGAACCGATGGCCGCCAAGGCGATGGCACCCGGCTCGGGCACTTCGTACAGTTTCACGTCGTCGAACCACGCAACAACGGACTGATTGGGATTCATTGCGGGATTGCCGCCCGCCTTCAAGACCACCGTCAGCCGCGTACCGGTCGCTTTGCGTATGCCCCTGTACTGGTTGATGTCGGCGGCAGTACCGTTCAATACTGGCGTTTGGAGCCAGTCGAACGCGACCGGCGGGTTTTCCGGGCTGTCAAAAGAATACATCTTGTTTGGCAGGTCGTACGGTCGCTGGTCCGCCTGCTGGAGATCGAAGTAGCCCTGCAAGACTTCGATTTCGCTCCACGTTGGGTCGCTCATGAGTTCGAACTTCCATTTCGCCTCAATTCGGTAGCTCTTGCCCGGCGTGACCGCCACCGTCTGATAAACGCCGAAGCTGCTGCCCAGCGCCGAGATCCTAAGATTGTAATTCCCCGAACGGCCCTCCGTGGTGTCATTGAATCGCCACTGTTCCTGTTGCCCCCAAGGCGCCCGCCACGTGATCCAGCCGGATGGGCCACCGGACTCGAAGTCGCCGTTGCGAAGGAGATTCACTGGTGCAGCCGACGCGGACGCGGCGAGCGCGCAACCAAGCATCAAAGCGCACGCGATACGCGGCATTCCTCTGCCTCCCACCAATCCATATAGCGTTGCGGACCGTCCATCTCGAAGTATACCGCACAAACGACCGCGATACAAGCGCTGTGTGCCGAAAGGCGGGGCATGCGGTGTT
>CAZTVU010000001.1:52176-57221 GCA_964617025.1 uncultured Planctomycetales bacterium | reverse complement strand
CGTAGGGGAGTAACTGGATGTCAGGGGTAAACCCATGGGAAGCGATGGGATTTCAGAAAGTCGTTTTGCAGCCGGTTGGCCAAGAAAAATGCCGAATTGTGGCGAATCGCTATTGACCGGCGGGTGGCCGTTCCGTGATAATGGGATAGGTTGCCAAGGGGGCCGCGCCTTCGCACCAAACGGCATCCAATCGAGGTTTAGACGGGTCGCGAGGTGGAGAGCGAAGGGCACCGTTGAACCGAATCTTGGCAGCCGGGTCCCGACCGTCGCCGGTAACGTGCGGCGGCCGCGTGATGTCGTGTGGGAATCCAGGTCCGGTATCAAAAGGAGTAGGTGATAATGGTCGTTTGGAGCACGTCGGCGCGGAGCATTGCAAAGTCGGCAGGGCGTCTGGTGGGTAAGGGAGCGGTCGGCTTGTGGGATCTCGTCCTGCGAAACCGGATCGCGATCGGTCTGGCGTCGCTGGTCTGGCTCCTGGTGCGGAGCGGCTCGCAGCCGCGGCGATTGGCGTATCCGTGTCAGCAGGCCGCCGCAGCGAACGTCGGCTCATGGATGGCCCTCCTCGCACCGAGCGTCCTGTTGAGGGGACATGGGGATGGATCATGGCATCGCGGTTCCTTCGCCCGCCGGGCGCTCGTGGTCGGGCGAACGCTCTTTGCAGCGACCGCCGTTTTCCTCGTCATGCTCGTTGGCGCGCGGGCGTACGAGTACGCCACAACGGAAACGGCGTACGTCCCCAACGAGCCGGCAACGATGGACACGCCCACGCCGGCGACCGTTGCGATCGTGAAGGATCCGGCGCTTCCGACGGACAACGCCGAGATCAACGCCATGGTCCGCGAAGCGGTGGCCAAGGCCGGGGGACTCGCCGGAATCGTCACGCCCGGGTGTACCGTTGTCATAAAGCCGAATCTGGTTGTGAGCGGAGTCACCGGGACCAGCGGCGTGGTGACGAATCCGCAAGTCGTGCTCGCGGTCGTGCAGTTGGCCAAGGAGGCGGGGGCGGGCACGGTCAAGATCGCCGAGGGCACGGCCAGCGATATGCAGAATTACCAATGGGGCCGGACCGTGACCTGGAAGGCGTACAAAGACGCCGGTTACTGGAACGGGGCGGACCCGCGGAATCCCGACCTGTATCCGAAGGTCTTCAGCCTGGACACCAGCGTCGAACTCGTGGACCTGAACGATACCGGTGGCCTGGATACCTATGACCCGAACAAGGTCTCGCTAATCACGATCCCCAACGGCGTGCTGCGAACGCAGTATTGGGTGCCGAAAGTCCTGTTGCGGCCCGATCAGGGCGGGACGACCGATGTCTTGATCACCGTGCCCGTGTTCAAGAACCACGGCAACGCGGCGATGACGCTGGCCCTGAAGAATCGTGTCGGCTGCGCGCCGAGTGACATTTACTACCACCCGAGTCTGCCGCCGAATATGAAGTGGGGTGTGGTTCACACGGTCAGCAAGTTCCCGCGAAATGTCTCCGGCGACGTCCCGCCACCGACGACGGATGAGAATCCGCTCGTGAACTATTCGATCGTCGACCTGAACCTCGTTCGGCCGCAGGAGTTCTGCGTGGCCGATGCCCTGGTCGGGATCACCAACGGTCCGGTGGGCGATGGGGGCGTGGTGAACCGCCTGAGCCCGTACATGGGCTGCATCATGGCCGCCCGCGACTCGGTGGCGATCGACACCGTGGCAGGCCTGTGCATGAATTACGACCCGACACAGATGGCGCAGATCTGGTGGTCGGCGCATCGCGGGCTGGGCACCATGGATACCACGTGGATTACCGTGCTCGGCAAGCGGGTGGCCTCCGTGCGGCGTTCGTTCCCCGCGCGCGGCGGCTCGGTGCCGTGCAATCTGGTATCACCGCAAATGTCCGACATCTCGCTCGTGAACAACGCGGCCGTGTGGGGAACGGTTCCGGTGGTCGGATCGGGGGTTTCGGATGACAAGGGCGTGACCAAGGCGGAGCTATATGTGGACGGCGAACTCGTCGCGGTCAATCGCACAGCGCCGTTTGCATCGTTTGCCTGGGATTCCACGACCGTTGCCGATGGCACCCGATCGGTTGAGCTGGTAGTCTACGATGCGGCACTGAACGAAAAAGCGATCACGCGCAACGTCCGCGTGGCCAACGCAAGCCTGGCGGCAAGGGTGGACTTCGACGCGGACGGCGATATCGATCTTGCGGATTTCGCCAGCTTCAACAATTGCTTCAACGGACCGAACCAGCCGCCGACGTTCTATTGTGCGGTGAATGCGGATTTCGACAAGGATGGCGACGTGGACCTGAGCGATTTCGCCCAGTTCCAGACGTGCTTTAACGGGCCGAACCGCCCGGCGGGCTGCTCGTGAGGCCGCAATGGACGCGGCGGGCCGTTGTTATCAAAAGGCTTAGCCGAGCTTAAGGTGTCTTGACTGGGCCGCCGATTTCTGCTATTGGAGCGGTAGGTCTGCGTAAGGCTCGTTCTTGACGTTGCTTGAAATGACCGCGAGGGGCGGTGCCCCGGCGTCAACTGAGTCTCGCTGGGCCCGCGGGTTGACGAAGGAGTCCAAGTCGCTGACAAGAGGTTCGTCATGTCGTTTTGCTGCGGATGCTCGGAGTCGGCGCTCGTGGCAGTGGTTCGGCGATCGGGCCGTCGCGAGGGTGCGTCCTCTCGGCGAGCCTTCACCCTCATTGAACTGCTCGTCGTGGTGGCGATCATTGCCCTCCTGATTTCGATCCTGCTTCCGTCGTTAGGCAAGGCGCGCGCGCAGGCTCGGACCGCCGTTTGCCTCGCGAATGAGCATCAGTTCGGCCTGGCGGCTCATGCGTTCTCGACGGAGAATCGGGGATACATTCCGCGGGGCGGCAATTGGACGACGATCAACTGGATTCAGCTCGTCGTCCGCCAGATGGGCGACAAGAATCCGTATGTCGATCCGGGGACGCGCAAGCGGAACATCAACCTGATCCCGGTGGAGCGCCTTGAAGTGTTCCATTGCCCGGAGCGGACGAACAAGACTCCGTCGCCGTTCCTCGATTACGTGGTCAACGCACTTGACTCGCGCGGACCGCGTGAGGAAATGACGTGCAAGGCTCCCAAGGATGCGAGCGATCCGCTCTGGCTTCGGGGCGTCTGGAAGGAAGTGCGTGGCGCGGCCCCAATCAGCCTGTGGGCGTTTCCGGGACGCACAATTTACATCATGGACGCCGCGCTCGAGAGCGAGAACACCGATAATGGATTGCGCTTCGTTCGCGAGTCGATCAACCTGCTTCGGCAGACGCCCGGCTCCGGGCTCGACCAGTACGACGTGTGGCGTGGTGGCCAGGTGCCCGGCGACCCTCGCGACGTGGACAAGACCAAATGGGTTCCGCGGGCGGCCCTGAGGATGCACGGCCGATACAGCAACGGCTTGTTTGCCGACGGCCACGCGGGCCAAGTCAAGCCGCCTCAGTTCGCGGGCACGACGAAAGAGGATCGGTATCGCTACTACATCAAACTGTTCGGGGTCCGCGTGCCGGAGACCGTTCGGTTCATCAGTCGGGAATTCAGCACGGCGGACCCGTCGTGCGAAGGGGATATCAACTTCAACCCGTGATCTGTCTGCAATTTGCTTGAAGCGTCCAACCCCCCGGGGCCGTTCGTCAAGATGCCGGCTGTTGCGTTTGCGGGCAGGGGGTAATTCTGCGCACGGCGACGAAGCCGCGGGCGGGTTTCGCAGTGTCGGTGTCGCGTCTCTCGGCGGTCGGAAACGCGAAACGTCGGCGCCCGCAGGCGATCGTGGCGTGTATGACGCTTGATGTTCTTGGTCTGACGTTTGACGAACTCGCGGCGGCCGCTCGGCCGGGCGCCGGCGAGCGCGTGCGCCTGCGCCGGGCTTACAAGCGGGCGATGCGGGGTGAGACCGGAGCGGAACCGTTGGAGCCGCGCGTGCATCCGGTCGTTCACCGGGTTGTCGATGGTGACCTTACAAAGTTCGTTCAGCAGACGCCGGACGGATACGAGATTGAGAGCGTGATCGTGCCGATGCGGGGCCGGCATCGCTCGTGGTACGCGGTGTGCCTGTCCACGCAAATCGGCTGCGCGATGGGCTGCGCCTTTTGCGAAACGGCCCGGATGGGCTTCCGCCGGGATCTGACGGCCGGCGAGATCGTCGGGCAGGTCGTGGCGGCGCGTCAGCTTCTGGGCGAGCACGCCGACCGCCTTCGCAACGTGGTTTTCATGGGCATGGGCGAGCCATTCAACAATTTCGATCAGGTGTTGCAGTCCGTCCGCGTGCTGACCGATCCTTCGGGACTCTCCATCGGCAAGCCGCGCATCACAGTCTCCACAGTGGGGCGGACGGACGGCATCCGGCGGCTCGGCGCGTTGCGCTGGCTTCGGCTGAATCTGGCGGTGTCGCTCAATGCCCCGAACGACGAGATCCGCTCGCGGATCATGCCGGTGAATCGCGTCGAGCCGATGGCGCGGCTGCGAGAGGCGTTACTTGCGTACCCTCGCCGGAACTGCGGTTTCGTCATGATCGAATATGTGCTGATTCCCGGCGTGAACGACGCGCGCGAACATGCGATGGAACTCGCCGACTACCTGCGGCCGCTTTCCTGTTGCGTCAACGTGATTCCATATAATCCTCGCCGGCAGTCGCCCTGGCCCGCGCCGGACGAGGAGAGTATTCAGCGGTTCCTGGGCTGGCTGGACGAGTTCGGCCAGTTCTGCAAGCGGCGGATCACCAAGGGGCGGAACCACATGGCGGCGTGCGGGCAGCTCGGCAATCGCGGCCTCGATCGCATCGCCGCCGGCGGCTGCTGAGGCCGGGGCGGGCGTTCCTCGGGCCGATTCCCCCGAGCGTTGGCGACCCTTTACCGTTTTTCGGCGGCGGATAGCTCCCTTTGCCAAGCGTCAAACTTGCGCAGGAGCTGATCGGCGATGTCCGGGTGCCGTCGGCGGAGGTTCGTCGTCTCGCCGGGGTCGGCATCGATATCCGAGAGGAAGACAGCGTCCTCGCCGCCCGCGCGGAGCTGCCGGTTGCCCTCGCGGCCGACGATGCCGTTTCGA
>CAZTVU010000001.1:50594-52137 GCA_964617025.1 uncultured Planctomycetales bacterium | reverse complement strand
GTGTTGCCCATCCCATTCGAAGAACAGCACCTGGTGGCCTGGTTTTTCCGCGTCTTTCAGCCAGGGTAGCCAGCTTCGGCCGTCCAGTATGCGATCCTTCGGCAGATCGGCCCCGATGACCTCCGCGACCGTCGGGAAGAGGTCCACGGCCATCGCAAGCTGATTGCGGATCTCGCCCTTCGGCAGGACGCCCGGCCACGAGACCACGGCGGGCATGCGAATCCCGCCGTCGAAGAGACTCTTCTTGTGCCCGCGGTACGGGGCATTGCTCCCGCCGCCCTCTTCCCTCAACGACGGGCCGGGGGCGCCGTTATCGCTTGTGAAGAAGACGAGCGTATCGTGGGCGAGGCCGTTTCGGCGCAACGTTTCCATTATCGCGCCGATGGCGTCGTCCATGCCGGTCACTAGGGCGGCGTAGAGTCGCCGCGCCTTGGGGAGATCCTTGTACATGTCCAGATACGGGGACTGCGCGATCATCGGGTAGTGCGGCGCGTTGAATGCCACGTAAAGCAGAAAGGGTCGGTCCTTGTGCTTTTCAACGAAGACCGACGCTTCCCGTGCAAAAAGCTCCGTCAGGTGTTTGCCGTCTTCATAGACCTCCTGACGGTTGCGGTAAAGGTCATGGTGATAGGGCTCGGACAGGTAATAGAGGTGCGAGAAGTAATCCAACGCGCTGGCATGGAACCCGAAGAAGAAGTCGAACCCCTGCGCGTTCGGCACGGAATCCTCCGTGGAGCCCAGGTGCCATTTCCCGACGATCCCTGTGGCGTAACCGCGGGTCTTCGCCAATTCGGCCAGCGTGATCTCGCCCGGCGGCAAGCCGGGTTCCTTTTCGCCGGAGCCGACGTTTTTCGTGGTGGACATCCCCGCTCGCGCCGGGTAGCGGCCGGTGAGCAGCGAGGCCCGCGATGGCGAGCAGATCGGCGCGGAGCAGTAGTAATTCGTGAAACGCACACCGTCCCGGGCCAGGGCGTCGATGTGGGGCGTGCGGATGTTGCGGCAGCCGTAACAGCCCGCATCGCCGATACCCATGTCGTCGGCCAGAAAGATGACGACGTTGGGCGAACGCCCGTCGACAATGGCCGAAAACAGCCCGATTGCCGTGAGCAGAACCGTCAGATCCCGTTTCATCAAAACACCCTTCGCGGGCTCCAGAGGGCCGTTGCCCGTGCTGCGTGCCCATTGCAGCAAGCTGCATTCTATGGGCGGTTCGCGCATCTGCAACCGCCTTTGAGTCAAGGGGTAAGATCAAATTGACAGCGGGACGGAGGCAAGCTAAAAGCTCTGGCTGCCCGGCACGGATGGGGCCGGGATCGTGGAGGCGGCGTCATGTTGGGCTGGGTGGCTACCCTGGGTCGTGGCGGCATCGAGAGTGTTGCGGCGTTCGGGGACTTCTGGCGCTTCGTGGGGCGGACGTTCGGCTGGGTTCCTGCGGGCGTGACGCGCTGGCGCAACCTGCGGCTGCTCATGCCGCAGTTTTACGAGATCGGCACGCGAAGCGTTCCGGTGATCGTGATCACGGGGACGTTTGTGGGTCTCGTCC
>CAZTVU010000001.1:10474-50558 GCA_964617025.1 uncultured Planctomycetales bacterium | reverse complement strand
GCTGGGGGCGATCGTCAACATCTCGATCGCGGCCGAGCTGGGGCCGGTGCTGGCGGGCGTCATGCTCGCGGGGCGCGTCGGCGGGGCCCTGACGGCGGAACTGGGCACCATGAACGTCACCGAGCAAATCGACGCCCTCCGCGCCATGGGCGCCGATCCGATCCGTTACCTCGTCGTGCCGCGTTTCCTCGCGTGCCTGCTGCTGACGCCCGTGCTGACCCTGTATTGCGACGTCATGGGCGCGATCGGCGGGTGGGCGGTGACGACGCAGGTCTTTGACGTGCCCTCGGAGCCGTACATTTACTACTCTGCCGAAGCCATCGCCAAGTGGGATCTTTTCTACGGCTCGGTGAAGAGCCTGATGTTCGGCGGGGCGATCGGGCTCATCTCCTGTTATAAGGGCTTCACCTGCCGGTTCGGCGCCGAGGGGGTGGCCCAGGCGTGTACCGAGGGGTTCGTCATCGGCTTTATCGTCATCCTGGTGCTGGACTTCTTCCTCGGGCTGGGTCTCATGAGCCTTTATGAGGTTCTGTACGGGTTCCGGTCGATCCTGTGAGGGCTTTGGTGGACACGCTGACGACTTCGGCTTCTGCCGCGCGGCCGATCATCGAGCTCCGCAACGTGACCAAGCGGTTTGGCCGCCAGTTGGTGCTCGATGACGTATCGATCGCCTTTTCGCGCGGCGAGACCACCGTAATCATCGGCGAATCGGGGACGGGTAAGAGCGTGCTGCTCAAGCACATCGTCGGCCTGCTCCGGCCGGATTCGGGCGAGGTCTGGTTCGACGGCCAGCGGGTCGACCGGCTGCGTGCCAAGGAGTGGGTTCCGCTGCGGCGGCGGTTCGGTTTTCTCTTTCAGGGGGCGGCCCTGTTCGACTCCATGACCGCAGGGGAGAACGTCGCGTTTCCGATCATCGAGCACTGCGGGCTGCCCCAGCAGGAGGTCGACCGGATCGTCCAGGAAAAGCTCCGCATGGTCGGTCTGGACGATTTCGCCCACAAGAAGCCCGCGCAGCTCTCGGGCGGCCAGCGCAAGCGCGTCGGCTTGGCCCGGGCGATCGCCCTGGATCCCGAAGTGATCCTGTACGACGAGCCGACAACCGGGCTCGACCCGGTTCGGTCCGATGTTATCAACGAGCTCATCCTCAAGCTGAAGCGGGAACTCGGCGTCACGGGCATTGTCGTCACCCACGACATGAACAGCGCGTACAAGGTTGCGGACCGCATCGCCATGCTTTATCGGGGGAAGTTCATCGCGGACGGCCCCCCCGAGGCGATCCGGCGCAGCACCGACGAACGGGTGCGGCGGTTCATCGAAGGGCGGGCGGACGAAGAGGATCTGGCGAGCCTTCGATCGGAGAAGCGCAAATGACGGAACGGCGGCAGGATCTGATGGTCGGATTGTTCATGCTCGTCGGGGTCGTGGCGCTTGGCGCCATGATCGTGGCCTTCGGCGAAGCGCCGGACTGGCTCAGCGGAAAGCGATACGAGCTCCGAATACGCTTCGACCAGCTCAGCGACGTTCAGGAAGGCACCGTCGTCGGGATGCGCGGGATTCAGATCGGCCGCGTGAAGGCGCTGCGACTGAAGGATCTGGAGCGTCCGGAGCTGGGCACGTACGTCATCGCCCAGATCGAGAAGCAGTACAAAATCCCCAAGGGTTCCGTGGCCCGCGTGCGCCCGGCGGCGATCGGGTTCGGCCGGTCGGATATCGCGATCGAGGTGCCCGTGCAGGCCAACCAGGGGTACATGCCGACCGACGGGACGGCGGACATCAACGGGGTTGTCGGCAGTCCGCTCGATGCCATCATTCCCGAGAGGGTCGTGCAGACCCTGGAGACCGCCACGCGACAGATCGGCGAGCTCGCGAAGGAACTTACGCCCGTAGCCGGCGATCTGCACGCGCTTCTCCAGGTTCGGTCGATCGCCGAAGTCGAGACCACCCAACCTTCCGGCGAGAAGCTCCTGCCCAACCTGTACACCGCCGTGCAGCAGTTGTACAACGCCCTGGCCCATTTCAACCAAGTGCTCGGTGATCCGAACGTGCAGAGCAACGTGAAGATTGCCATCCAGAACTTCCGCGACGTCAGCGAGGAGGCGAAGGCAACCGCCAAGGACATTCGGGCGCTGGCGGCTCGCGGGGGCGTCGTGGGCGACAAGCTCGAAAAGACCCTCGACTCGACCCACGACACCGTCCTCGTCGTTCAGAAGCGCGTCATTGATGTCGGCGACAAGTTGTCGAAGATTCTGGATAGCGTCGGCAAGGCCACCAATGACCTCGCCGAGGGACAGGGGACCGCGGGCATGTTGCTGCGGGATCCGAAGTTGTACGAAGAGATGGTCCTTACCGTGCAGCGGCTCAAGACATCGGCCGAGGATCTGCAAGTACTTGTGAAAGGGCTTCAGGAGAAGTACGGCGTGTTCGTCAAGGGGCAACTCTGAGCAGGCTTGACCGCGAACGCGGTTTGTGCGCGGTGTGCCCGGCGGGGCGGTGCGCAGGGACCGCACGGGGGCGGACGGCAGCCTGTCGGCAACGAAGCCGCAATGCTCCCCGATGGTCGAGCAGGTCGGTTCCGGGAACTTCGCTTCGCCGTGTGGGCGCAAGTACTCTCTGCTGCGATTCCGAAAGGTAGCTCGACTCCGGGGAGGGCGCCCGCGCCGTGGCAGGTCTGATCGCGGGTATGTTTGTAAAGGACTGCCGTTACCCTCGCAACGTGGATGTCACGTCGGGGACGGAGCTCTGGATTGCGTCGTTCCGCTGATTTGGCGCCGGACAAGCGGGGGCACATCGCCGCGTCTTGAACCATCGGCGAGGTCGCGATAACATCGCTTGTGTGGAACGTTGAGGGGCGCGTAGCTCAGTCGGTAGAGCAACGGCCTTTTAAGCCGTGGGTCGAAGGTTCGAGTCCTTCCGCGCTCATGTGACGTAAATCACGCCGAACGCATGACTTGCGTACCTGCCCGCGTTGGGCAGCGCGGCACCGAAAACCGCCGGAAACCCGGTACTCTACCGGATTCGGTTTTCAGAGGAGCGCTGTCCGATGTCAAGCCCACGTATTCCGAGTTACCGTCTCCACAAACCAAGTGGCCGGGGTGTAGTGACGCTGAACGGCCGGGACCACTATTTGCCCGGTCGGTTCGGATCGGCGGCGAGTCAAGCCGAGTACGATCGGCTGATTGCCGAGTGGATCGCCAACGGGCGCCGGCCTCTACGGGCGGAAGATGATCTGAGGGTTATCGAGGTGGCGGCCCGGTACATGGACCACGCGAGCACGTATTACGTGCGGCCCGACGGGACGCCGACAATGGAACAGGAGTGGATTCGGCGGGCCGTTGAACCGCTCGTGAAGCTGTACGGCCGGACGCCGGCGGCGGACTTCGGACCGCTCGCGCTCAAGGTGGTGCGGCAGAACATGATAGACGCTGGGCTTGCCCGCACGACGATCAACCAACGGGTCAACCGCGTGCGGCGGCTGTTCCGGTGGGCGGCGGAAAACGAGCTCTCCCCGCCGAGCGTCTACGATGCCCTGCGGGCTGTCTCGCCCTTGAAACGCGGTCGGACCGAGGCCCGCGAGCCCGAGCCCGTCCGTGCGGTGTCCGATGCGGACATCGAGGCGACGCTGCCCCATCTGCCCGCGATGGTTGCGGCGATGGTGACCGTTCACCGGCACACCGGGATGAGGACCGGGGAACTACTCGGCATGCGTGTTGCCGATCTGGACATCGCCGGCGACGTGTGGGAATACCGGCCGCCCCACCACAAGCTGACGTGGCGCGGCCGGGGCCGGGTGGTGCTGATCGGCCCGAAGGCACAAGCGGCCTTGCGACCGTACCTGACGGCGGACCGGGAAGCGCCGATCTGGAGCCCGGTCCGGTCCGAGGCCCAACGGCGCGCGGACGCATCGGCACGACGGCGCACCCCCTTGTCGTGCGGCAACAAGCGGGGGAGCAACCGCAAGGCGCGGCCCCAGCGGCGGCCGGGCGGGTGTTACACGACGCAAGCCTACAACCATGCGATCAAACGGGCCTGTGAGCGCGCCGGCGTGCCGATCTGGCACGCGAACCAACTGAGGCACACGGCGGCAACGGACCTGCGCCGGGCGGCGGGCATCGACGTTGCCGGCATCGTCCTGGGTCACGATGCGAAATCGAACGTGACCGGCGTCTATGCCGAGAGCGACTTGACCCGGGCGCGGGAAATCATCGCGAGGGTCGGGTGACCCGGCCCGGACGGCCCTTTTTCTGAACGCATACCCCCCGAAACCCTACGACACAACGTGTCGGCGAGCGCAAGTCACGCCGTGGGCACATGTTGCGCGACAGCGCAAAAAACACGTTGCGCGGGCATCTTGTGGTATATTGCCAACGGCAGACAGGAAACGAGTGGAGACTTGCATGATGTTGGCGATTGATGACCTGATTCCCGTGGCGAAGCTTCGCGAAATGCTCCCAAGCCGTCGGCCCGGCCGGAAGCTGAACTACGCGACGATCTGGCGTTGGGCCAAGCACGGCGTGCGGGGCCGAAAGCTGGAAATCGTCAAGATCGGCGGCGCGGTCTACGTGACCCCCGAGGCCCTGGAGCGGTTCGCGAACGGCGACGGCGACACGACGGCACCGGCCCGGCGATCGCCGGCCCGGCGTGACCGCGACGTGAAGGCGGCGGAGGCGCGGCTGCGTGCGAAGGGGGTGCGGGCATGACCTGCGCAAAAAATCGCCCGCCGGCGGCCAATAACGCCGAAGCGGGCGAAATACCAAGAACCCTCAAGCTTCATCCTACCACAGAATCGCCCGGCGGTCAAGGCGCGTGCGGAGAATCGGGCGGCCGGGTGCACCCAAGAACCGCCGCACTTCACCACGCGATTGAGTCTGGCGCGTGGGCGAGCCTGCGGCCCGGCGCCATGGCGGTTTACGCCGTCCTGCTTCATCACACCAATTGGGACGGCGTGTGCTGGCCAAGCCTCGCGACCGTTGCGGTCAAGGCCGGGATTCTTCGGCAGAACGTGCCGAAGGCTGTCCGCGACCTAGTGGACGCCGGGCTTGTCGCCTACCAGAAGGGCGGCGGTCGCGACCGGGCAAACGAGTACCGAGTCATCATCGCCGGGAAACAGTCTGCGCGGACGACCTGTTTTGACCCCCGTAAACGGTCTGCGCCCGCAGACTGTTTAGCCGGGAAACAGTCTGCGCAGACGACGGAAACGGTCTGCGCAGACGACATAAACAGTCTGCGCCCGCAGTCCCCAAAAGGGTATGAAAAGAGTACAGAAAAGCAGCAGCAGGCTGCTGCTGCGGAAAACAGCGACCGAAACCCGGACCGCAAACCGGACCCCGACGCCCTCAAGGCCCTACGGCGTGCCGGCATCACCGAACCCGTGCGATCCGAACTCGCCAAAGGACCCGGCATCACGGCCGATGTCGTGAAGGACAAGGCGGAATGGGCTCGCCGTGAAGGCAAAAGCAGGGCAATCCTGGTCAACGAGCTGCGGGGCGTTGTGGAGCTGGCAATCGCCAAGGCCGAAGAACCGGCGCCGGACCGGCGGAGCGAACGGGAGAAGTATCGCGACTGGATTCGGGACGGCACGCCAGCGACGGGCTTGAAAGTGGTGAGCGCTGTTGAATACCTGTGTATGGACCTGAATCGGTACATCGGGATGAAGGAATCGTCGTGGATGAACACGGCCCGGAGCCTTTTCGGGCAGGCGTTTTCACTGGCCGGCGATCGGCACCGCGCCGCGTGCGTTCACCTACTCGCGCTGGCCGCCAAGTACCAAGGCAACAACGATCCGGTGGAGGCTTTCATAGCCTGGAGCAACGAGGCCAGGGCGGCCTTCTTGGCCGCCGAAAAGTATCCGGTCCGCATGAGCCCGAAAATCGCGAGCGCAGAAAACACGGATTTTGTGACGACGCGGGTAGAATGAGCGACATGGTTTTGGTGACGGTGAGCGAAATCTGCCGGGGCAGCGGCCAGAAACGCGACCAAGTACGGTACGCAATACGGAAGGCGGCGGTGCGCCCGGCGCGAGTTGCGGGGCGGGTGCGGCTGTTCTCGACTGCGAGCATGGCGCGGGTGCTCGCGGTGGTTCTGAATCTGCGCGGCTACCAACACCGGCGACAGGATCGCCGGGAGGTGAACCATGTCCGATGAAGTGCACGAGGCCGTGGGCGATCTGGCGACGATGTGGCGACGGGCCGGCGAAATGGCGATGAGCCCGCCGGCGGTGCGACCGTCTGCCGAGGCGGCCGGGCCAGTGGCCCGACTGCTTGCCGAGTACAAGGCGATCCAACCGGACGATCGGCTGACGGCCTTGTTGACCCGCCTGGAATCCGAGCGGGATCGGCTGGCGGTGGAGGCGGAGCGCCTGCACGCCGTGAGCGCCGACGCCGGGGTATCGGCGGAGCTTGACCCCTCTTTCGCCGGGCGGGCTGCCGACGCCAAGAAGGACCACCGGGCGGCGGCCGATCGGCTGGCCGACGTGACGGCTCGTATCGACGCCGTGAAGGCCCGTATCGAGAAGGACGTTGCCGACGTGACCAAGCGACGGCACGCGGCCTGCGCGGTGAACGCCAAGACGCTGCTCAACCTTCGCAACGAACTGCGGGCAGAGCGCGCGGCCGCTCTGCGTGACGCAATCGCGACGATCGACGGATTCTTGGCCGACGATCTGCACATCGGCAACGAGGCGACGAACTGGAGCACGAGGAAGAACCGACAGGACTACGAAAGTGTCATGCGGGTTACGCTGGCTGCGGAGCGCGAGCGCAAATCACGCGCGGCCGTCGGGTTCCTCGCGAACCACGCGGTAGAGGGGGGCCAGCGATGAGTGACCAGAACCAAGCCGAAAACCTCGCGGCCGTCGTTGCCGGGCTCCTGAAAGGCGGGCTGACTCCGGGCGCGGCGGCGAAAACGGCGCCGGGTTTGTGTTCGATTCTCGGCGGACCACCGCACGACCTGATGGAGAAGGCCGAAGGCTGGGCGCGGTCGCAAACCACCGGCGATTCCAAGCCGGGTGCGAAGGACGGCGACAACGCCAAGGGCGGCGACATCGGCCGGGCGGCCAAAGACCCGGCATACTCCGCCGAGTGGCGCAAGAGCGACCCCGACGGCTGGAAGCGGGCATGGTCGGACCATAACCGGCGAAAGATGAACGACCCGATGTACCGGCCTTGAGGATCACCTCCGCGCGTCGGGCGGGTGGCCGTTTGCCCGCCCGGCGCGGAGTTTTGGAAAGGCGCCCCATGTTTGCCCGAACGTCTCACCGTCACACGTGGTCGGAACTGGACAACCGGACCGTGGTCGACGTGTCCGCGATGCCCCGCCGGAAGCCCCGCGCGACGATCCATCGCGAGACGATGGACGATACGACCGGGTGGAGCACCGACGGCCGTGGAGCCCTGTCCTACGACACCGAGCACTACTTGAGCATCGGCGCGAACGCGCGGTCAATCAAGCTGACGAAAACGACCGAGGCGGACACGTACTGCAAGGCAACGCGGGACTACGGGGCGGGCACCGAGGTTGACTTGCGAGATGGTTCGGGAAACGCCCCGCTCTGCCGGGTGCGGTTCTACATCGACCCGGCCGTGATTGCCAAGGTGTCCGACGTGTCGATATGGGTGGCTACCGACTGGAGCAACTACAAGTATCGGTCCCTGTCGGGTCGGTACGAAAGCGGTTGGTTCACGGCGGCTTTCGACCTGCACAACGCGGCGGGCGCCGGGTCAATCGACTGGGAACACGTTCGGTACGTTCGGATTCAACTGGACGCCCCGACGGCGGCGGACCTGCCGTATATCACCGTGGACTCCATCGAGTTTTACGCCAAGCGGGCCAAGGGCATCTACTGCTTGACCCTGGATGACGGGCTTGCGTCTCAATACGACTTGCTGGGCTATGCGGCCGATCGTGGGGTGTACTGCACGCTGGGCGTGCCGACGGCGAGCATGGGGACCGGCGGGAGCTACATGAGCGTCGCGCAACTGCACGTGCTCCGCGACGCCGGGCACCTGATCGCAAACCACGGCCACAGGCACCTGTGGCCGGGCGGGCGCGGCGTGCCTGTGGGGTCCGGGCCGTACGTTGACGACTACATCCGGGCCTATGAGTGGCTGATGCGCAACGGCTTCGGCGACGGCGCCCGTATCTTCGTCCTGCCGGGCGGCGGCGGAAGCTGGAAGCGTGACGAAATCCAATGGGATTACCGTACGCTGTTCCTGGGGTCGTATGCCGACGCGGTGCGCACGACGGGCGAAATCGTGTGGTGTTCCGACGTGCGCGACACGAACGTGATAAGCACCGGCCCGTTTGATTCGGTGGCGAACGCGGGCACGGCCCTTGCGCAAGCGGCGGCGGCGGGCTCTGTGTGCTGCGTCGGGCTGCACGCGGTGACCGACCTTGCGGCGTGGAAGGCCCACATTGACGACGTGGTAACCGCCCGCGACGACGCGGGGACGATCGAAACGGCAACGCTGGCGGACCTCTGGAGCAAGTAGGCGCGGCCGGCAGAGTGTGTGCAGAGCATGGCAAGCTGGCGGAACATCCCGAGGCAGGAGCGGGCGATTCAATGCCTCCTGGCATCATCGACCATTGCGCAGGCTGCGCAAGCGGCCAACGTCGCGGAGCGTACCCTTCACCGATGGCTGACGGAACCGAACTTCCGCGCGATGCTCGACCGGGCACGACGGGACGCATTCCGCCGCGCAACCGATCGGCTGGCGGCGATTGCGCACGAGGCCGCCGAGACTCTGTATGACGTAATGCGCGATAACGAGGCCCCTCCGGCGGTCCGCGTGAACGCGGCCAAGACCATCTTGGAGCTGGGGCGGGATTCGATCGAACTTGACGACATGGGCGAGCGGCTCGCCGCACTGGAGGCGGCGGTATCCGGGCGCCCGACAACGGCAGGAGTACCCCACAATGGCTATCCGGGCACGGCTGGCACGGGCGGAGCGTCTCATTCTGTCCGACGCGGGCATTGCGGAGCGGAGTGAGCACGCGGCGTTTCTGGGCGCCTTCGAGGCGGCGAGCCCGCGCAACGCGGCCTTGGTTGCGCGACTGGTTGCGCAACGCGGCACGCGGGAGCTTGCGCAACTGTTGCCCGAAACGGCCGACGATCCCGATTCGTTGCGCATCGAGCTTGCGCAGCGGCTTGCCGGCTGGGCGATCGAGATCGGCGCGGACCTGCCGGCGGGCACGGGCCAGACGGCCCGTATCGCCCTGTCGCCCGTCCCGTCGATGCTGCTGGCGAACCCGGCGGGCGGGCTGTGTTTCGTGCGCGGTGTGCACGTGGTGTGCGATGGCGCGGCTTAACGAAAGGCTACAGCGAAAGACCCCCGCCGAGCCCTGCACGGGCTGCGGCATCCGGCTGCATGACCCGGCCGTGGGTGACCTCGTGCCCGTTTGGTATCGACGCGAGGCTGCCGGCCCGCTCTGTATCACGTGCTGGGCCAACGGCGGGCACCCCCCCGAAACCGACAGGCGCCCCGCCGTCCCTGAGGACTTCATGGCTGAGGCGGCTATGGCGGACTACGGGGACGAATACGACGATTAGCGGGAACTCCTGCGCCTGCCACCCCAGCGGGGTCCGCGACTCAGCCCCCTGGGGCGGTTTTTTTGCCCATCGGACCCCTTGCGCAAAAAAAAAAGCGGCGGCCCGCTCTTGACATATGTCACAACGTCGTGTATATTTCGTGTAGACGGTTGGCAACGCACGACGGAGACGAACATGAAGGCGATAGGATACATCCGGGTGAGCACAGACGAGCAAGCGGCCAGCGGGTTGGGGCTGGCAGACCAGCGACAGCGAATCACAGCCTACGCGGCCATGCGGGGCCTGGAGCTTGTGGACATCATCGCCGACGAGGGCGTGAGCGGCGGGAAGCCCATCGCCGATCGGCCGGGCGGGGCGGTTCTGCTGAAGGCCCTGCGGGCTGGCAAGGCGAGCGCGGTTATCGTCCTGAAACTCGACCGGGGATTCCGCAACGCGGCCGATTGTCTGGGGACGGTGGGCGCATGGGACAAGCGCGGCATCGGGCTGCACATCGTGGACCTTGGCGGGACGGCCGTTGACACGTCAAGCGCTATGGGGAGGTTCATGCTCACGGTCCTTGCCGGCGCCGCCGAGATGGAGCGGAACCTCATCGCCGAGCGGACGCGAGCGGCCATGCGGCAGAAGCGGGAGCGGGGCGAGCGGGCAAGCCGGATTGCCCCTTTCGGGTACGTTCGTGGACGGCGGCCGGGTGGTGCCGAACGCCGGCGAGCAAGCGGTTATCACCGAAATCCGTCGGCTGCGCGATGAGGGGTGGACCCTCCAAGCGATTGCCGGCGAACTGGTGGCCCGAGGGGTGGCGACGCGGGGCGGGGCCGCGTGGACCTTCAGCGGCGTGCGGTCGGTTCTGGCTTCTGCGAAGCGGCGGGACAAGGCGGTGGCCTGATGCACAATCCCCTTGACCGGCTGGTTGGACTGATAGAGCGGCTTCCGGCGGATCGCCGGGGCCTTGCATGGGAATACCTTTTTCGGAGGCTTCGCGATGGCGAAAGTGAGCGTGAGCACGTGGGCGGATCGGCTTCGGGCGGCGGTGAGCGAACGGCAGAAGGGCGGGGAGAGCCTGACTGCGATTGCGACTGAGGCGGGCCTGACGCCGGCCGGGTTGTCTCGGTTCATGTCCGGTGACCGGGGCGCCGGGCTGGACTTCGCCGAGGCAATCGGCGGTGTCCTGGGGCTGGACCTCCAGACGGTGCGAGACGACGCGCCCGGCCGGGAACTCCGGCGGCTGCGCCAACTGGAGCAACGCATCGCCGGGCACCTGGGGACGCTGAAGCGGGATCAACTGACCGCGCTGAAGCGGTGGAACGCGACGCTTGACGCGATGACGGCGGCGCCCGACGCCGATCGGCGCGGGCGACTGCTGGCCCGGCTGCAAGAGCTGGAGGCGGTTCTTGACCGATACGACCACGAGATTGACGCGCTGATGGCGTTGACCGCGTAGGCCGCCCCCGCCATTTGCGCCGGAAGGCCATTTCCCGCCCCGCTGGCGAACGCAGCGACCGCGACCCTACCGCAGACACCCCGAAATCGTCTGGCGGGCACTGTGGGGCCTTGGCGGGCATTTCCCAGACATCGACACACAGAGCGGGGCGACTGTGGGCGCGCCGGTAAACTACCGGACGCACAGACGCATACCGCTATTTCGTTGGCATATCTGACATTGAATGCAAGGGCTTGCAATGGGCGCACAGACGTGCTATACTCTGCGAAATGCTTAGGAAAACGAGCGAGTTTCGGTCCGAGCCAAAGCGTCTTTTAAGCCGTGGGTCGAAGGTTCGAGTCCTTCCGCGCTCAGTCCCCCGTCCCACGCAGACCCACACGGCGCCATAAGCCTTTGTGGATCCGAACATTTTCATGCCCCGCATTGTCGCCTTCCATGACTGTATGGCCCCTGTTGGGGCTGGCGTGGCCTCGTACGGTAGCCACGCGTCGTTGCCACCGACCACGCCCGTCGCCTGGCCAAAGCTCGCGCCCGACGCCGTTCGGTCGAATGTGTCGGAGACCTTGCGATACGCCCCAGCCATGCTGCTCAAGCGTGCGAGGTGGCTGTCTCGGACGACCGGTTGCGTCTGCAGGATTTGCGACTGCCGAGAAACCGTCTCCGTTCGGACTTGTGGCCCAATAGAGCCTGTTCCGCGGGTGACGGAGCCTCCGGGCTGCGCAGGAACCGGGCGGCCTCTCCGCCGGCTATCGTTGGCGGTCCGGTGTTCGTGTCACGGGTTGTCCTGCCTGTATTGCCACTGGCGGATGTCGTCCTGGTAGTGGCCCGTGTCCATCGTGGCGATGCCCACAAAGAGCATGACGAACAGCAGGGCAGCGATGAGGATGACGGCATTGAAGGGGTGATCGTAACGCAAGTGCATGAAATAGAGCGCGACCAGGGAGGCCTTCACGGTTGCGATTCCCAGGGCGAGCCACAGGTTCGCGGCACCTAAATCGACCCGCGTGGCGGCCACGGTCGCCACGGTCAGCACGAGGAGAGCGGCCCAGACGGCCACGAGGATCGATAGGGGGACGATGTGACCCACCGCAGCGTGCGATGGGCCCGGTGTCGAGTGTTGCGTCGCGTTGGATTGCGCAGGGTTCATGGGCACGCCTTGTTTGCGGCCGCGTACGGCCGCGTCAGTGAATCAGATACAGGAGCGGAAAAAGGAATATCCAGATCAGGTCCACCAGGTGCCAGTACAGGCCGCCGAGGTCCACGGGCGTGAAATAGGCGCTGCTGAAATGCCCGCGGAGGGCTCGCCGCAGGAGCCAGATCAGCATGACCATGCCGGCGATGACGTGTATCGCATGCAGGCCGGTCATGGCGAAGTAGACGCCGAAGAAGATCTGCACGTTTCGCGGTTTGTCGACGGCCGGTTCATGGCCCGCAGCGTCAGGGGCGTACCTTGCCAGGCCGGCCGGGCCGATCGCGGCGGGAGCGATCGTCGACCTCGCCGTCGTGGCAACCCCGGCGGCGGGCGCGGTCGCGGCGGGCTTGGGGTCGGTCGGGGCGGTGGCGGCGGCCCTGGTTGCGGCGCCGGAGCCTTCATGCGATCCGCCGGGCTCCATGGTCGGCTGGAAGTGCTTGCCCCAAAGCAGGCCGTGCTTCCACTTGTGTTCGTACTCGACGTACTTGATGCCGAGAAACCCGCATGCGAATAGCAGGGTCAGGGCGAGCAGGACGACGAGGCCGCGCTGCTGATCGCACTGGGCGCAGCGGACCGCCCACGCCATCGTCAGGCTGCTGCAGATGAGAACGATCGTGTTGATGCCGCCCAACGTGCTGTTCAGATACTTATGGGCGTAGACGAAGATCTCGGGGTGGTTGCTGCGGTAAACGGCGTAGGCGCAGAACAGGCCGCCGAAAAATAGGACCTCGGTCGCCAGGAAGACCCACATGCCGAGCTTGCCCGATTCAAACTGCTGGTGCGCGCTGTGGAAGTGGTGCGCCAGGTGCGGCGGATGCGGGTTGGCGGCGGTGTCGCCGGGGTGCTCCATGTGAGTCTGCCTCGTCAGTGCGCCGATGGCGGCCCCGCGGGCGCGGCGGCGGCGCCGGCGGAGATCGTCTCCACGTAACCGCCGACGGCGGGGTCATACACGAGACCGCTGTAGTCGTACGGGTCGCCGATCGGCGGGGTCTTGTCGAAGTTGTCGTGGGGCGGGGGCGAGCTGCACTTCCACTCGAGCGAAGCGCCGCCCCACGGGTTGGCCGGGGCGCGGCGGCCGCGGAAGAGCGAGTGGACGAAACAGCCGCCCATCACGAGAAAGCCGGCGCCGAGGATGTACGATCCGACGGTCGACTGCCGGTGAAACGAGGCATACTGCGGCCGGTAGTGGTGATAGCGGCGAGGCATGCCGTGGCTGCCCATCACGAACTGCGAGAAGAACGTCACGTTGAAGCCGATGAAGACCAGCAGGGCGGCGATGCGCCCCCATCGCTCGCTGTACATCCGGCCGGTGATCTTGGGCCACCAGTAGTGCAGCGCGGCGATGAACATGATGACCACGCCGCCGAACATGGTGTAGTGGAAGTGGGCCACGACGAAGTAGGTGTCGTGCACATGCACGTCCACCGCCAGGGCGCCGAGGAACAGCCCGGTCAGCCCGCCGATGCCGAACAGGAGGAAGAACATGAGCGCGTAGAGCATCGGCGTCTTGAGGACGATCGAGCCCTTGTACATGGTGGCGAGCCAATTGAAGACCTTGATGGCCGACGGGATGGCGACCAGGAACGTGAGAAAGCTGAAGATCGTGTTCACGAGGCCCGACTGGCCGCTGACGAACATATGGTGGCCCCAGACCAGGAAGCTGATCATGGCAATCGCGATGCTGCTGTAGGCGATGAACCGATAGCCGAAGATGTGCTTGCGGCTGAAGACCGGGATGATCTCGCTCATGACGCCCATCGCCGGCAGGATCATGATGTAGACCGCCGGGTGCGAGTAGAACCAGAAGAAATGCTGGAAGAGCACGGGGTCGCCGCCGAGCTTGGGATCAAAGATGCCCACGCCGAAGACCCGCTCGACGACGAGCAGCAGGAGGGTGATGCCGAGGACCGGCGTTGCAAGGACCTGAATGATCGCCGTGGCGTAGAGGCCCCACAGGAAGAGCGGCATCCGAAACCAGGACATCTCCGGCGGGCGAAGCTTGTGGATCGTGACGATGAAGTTCAGGCCCGTGAAGATCGAGCTGAAGCCGAGGATGAAGACGCCGAGGATGACGGAGACGACGCTGGTGCTGCTCTCGGTGCTGTAGGGGGTGTAGAAGGTCCAGCCGGTGTCCACGCCGCCGGTGGCAATGGAGAACAGGGCGAACAGGGCCCCGACCACGTACAGGTGGTAACTGAAGAGGTTCATCCGGGGAAAGGCGACGTCCTTCGCGCCGAGCATGATGGGCAGGACGAAGTTCCCGATCGCCGCCGGGATTCCCGGGATGATGAAGAGGAAGATCATCACGGCCCCGTGCAGGGTGAACATCTTGTTGTAGGTGTCGCTGGTCATGAACGTGCCCTGGGGCCGGAGCAGTTCCGTCCGGATCAGCATGGCGAATACGCCGCCCAGAAGAAATGCCGTCAGGATCGAGACGAGGTACATCACGCCGATCCGCTTGTGATCGAGCGTGAAGATCCACGATCGGATGCCGCGCGCGTGGGTGAGGTAGTTGTCGCCCGGGCCGGGTCCGTCGGCCGGCGGGACCATGGCGGGGATGGTGGTGCCTATGGTGGCCATACAAGCCTCACGTCAGTGTTTGGCGGCCCCATCGCTGAGCGTCTTGATGTACTCGATGATGGCCGTGATCTCCTGGTCCTTCAGCCGTCCCTTGTAGGTCGGCATTACGGGATCATAGCCGGCCACGATCGACGCCTGCGGCTCCACGATGGATTCGCGGATGTAGTTCTCGTCGGCGACGACCTTCCGACCGTCCTTCAGCGTCACGGTGCTGCCGAAGAGCCCCTTGAGCGTCGGGCCGATCGCATTGACGCCGTCCACCCGGTGGCACTGGTTGCAGCCCTTGCCGCCGCGCCCGTCCGCACGGCCGACCACGAGGATCTTGCCCGCCTCGGCGGGCGGGACGGTGGAGACCCAATTGCCCGCGTTTTCCAACCACTTTTCGTACTCGCCGGGCGGGTGGACCACCACGCGGGCGATCATGTCCGAATGCCCCGTCCCGCAATAGAGCGAGCAGAACAGGTCGTATTCGCCGGGGTCCGTGGCCTGGAACCACACCTTGGTGTACCGACCGGGGACGACGTTCATCTGCGTGCGGAACGCCGGCACGTAGAAGCTGTGGATGACGTCCTCGGAGGTCATGACTAGGCGGACCGGCTCGTGCACCGGCACGTGGAGGTCGCCGTCCTCGTAGCCGTTGGGGTAGCGGAAGAACCACTTCCACTTCTGGGCGGTCACCTGGATCTCGCGGGCGTTGGCCGGGGGAACGGCCATGTCGACGTACGTGCGAAAGCCCGCCACGAAGATGATCACCACGATGATCAGAGGGATGATTGTCCAGGTGAGCTCCAGCGCGGTGTGGTGGGCGGCGGTCTTCTGGGCGCGGTGTCCTTCCCGACTTCGGTAGCGGATGACGAACAACACGGCCAGGGCCACGATCAGCGAGAAGAAAAAGAGCGAGATCCAATAGATCAGGTTGAACACGCGGTCGACGCTGGCGGCCGTGCTCGACGCCTGGGGCGGCATCCAGAACGTTCCCTTGCCCTGCGCAACGAACCAACCGAGGCCGATCGTGGCAATGCCGCCGGGATCGAGGATCAAGACTGTGCCCCCGCCAGTTTGGCCGGTCTGCGGCGCCGCGCCTCGCGTCGCCAGAAGACGCCGAGCACGCTCCCCATCACGATCAACGTGAGCAGGCCCCCCGCCCGCATGAGGTTCGTCGCATGCCAGTCGTAGCGGCCCTGCGTGGCGTCGTAGTGGAAGCAGAACATCAGGATCTGGTCCATGGTCGATCCCGTCTTTCCCTCGGAAGCCTCCAGGAGCGAAAGCCGGAGCGTTCGCGGATCGTACTTGACGCCGTAGAGGTACCGCGACAGCCGGCCGTCCGGCGTGCAGACGAACACGGCGGCGGCGTGAACGTACTGTTCCGTCTCCTTGTCATAGCGATACGTGAAGCCCACCGTATCGGTCACGCGGCGAATGCTCTCCTCGCGACCCGTGAGGAAGTGCCAGCCGCCGACGGCCTCGGCGCGGCCGTACTCCTTGATGTAATTCTGCTTCTTGAAGCGGGCGAGCGTGGGAGTTTCGAGCGGGTCGAAGCTGATCGTAACGATCTCGAACTCCTTGCCCGGCAGCCAGGGCATTTCCCGCAGGGCGTCGATCAGGCCGTTGAGCTGCAGCGTGCAGAGCATCGGGCAGCGGTAGTAGTTGAGCGTAAGGATGACAGGTCGTTGCCCCTGGAAGAAGGCCCCGAGTCGAACCGGTCGACCCTCCTCATCGCGAAACTCGGCGTCCAGCGGCAGCTTTGCGTCGGGATGCTCGGTGATGCCGACGCCCTCGAGCTCCTTCGGGAGCGGTTCGGTCCGCTGGGCGATCGCCGACGGGGCGGCCGCCGCCAGCCACGCGCAGCCGCAGAGCAGGCGAATCGTGTTGTCGATCGTCCGCGATTTACCTGGCCTCATGCGTGGTGCTTCCCGGTCGCGTTGCGATGGCGGGGCCGTCGCGGACGACCTGCTCCATCGCCATATCGATCGGGATCGCGACGATGCCTTTTTCGCGGTCGACATAGCGGTATCCGTTGATCTGGCCCTGGTGCTGCGCGGTCACCTGGGCCAATTCCTGGGGCGTCGCGGCGACGATTTTTCGCGCCACCTCCGCCTGCTCGACATTATAGAACCACGCCTGGAGGGCGACAATCACAACGAAGACAAAGACGGCCGCGACGACACCCGCCACGACGATCATTGGCGTGTTGAGCTGTTCCCGTTCGTACACGGCATTCCTCATACGTTTTCGAACGCGAGCGACTCTTCGAGTCTCGGGTCTCGTTCGGGCACGAGCGATCGCGCGGCCGCCAGCCGGACCAGGCCGGCGACAAACACCCCGCCGACTCCGATAAGGCACGCGACCTCTGTGATCCCGAAGGGCGGGCGCTCGGGATGCAGGCCCGGCACAATCAGCCAGTAAAGGTCCACCCAGTGAAAGACGAGCAGCCAGGCCGCCCAGAAGGCCAACGTCTTCCGCGATCGCTTGGCTCGACGCGAAATCAGCCCGCAGAACGGCAGGACGAAGTGGGCCAGGAGCAGGGCGACCGCCACAGCCCGCCATCCGCCCGTTTGCCGCGCGAGATACCAGCCCGTTTCCTCCGGGATGTTGGCGTACCAGATGAGCATGTACTGCGAAAAGGCAATGTAGGCCCAGAACACCGTGAAGCCGAAGAGCAGTTTGCCGAGGTCGTGGTAGTGCTCGGTGGTGATCGATTCGCGGAGCCGGCCCGCCGCCTGCAAACCCATAGCCAGGAGCGTGGCGATCGCGAAAAAGCCCACGAGCGACCCGGCGAAGAAGTAGACTCCGAAGATCGTGCTGAACCAGTGGGCGTCGATCGACATGATGAGGTCGAATGCCGCGAACGTGAGGGTCAGGGCGAAGACGACAATGCCCGGTCCGCTCAGTCGCTCCATGCGGGCCGTCAAGTCAAGATCTCCGGAAGCGTCCTGCTCCGTGGACAGTCGGAGATAATGCCTCCCCAGCAGCGTCCAGAGGGCAAAGAACACGATGCATCGTGCCAGGAAGAACGGCACGTTTAAATACGGCCGCTTCCAGGCGAAGAGGGCGTCCTGCGTCACGGCGTCATCGTGCATCCAGTGATACAGATGCCGCAGCCCCGGGACGATCAGCAGGGCTAGGGCGGCCACGAGGGGCATATTGGCGGCGAGGATCTCGGCGATCCGCCGGACGACCACGCTCCAGCCCGATCGCGTCAGGTGTTGCAGCAGGACGAAAAACAGTGCCCCGAGCGAAAGGCTCAGCACGTAGCACAGGTTGACGAGGTAGGCGGGGTAGAAGCGCTCCGCCCCGCCCGAGGAGAACCCCGCGACCGCTGCCACGGCGAGCCCGGCAATCCCGACGATCGCGGCCGGCCGGTACACCCGCGGCGCGAGGTCACCCAGCCATCGCTGCTCGCCGCCGTTGCTCGTTGTGTGCGTTGCGGACACAGATCACCTCAGCGACGACCGGACCTCCGCCGGCACGTCCTCGATCCTCGCGTTCTGGCTCCGCTGCAGCGCCCGGAGGTACGCCACGATGGCCCATCGGTCCTCGACGGCGATCTGCGGGCCGTACGCCGGCATCGTGCGGATTCCGTTCGCGATCGTGTTGTACAGGTCGCCGACCCGTCGCTGCCGCAGGTCGTCCGTGTGGTACGAAAGCGGCGGCACCCACTTGCCCTCCTCCAGCCGGTCGGCCCGCCGCGCGACCATCCCGTCGCCGTAGCCGCTGAGCCCGTGACAGGGGGCGCAGAAGATGTTGTACTGCTGCTGACCCCGGCGAAGGAGCACGTCGTCGATCCGAACCTGCGGCGGGAAAGTCGCGGCCCACTCGCCGTTCGTCCGACCGCGGAGAAAGTGGTCGTCGTCCGCCGGATCGCCCTGCGCGATGGTGCCGGGGATCCGCGGCCGCATCGCGCGCTGGTCGGCGAAGAGGCGGTTGGCCGCCTGCGGCTTGAATTTCGGCTGGTTGTCCATGTCCGGGATGAGGTGCACGCGCGGCTGCTCCGATTTCGTCGCCCGCGCCCGTGCGACCAGTACGAAGGGCACCAGCGCGAGCATCGCGAGGATCATGCCGGCGATCTTGAACGACTTCGGCATCGGCTCAATCCTCCAGCACCTCGACGGCCGTGGCCCCGAGCGACCGCAGGAGGGCCGGGGTCCGCTGCGGATCGAAACGCGGATCCGCCGCCTCGATCACGATGAAGAAGCGGTCGCTCGTCACCCGCCGGAAGCGATCGCTCTTGAAGACCGGATGGTACAGCTCCGGCAGCCGATTCAGCGCCAGCATGCCGAAGAATGCCGTCAGGGCCGCCAACAGCACCGTCGACTCAAAGATCACGGGGATGTTGGCCGGAAGGCTGAAGAACGGCTTGCCGCTGATCACGTACGGATAGTCGATCGCGTTGGTCCACCACTGCAGCAGCAGCGAGCCGCCGGCCCCGGCCAGCCCGCCGCCGAGAACCAGCCACGGCAGCAGCGTCGGCCGCACACCCATCGCCCGGTCGAGGCCGTGAACGGGAAACGGCGAGTGCGCGTCCCACCGGCGGTAGCCGGCGTCGCGGACGCCGCGCGCGGCCGCCAGCAGGGCCGCGACGGTGTCAAACTCGGCCAGGACGCCGTACGTCGGCGCCGGGGCCGCGGCGGAGGGTACGGTCCGGTCAGCCATGTCGCGTGCCTCCCGCCGCCACATGCCCGTCGTGGGCGTGCGCCTGCGGCATCACGGTCTTGACCTCGGCCACGGACACGATCGGCAGATACCGGACGAACAGCAGGAACATCGTGAAGAAGAGCCCGAAGCTGCCGGCCATCGTCAGGGCCTCGACCCAGGTCGGGCGGTAGTAGTCCCAACTGCTGGGCAGGAAGTCGCGACTGAGCGACGTGACAATGATCACGAATCGCTCGAACCACATGCCGACGTTCACCAGCAGCGCCACGACCATCATGATCCAGAGACTCGTTCGCGCCCGGCGGAACCAGTAGACCTGCGGCACGACGACGTTGCACGCGACCATCGTCCAGTAGGCCCAGGCATACGGGCCCATCGCCCGATTGATGAACGTGAAGCGCTCATAGGCGTTGCCGCTGTACCACGCAATGAAGAACTCGACGGCGTACGCGTAGCCGACGATGGAGCCGGTGACGAGGATGAGCTTGTTGAGGTTCTCCAGGTGGCGCATCGTCACGAGGTCCTTGAGGCCGAACCACTGCCGCGCGGGGACGATGAGCGTGATCACCATCGCGCAGCCGCTGAAGATGGCCCCCGCGACGAAGTAGGGGGGAAAGATCGTCGTGTGCCATCCGGGCAGGACCGAGACGGCGAAGTCGAAGCTGACGACCGAGTGCACGCTGAGAACCAGCGGCGTCGCCAGGGCGGCGAGCACGAGGTAGGCGACTTCGTACCGGTGCCAGTGCCGCTGCGAGCCGCGCCAGCCGAGGGCGAAAAGACCGTAGGCGATCTGCCGGATTCGGCCGGTGGCCCGGTCGCGGAGCGTGGCGAGGTCGGGGATCATGCCCACGAACCAGAAGAGCAGCGAGACGGTCATATATGTGCTGACGGCGAAGACGTCCCAGAGCAGCGGGCTGCGGAAGTTCGGCCACATCTGCATCTGGTTGGGGATGGGGAAGAGCCAGTACACGAACCACACGCGGCCGATGTGAATCGCCGGGAAGAGGCCCGCGCACAGGACGGCGAAGATGGTCATCGCCTCGGCGAAGCGGTTGATGCTGTTGCGCCACTGCTGGCGGAAGAGGAAGAGGATTGCGGAGATCAGCGTGCCGGCATGGCCGATGCCGACCCAGAAGACGAAATTCGTGATGTCGAAGCCCCAGCCGACCGGGATGTTCAGGCCCCAGACGCCGACGCCCCGGAGGAAGAGATAGCCGATCATCAGGAAGAGCACGAGCGTCATCGCCGACGAAATGCCGAAGGCGATATACCACGCCCGCGGGGGCCGGGGCCGCTCGGCGATCGAGCAGACGGCCTCGGTGACCGAGGCGAAGTCGTTCGACCCCAGCACAAGCGCCGCGCGCCGCCGCGGGTCTTCGTGGGTGTTGTCGATCTCGGGAAGGACTGCCGTGCTCATGGGACGCGTTGCAGCCGGTTGCTCGAGGGATCCGTTAGTCCGCTATTCCGGCGTAGAGGTTACTCGGTTGCTCAGTTACTCAGTCACGTCGCCCGCAAACCCCATACCCCAAACTCCTAACATTACATCCTCTTTCCCCCGTCACCCTCCCGCACATTCCTCACCTTCGCCAGATGCATCGTCCTCGGCCGGACGTTCAGTTCCGCCAGCATGCCGTACGCGCGGCCGTCCCGGTGGAGCTTCGCCACGCGGCTGTCGGGGTCGGACAGGTCGCCGAACACGATCGCCTGGGTCGGGCACACCTGGGCGCAGGCCGGCACGATCTCGCCGTCGCGAAGCGGCCGCCGCTCGTTCTTCGCCTTGATCTTGGCCACCTGGATCCGCTGCACGCAGTATGTGCACTTCTCCATGACGCCGCGGCTGCGGACCGTCACCTCGGGGTTCATCGCCATCTTTTCGGTGTCGGGCACGTGGCGGCGATAGTTGAAGAAGTTGAACCGCCGGACCTTGTACGGGCAGTTGTTCGAGCAGTAGCGCGTGCCGACGCAGCGGTTGTAGACCATGACGTTGAGCCCCTCGTGGTCGTGCACGGTCGCTGCCACGGGGCAGACCTGTTCGCACGGGGCATTCTCGCAGTGGACGCAGGCGACCGGCTGAAACACGACGGCTGGATTCTCGGGCGGGCCCTTGAAATAGCGGTCGATGCGGATCCAGTGCATCTCGCGTCCGCGGATGACCTGCTCCCGGCCCACGACGGGGATGTTGTTTTCGGCCTGGCAGGCGACGACGCACGCCCCGCACCCGATGCAGCGGTGCAGGTCGATCGCCATCGCCCAGCGGTGGCCGTCGTACGAAATCGGCTCCTTCCAGAGCTGTTTGAGCTCGGGCACGTGGACCGCGTGCTGCGCGAAGTCCGGGTGCTCGCGATAGTGCTCGAGCGTCGCCTCCCGGACCAGCTCGCCGATCTCGCCCGGCCCGCCGATGCGACGCTGCCGCTCCTTCAAACCGACGAGGTCGGCCGCGTGATGATCTTCGGTGATCGCGAGCCGGTGCCGGCGGCCCGTGGCTGATATGCGCACCGAGGCGGCGGGTGTCGGTGCGCCGCGCCGGATCGGCGAACAGGCGTTCACGCCGATGCCGGGGGCCACTCGCCCGCCCGCCTGTCGGCCGTACCCCAGCGGCAGCGTGATCGAGCCGGCCGCCTGTCCCGGCAGGACGTACGCCGCAACCTCAATCGCCTCGGCCGCCTTCCGCCCATCCGACCCCGCGGTCGAATCGGCCTCGACGCGAATGACGTCGCCGCTCCGCACGCCGAGCCGCCGGGCGTCGTGCGGCGACAGGATCGCCGCATTGTCCCACGTGAGCTTCGTCAGCGGGTCGGGCATCTCCTGAAGCCAGGCATTGTTGGCGAAGCGCCCGTCGTACACCGAATGGTCCTGGCAGGCGACCAGCTCAAAAGACTCGCGGTCCTCCGGCCTGGCGACGAGGGCGCCGGCCTCGACCTGGCCTCGAAGCGACAGCGGCCCGCTCGCCGCGCTTGCCGTGGAGACGACGGTCGGTTGCACGTCGCTCCACCGCGTGTTTGCCACGATGCCTTCGCGCAGAGCCTGGCGCCAGGTGACGTCGGCATCGCCGCCCGCGGCGAACTCCCGCCCGAACGTGCGGCGGACGATGTCGTAGCCCTTGCTGACGGGGTCATCCGTCAAGAGGGCCAGCAGTTCGATCGGCGTCCGCCCGCCATACAGCGGCTCGATCAGCGGCTGGATGATGCTGACCGTGCCGTCATAGGCGCGGGCATCGCCCCACGATTCGAGGTAGTGCGCCCGGGGAAGATGCCACATACACCGGCGCGAGGTCTCGTCGTCGTACAGACTCAGATGGATCGAGGTCTTGACCCGCCCGAGGACCTCGCCGAAGTCCACGTCAGCGCCCGCCGAGTAAACGGGGTTTCCGCCCAGGATGACCAGTGTGTCGACCGATCCTTGTCTTGCCGCGGCCGTCAGGTGGCGGATGTGCGCGGGCGCCTGCGGGTCCGCGTCCGTGGGCTCAAAGGTGAAGCTGACCGTCCGCCCGACGTGGCCCAAAGCGGCGTTCAGCAGGCAGCCGATCGCGTTCACCCACGCCGGCTGGCGCGGTCCGACGGCGATGAGCCCGTGGCCCTTGTGGGCCGACAGTTCGCGTGCGAGCACCTCCACGAACGGCGTCGGCACATCCGCGCGTGCAACCTGCTCCAGCGACTCTCGCAGCTTTCCGTCCACCGCCGGTATCGCGACGCCGGCTTTGACCAGCTCCAGCAGCAGCCGAACGGCGATGACCGCCACGTCGCCCGATCGCACGGCATATCGATGGTCGGCCGCCGCCCCCGTCACGCTGAACGTGCTCTCCACGGCGTACAGGCGGCTCATCTCGGTGAACGAGGCGCGCGTCTTGCCGTGTGCCGCGGCCCCGCGGCGGTGACCGCTGCTTGTGGGCGAATGGTCCGCCGGTTCGGCGTTGCCGCACCGGCCGGCGACGAAGTCGCGGGCGTAGCGAAGCGCCGCCGGATGCGTCATCAGCGGGTCGGCGTCGAGGCAGACGATCACCCTCGCCCGGTCCAGGTGGTAGTGCGTTCGGCAGGGCTTGCCGAAGGCGAGGATCGAACCGAGGATCTCATTGTCGCGGTTGATCGGCTCGTGGACGTGCCACCGGGCCTTCGGGAAAGCCGCTCGGAAGCGCGTCTGCATGTCCGCCAGGCTCGGCGACGAGGATACCTCGCTCAGCACGCAGAGCCCCTCGCCGCCCCGCCTCCGCAAGTCGCCGAAGTGCGACCGTGCGAACGTCACGAAATCGTCCCACGTGGACGGGATCGCCTGCGGGCCCTCGCGCCGCACCACGGTCTGGCTGCGGTCGGGATCGTACAGGTCGAGGATGCTCGCCTGCATGATCGCGCTGGTCGCGCCGAGGCTGTACGGGTGCTTCGGGTTGCCCTCGATCTTGATCGGCCGACCGTCGTAGCTGGTGACCAGCAGGCCCGTTGCCACGCCGCCGAGCTCGAACGCCGTCGCGTACTGCACGGGCTCGCCGGGCGTGCGGCCCTCCGGCCGATGGGCGTAAGGCAGGATGTTTTCCTCCGGCCACCGGCACGCGGCCATACCTGCCAGCCCGAGCGACGCCCCCATAAGCTGGAGGAAACGCCGGCGGCTCGGCGGGTCGAGCAGTTCGGAGATCCCGTGGGAGAACTCGCGTTCGACGAACGCCCGGAATTCCGGCGTATCCGCCAGGTCGTCGAGGCTGCGCCAGTATTGCTTGCCGTTCACCGGTGGCATGTGGAGCAGTCCGTCGACGGGTTGATGTTATTCTCCTTGCGAATCCGCGCGCCGACCTCGAGCTGATTCGCCCCGGCCGACCAGTCCATCTGGGTGATGGCCTCCTGCGGGCGCAGGTGCTTCTCGGGTGCCCGGTGACAGTCGAGGCACCAGCCCATGCTCAACGTCTCCACCTGCGAGACGACCTCCATCTTGTCGTGGCACGATGCGCACCCGACCCCGCGCCGCACGTGGGCGCTGTGATCGAAGTAGACATAATCCGGCAGGTCGTGAATCTTGACCCATTCGATCGGCATTCCCGTTGCGTAGCTCTGCCGGACGGGCAGCATCTTGGCCGTGTCCGAGCGGATCGCGGCGTGACAATTCATGCAGGTCTGCGTTGGGGGGATCGCCGCGAAAGCGGCCGTTTCGACGGTGTTGTGGCAATAGCGGCAGTCGATTCCCAGGTCGCCGGCGTGAATCGCGTGGCTATAGGCCACGGGCTGCTTCGGGGCGTAGCCGACGTCGGTTGTCTTCGGCGAGGCCCCGTAGGCCACGAGCAGCACGGCGTAGACGGGTCCGCCCAGCAGGAGCACGGCCACCGCCGGGCGTATCGTGTTGACCCACTTTGGAAAGACGAATCGACTCATAGGGTCGCGCCGCACGCGGGATACTAGCGGGCACTCGCCTCGAGTTCAAGGCCCTGGTGATGAGCTTTTTGCCTAGAATCGGCACAACTTCGGTGCGGTTTGGCTCGGGCGTCCCCGGGGCGGCCGGCATCGGTTCCGCTCCTCACACATTGGCGTATCGCACGGCGCGGAGGGCGGTTTCCAGACGCGAACACTGGAAGGCGAGTGACGCGATCGCGGCGACCGCAAGCACCAGGGCCAGAAACATCTGGACGGTGATCTCCATCCCCAGGATCGCGAACTCGGCCTCCGCCAGGGCCGGCGCCCACGGTCCGGCGAAGAGCAACGTCGCCGCCGCTGCGGCCGCGATGAGAGGCCACATCAGCGGCGCGGCGTAGTAGCAGGCCGCCGCCGAGACGCGGTAGTCACGGACGCCAAGGGCGATCTGTGCAGCCAGGCACCCGCCGAACATCATCAGCACCTGAACCAGCAGCGGCAGCGTGACCGCCGCAACGCTGCCGAGGATCAACGTCCCCAGGGTGCCGCCGGAGTCGCTGTCGCCGACCATGAATGCCACCCGGAGTACACCCAAGAGCACCAGCTCCATCAGGAGGAGCGTCGCCCACCAGAAATGCCGTGCCGCCGAGAGCCCCTGCTGGACCGGAACTCGGCGGAAGAGCGAGTCTCCGCGGAGAACCTCGATCTGCATTCGAAGCAGCTCAACGAACCCGCGCGGGCGGAACTCGTGTGCCTCCCACAGCGTCGGCTGCCGCCGGCCGCCCGGGAGTGAATCTCGCACGGGCAGTCCGCACTCGGGGCACCGCGCGTCCAGCGGCAGGGCGACGATGCGGTAGCCGCACCCGTCGCAGAGCGGTTCGCGGGGAGAAAAGGCCGGTCCGGTTGGCTCGCCGACGTAGCGGTCCGCCCCGACGGCCAGCATGCGAATAAAGAGTAAGATCGGGACGAAATACGCGCTGAGCAGGATTGACAGCAAGACTATCTCATCGTGGTACATGCCCGGCGGCACCCATCGAGACAGCGTCCCGTACGCCACCGCCGTGACGAGGGCGGTCGGGATCAGGATCGTTGTGGACCAATAGGTGTTCTTCACGCTCCGTTTCCATACGGACCATGCGCTGTCGCCGCCGGCGCACCACGGCATCGCCGCCGTAGCGACGAGGAGCAGGCCCGCGACGGCGGCGGGAACGACGAGTACGGCCACCAGGGCGGGAATCCAGTTCGCCTTGCCGGAAGCGGTCGCCGCCGCCGTCATGAGAACCGCCTCGGCGGCCAGGATGCGAATGGTGTGCAGCGACAGGCCGCGTCCGCCGACCTGCTGGACGTTTTCGGCCGCCACAATGCCTCCAGCCACGGTCAGTGCGCAGCCGACCGCCAGGGCGTGTGCCGCAAGCGCCCGCCAGATGGATCCGACCGCCAGGTGTGGGCCGTATCGGCGAGGAAAGAGCCAGAACAGCAGCAAGGCCTTGAGAAAAATGATGCGGCGGGCCGGCTCGGGCGCCGGTGCCGTCGGCGGGAGGAGGCGCGCTACGTGCGACTCGTTCGGCTGCGCGGGCGCAATCGAAAGTGGAAGGGCGGTCGTCATGGGGCGAGCTCCGCGCGTCGGTTTCGCGTGAATACGACATCGGGGTTCTCATCGTAACTGCGGGGGCGGTCGGTCCGTGCCGTCCGGCCGCCGTCGTCGCGGCCGTCGGAACCTATGCTGTAGAGGAGATAGCCGTCGTTGTCGCGGCGGTAGCGAAGCGGCTTGCGATCCGCATAGTCGATCGGCAGTCGCGGCAGATAGCGCGGCAGCAGGTCCTCCAGCTTCCCCGGATAGCGACCGGCGTCGCGTCGATACGCCTCGATCGCGAGCATGGTCAGCGCGGCCTCCATGTCGCATCGGGCGCGATAGCAGATCGCCGTCCCGTGGCGGACAGTCGGCGGCCCACCGGGGAATCCATCGAGGGCCGTGATCCCGTCGGGCCCCAGAACGAGGTAATCCTCCCGAAGCTTTTCGCACGCGACCAGGTCGGTGCAGGCGTCGTACCGGGCGAAGTGGCGGTCGATTCGCCGACGAGCCTCCGGCAGGCTGTGAAACAGCGGCGAGAGCAGGTTCCACAGCCGCGACGGTGGCGATGAGTTTGGACCGCCCATCTGAGTCATTAGGCCGCCCGCAGCGGCACTGACGTCCATCCAGTCACCCCCCTCGCGGACATAGATCTCCTCAAGGTAGCTCTGCATCAAAATGTGTTCGGACGCGAGGATGTCGCGGGGTCGGGGCGGAGGGCCGAGGACGGCGTCGACCTCTCGGGCGAGAGCCGCGACGTCCAGTCGGCCGGCCGCAAGCGGGGCGGCAAGCATCATTTCGCCGGCGGTCAGCGAGATGCAGGAAGCCTCCACCAACCACGAAATGAGGCACTGGGTGCGGCGTATCTGGCGGCCCAGACGAAGTATCATGAGCCAGTCTTCCTCTGCCATCTTCACGTCGCCGACGCTTTCGAGAGCCCACCGCGAGTGCGCCGCAAGCCACCGAGCCCACTGCCGCGCGGGCGACAATTGGGGAAGAAGGCTGCGGTACGTAGGTGCCATTGCGTGTTGCCAGCCCGCCCGCGTGGCGCGGTCCATCTTCGAGCGATTGGCCTTGAACTCGTCCGACCGGAAGATGGTGTCCACGGCCGCGATGTCCGGCCGCTTCGGGTCCCAGGTCCCCTCCAGGAGGTCGCTCACCTCGAACGGACGCGTGGTGGTGTTGGCACTGCCAACGGGCCGGGCGGCGGCGACGAGGGCCGGGTCGGACTCCCATGGGCGGTCGGTGAGGAGGTCGTCCACGTCCTTCGTCTTCCACGCCCCGGGCGGCGCGGGGTCAAGCGCGGTGTGTATCGCCGTCCAGTAGTCCAGTCGGGGTGTGGGACGCCGCGCGATTCGCAGGTACGCAAACCGGCCGAACCCACCCAGGAGCAACGCGCCGGCGGCAAGGACGACCCAGCGTTTCCAGCGGTATCGTTTGGGCATGTTACCTTGAGGGCTGCGTTGATGGGCGTTCGGCGGCCCATCGCTTCCACGCCCCGACATCGTCGCCGAAATCCCGGCCGGCGAGGGCACGCAGCGCCTCTCGCACCTCCTCGCGCAGGGCCGGCGCCGATGCCGCGGGGCGCGTGGCCGGCCGGATGCCCGCGACCGCGACGAAGGCATCGCACACGGCAACGACGGGTGTGTGTTGATATCGCCGCCCGCCAAGCGTGACGGTCGTGGGCCTGTTGAAGGTCCGGGTAAGGCCGGCGACCAGATCGCCCGGCGAGAGGCGAGCGGCTGCGCCGTCGCCCGTAAGGAGCACCTCGATCAGATCTTGTGCAGCCGACTGCGCCTTCATCGCGCCCAGGGCCGCCGCCCCTGCCCGGATCACCGGTTCGTCGCCCGTCAGCAGGGCGCGTCGGAGTTCGGTCTCTACTCGCGTATCCGCCCGGTCGGACAGCGCGCCGGCCGCAGCGGACCGTACGGCCGATTCGGGATCGAACAGGGCCAGCGCAAGCAGGTTCGCGGTGGCCTCGTCCTGGGGAAACCGCGCCAGCGCCTCGACGAGCACCCGTCGCATCGCCGCCGTTCCCGGCGACAGGCCGCCACAAAGCGAGGAGATGGCCAGGGGATCGCTGATCGCGAGGATACGGTCCCGCCCTTCCTTGAAGAGGCGGGCGCGGTCGGGCCCGCCGGGCGCGACGTTGCGAGCGAAGCACCTGCGACGAATGACGTTCACTTCGCGCATCCATCCGGCCTGGATCTCGTCCAGCAGGGGCTGCCTCACGCGGTCGCGTCCAGGCTGTGCGCCGGGCAGAGTGGCCGGCGGGCCGGCGTCGAGCCAGACGTCCCCGACGCGAACCAGCCCCAGAGCTTCGTAAGCGGCTGTGAGAGTCGGGTCCTTGACGAGGGCGGCGCGGTAATGCTCGCGGGCCTGCTCAGCCAGGCCGTTGTCCTCGCACCAGATAGCCAGATCATAAAGCCCTTTTGCCGTGTCCGGGCGGTTCTTCTTTTCGGCCTCGTGCCGCTGCCAGATCGTCGGTGCGGGATCGCGCCGTCGGATGTCGCCCTTAAGCAGGAGCACCGGGTCGCTGCCGATCAGGATGCGGACCTTTCCGCCGACTTCATCGACGAGATCACCTTCGATAACCGCGCCGCTGACGAGATGAAACGTGTCTGCCGTGGCAAGCGGGACCAGCACGGTCATGAGCGCAAAGCCCGCGCCGATCACCACCGCCGGTCGAATCCGATTTCGAGGCACGTCCCTCGTTGGCGTTCTCATGGAGCCGGGCCCTTGAAGTTGCGGGCGTTACGACCAGAGTAGGACGCTCGCATTCCGTGCATGTTAGCTGTTGCCCCCATTCGGCCCAAGAGCGCAGCGGCCACAGGGGTGGCGGACGAATCGACAAACCTGCTCCATCGATTGTCGGAAAACGCCGGGTTTCGATCGTCTGGGGCAGAGGTTTGGGGCTGTCGCGGGGCGTCCGGCTTATGAGAGGGTGAAAACGCCGATGGACTGGTCTTGTCGTAACGTTTGCAATAACAGGAGGTTGTGAGAGTACGTAATATGTCGGGATCATCGGAACGCCGACAGAAGCGGTTTGTCTCCCGCCGAAACGTTTCCGTGGGTTCATCATCGATGCTGTTTATTCCTTGCGGTCAGGAATCGCTTGACTTTGAGAGCGCAGCCAGGTAGTCTGAAAATACAACGCGAAGGGGTTTGGGAGGTCGGGAAAAGCACGGGGCCTAATCTGCCCGCGCCGTCTTGCGCGAGCATGGTGTTGTCAGAGGGTCTGCTTAAGGACGGAGGTGAAACATGAAAGGTATCGGTGGGTGGGTTTGTGTCTTGGCGGTGTTGGGCCTGGTGGGCTCGACCGCGGTTGAGGCAGCGTACGACTCCAACGGGTTTGAGGGACCGACATTTGTCTTGGGGCCGCTCGCCGGGCAGGATGGATGGACGGCAAGTGCGGCGAACGGAGGGGTCGCGCCGATGGTGGTCACGGCACCGGATCCCGTCATCGGCCAGCAGGCGGTACGATTGGAGGTTCCTGACGTACAGGGTGCCAACTCGATTATGGATCACGCGATTCCCGCCATCAACAATGTCGCCGGTTGGATCGTGACGGTGAGCTACGACATATATCGAGACGCCCCGGCGCCGGGCAAGCTTGCGCAGAACCTCTGGTGGTGGTGGTGGGATACCGGCGAGCCGACGTACGGTCTTCAGTGGGACCAGGCCGGCGGACTGACGCTGCCCCACGGCTGGAACCCCGGGGCGGGCTCGACGGCGACCGTGTACGGTCGGTACGCCAATGTCAAGATGGTCTGGGATTTCCAGCAAATGAAGGCTTACTCGTGGTATGATGGGGCCGTTGTGGACAACGGCATCCCGATCACCAACGTGACGAAGCTTACCGGCTGGTCGATCTATCTTTCTCATGACGCCGGCGACGGCACCGGCGGTAGCGTGGTCTGGATTGACAACTTCTCGATCACGGCGATTCCGGAACCGGTTTCGCTGACGCTGCTGGGCCTGGGCGGGCTTCTGGCGGTTCGACGCCGCAAGTGAGTGAGTCACGCATGCCCGGGTACGCTCGGGCGCACGGGTCGTGAGGGTTTGCGAGCCCGCCGAAGACGCGCTCGGTCGGCCGCCACGACAGACGGCACAGACCGCCTGCCCCGGCCTGACACGTCAGGCCGGGGCAGTTTTATGCGCGCCGGCATTCCGCATGTGCGGCGGCAGCGAACGGGAAGGGTGTGGCACGTTCAGCCCTTGATCACGCCGAGGGGACGGAGGCGGCACACGCACCTGGAGAGGCCGGCCCTGTCGACAACGGCGACGACGTTGTTGACGTCCTTGTAGGCGTCGGGTTGTTCCTCGTCGAGGCCGGTGCGCCCGCGGGCGCGGGCGTAGACGCCGCGGGCGAGGAGCTCCTTGTCGATGCGTCGCCCCTTGGCCGCGCGGATGGCGGCGGAGCGGGACATCTGCCGGCCGGCGCCGTGGCAGGTGCTGCCAAAGGTTTGTGCCATCGCGTTCGGTCGGCCGACGAGGACGTAGCTGGCCCGGCCCATGTCGCCGGGGATCAATACGGGCTGACCGACCGTGCGGTAGGCATCCGGGACCTCCGGGTGACCGGCGGGGAAGGCCCGGGTCGCGCCCTTGCGGTGGACGCACAGACGTCGGGGCCTGCCGTCGACCTCGTATTCCTCGATCTTGGCGATGTTGTGGGCGACGTCATAGACGACGTCGAGGCCGAGAGCCTCGTCGGGCTTGCCGAAGACTTGGGAGAACGTCTGGCGCGTCAGGTGCGTGAGAATCTGGCGGTTCGCCCAGGCGAAGTTGGCGGCGGCCCGCATGGCGCCAAGGTACCTGCGGCCCTCGGGTGAGTCGACCGGGGCGCAGGCGAGCTGTCGGTCGGGCAGCGTGATGCCGTAGCGGGCGGGGACGCCGCGCAGTTCGTGGAGATAATCCTCGCAGACCTGGTAGCCCAGCCCGCGCGAGCCGGAATGCATCATGACGGCGATGCGGCCGGGCTTGAGGCCGAAGGCGTCGGCGGCCTCTTTGTCGAAGACCTCCTCGACGACCTGGACCTCGATGAAGTGATTGCCCGAGCCGAGCGTGCCGCACTGGCCGTGCCCGCGTTCGTAGGCGCGGTTGGAGACGGCGTCGGGGTCGGCATCAGCGAGGCAACCGCGTCCCTCGGTGACCTCGATATCGCGCGGGCGGCCGAGGCCCTTGTCGAGGACCGTGCGCGAGCCGGCATCGAGGATGCGGCGAAGATCCTTCTTGTCAAAGCGGATCCTGCCCTCGCCGCCGACGCCGCACGGGATGTTGGCGAACAGGGCATTGACGAGCGGCTCGATCCGTGGTTGGACGTCGGCGAGTTCAAGGTCGGTTCGAAGGAGGCGGACGCCACAGTTGATGTCGTAGCCGACGCCGCCGGGGCTGACGACGCCGCCCTGTTCGGGGTCGGTCGCGGCGACACCGCCGATGCAAAAGCCGTAGCCCCAGTGGATGTCGGGCATGGCGAGGCTGGCGCCGACGATACCCGGCAGGGTGGCGACGTTGGCGACCTGCTCGGGCGACTTGTCCTGGAGGATCGCCTGCATGAGCGTATCGTCGGCGTAGATGATGCCGTCGACCCGCATGTCGGTGCGCGAGGCCCGGGGGATCCGCCAGCGGCAGTCGTCGATTCGCTCGATGGGGCCGGTGTAGTTGTTGGGCATAGGCAGCCGTCAGTCAGCGTAAGCGCGCTGTCCGCCGGTAAGGTCGGTTCGCGAGTCCGGGGCGGCGCTTCCGGGACACGAGACGCGAAACCCGCCGGTCCGTTACTCCACGTTAATCGCGCCCTATTCTACTCCGGTCAGGCGAAAGACGTATGCTTGGCCGGGAGGAACCTCATCCGGCGAGATCGCAGGGACCTCAATGCGCAGCTTTCCCTCGGCGTGCTGCCACTTGAGCGGTTCCTTCGTCCCCAGCATCGTCACCGTGGCGCCGGCCGACGGCTTCGGTGAGCCGAGGATCAGTTCGCGGCCGGGCCAGCCGAGGGCGATCGCGTAAACCGCGTTGTCCTTCGCGGTGTAGCGGATGTGCTTGCCCTCTTCGATCACCCGCCACGGACGCGAGCCGTAGATCGCCTCGCCGTTGACGGCGAGCCACCGGCCGATCTGAAGCAACCGTTCCTGCATGATGACGGGGATGCGGCCGTCGGCGGTGGGGCCGATGTCGAGCAGCAGGTTCCCACCACGGGCGACGCAGCTTACGAGCAAATGGACAAGCTCTGAGGCGGGTTTGTAGTCGCTTGCGTCCTCGTGGCGGCTATAGCCGAACGACGCCCCCATGCCCCGGCACTCCTCCCACGGATGGCCGGTGCCGATGCGGCTCATGTCGGCGTATTGCATGTATTCGGTGGTGTAGTAGCCGCCGTGCTTGCCGCGGCAGTCCTTGCCCCAGCGGTCGTTGATCGCGACGCCGTCCTTGACGGGCGATTCATTGAACAGCCACGCGAGGAACTCGCGGCTCTGCCAGACGTTGTCGGGGTGGTCCCATTCGCCATCGGGCCATACCACATCGGGCTGGTAGCGCACGACGAGGTCCTTGATCTGCGGCAGCATGTGTTGAACGGCGTAGCGCCGCGGATCGGCCTTGTAGAGCGGATTGAACCATTCGTAGATCGAGTAGTAGAAGCCCATCTTGATGCCGCGGGCCTTGACGGCCTTCGTCAGATCGCCGCAGAGGTCGCGGTGCGGGCCGATATCGACGCTGTTCCAATTCCACGCCTGGGCGCTGGGCCAGAGGCAGAACCCCTCGTGGTGCTTGCTGGTCAAGACGACGTAGCGGGCGCCGGACTTCGCGAAGACGTCCGCCCACTGGTCGGGGTCGAACAACTCGGCCTTGAACATCGGGGCGAAGTCCTGGTACTTGAAGCGCTCGCCGTACGTGCGAACGTGGAACTTCCACGTCTCGCCCTTCGGGTCCATCATGTCGTGCCAGTACCATTCGGCGTACTTGCCCTTGGGCCCCCAGGCCGGGACGGAGTAGACGCCCCAGTGGATGAAGATGCCGAACTTGGCGTCGGAAAACCACGCCGGCGTCGGCCGGGCGTCGAGCGACTCCCAGGTCGGCTCAAAACGCGGGGCCTGAGCGATGACGTTGGCTACGCAACAGAGAGTGAGGGTTGTCAGCATGGCCAGCTCCGATATTCCGCCAGTCCGTACATTCCGAAGCCCGGAACCCGAACACCGAACCCCGAATCCCAGATCCCCAACCCCTGAACCCCAAACCCCAAACCCTCCGTCTCTCCTCATCGCTGCCCTCGCCCGTCGGCCTGCGCCCCGGCTGCCGCGCGGTCCGAGCCACCGCTACTCCGACAGCTTCAGATCGATCGCGACCGGGTTGTGGTCGCTGCCGGATGTCTCCTGCGTGCCTTCGAGGATGCGATAGGACTTCGGGACATAGGTCCTTGCCATTGACGGCGAGCACAGGATGTAATCGATCATCGAGCGGTACGGCTCCTTGTTGAACGTGATGCGGCGGTCGGGGGGGAACTCTTCATGGAAGCTTCGCAATGCCGTCGGGCCGGAGCCGATCAGGTGCTGGATGGGGCGGCTGTCGATCAGGTCGTTCAGGTCGCCGCAAAGCACGAAGCGGGCGTCGGGTTCCTGCTTGAGCCGGGCATCCAGGATCGCGCGGGCGGCTTTCACCTCGCCCATGCGGATGTCCAGGCTCGCCTCGTCGGCGTCGCCCTCCTTGTGCTTCAGGTGTGTCACGAACACATCGAACGGCCGGGCGCCGGGCGGCTCGATCCTTACCTGGAGGAGGTCGCGGCGAAAGCCGATCTCGCGGCCGCTGTCCGTCAGGAAGCGAAGGTACTGGTGGGTGGTCACCGGCCCGACCGGCAGCCTGGTGAGCACCGCCACATCGATTCCGCGGGCATCGTTGCCCTCGACGAGCACGACACGGGAATACCCCAGGTCGGACAGGAACACGCGGTTGAACTGATCCAGGATGCCGCGGTTCTCCACCTCCTGCAGGGCCAGGACGTCGGCGTTGAGCGCGTGGATGGTTGCGGAAAGACGCTCGAAGGCCGCTCGCGACTTCGGCGGTGTGCCTTCGTCGCCGGTGTAGGGGTCGTCGACCGCGTCGAACAGGTTCTCCACGTTGTAGGTCGCGATCGTGACGACTCCCGGCACGCGGGGCGCGGGGCGAGAGCTCGGCGGCGGCGGTTGCGGCAGGGGGGCGTCATCGGGCAGGATTGTGATCTGTTCGGGACGCGAGACGAGGATCTGGGGGAGACCGCGGTATTCGGATACCCAGCCGCGGACCTTGATTGTCTTGCCTCGGTAGGCCCGTTCGGGCGGCTCCGGGAAGCGGTCGACGTTCTCGCCGCGAATGGCGATGGTGATCCCGACGCGGATGTCCGTGTCGAAGTTCAGGAAGCACATGGTCTTGGTCCGCTTCGTCGCGACGACCTTACCGACGACAAAGACCTCGCGGTCCATGTAGGGGCGCGGGTCTTCCCACGAAATGACCGGAACGGCCTCCTGAGTCGTGATGGCGGGATCGCCGACGGGGGCGGGCGGCTCCTGAGCGGCGGCAAGGCCCCACAGGGCCGGCAGAATGATCGGGGCGACGATAAAGAGCTTCATGCGACGCATCCTCATGCCTCCTCGCGGCCTCTCGCCCGTGGCCTCAGGCGCCGCGAGTGATACCCGCTGAAGGCACGAGGCGTCAAATGGCGGCTTGTCCCGCGCCCCCGGCGGGACTACCATGAAGGGCGATGAATCCCCAGACGCTTCGCCGATTGCTGGAGCAGGTCCGCGACGGCAAGACCGACGTGGATGCCGCCATTTCACGGCTCCGCAGCCTGCCCTTTGAGGACATCGGCTTCGCCAAAGTGGATCATCACCGGGCGATCCGCTGCGGTTTTCCCGAGGTGATCTATTGCGCAGGCAAGACGACGCCGCAGGTTGTGGCCATCATCGAGCGGCGTGCCAGGGCCGGCGGCAACATCCTGGCCACGCGGGCCGAGCCGGCCGTGTATGCGGCCGTTCGGAAGAAGTTCCGCAGGGCGGAGTACCACGCGCTGGCCCGGACCATCTGCATCCGGCAGAATCGGGCCGCGTGGTCGGCCGGGGAGATCGTGATCGTCGCGGCCGGCACCAGCGACATGCCGGTGGCCGAGGAGGCCCGCATCACCGCCGAGATGATGGATCAGCGGACGAAGACGTTCTACGATGTCGGCGTCGCCGGGCTCCATCGTTTGCTGGCGCACTCGGCGGAGCTGCAACGCGTCAATGTCGTTGTGGTGGTCGCGGGCATGGAAGGGGCGCTGGCGAGCGTGGTGGGGGGGCTGGTGACGGCCCCGGTCGTCGCGGTGCCGACGAGCATCGGGTACGGCGCAAGCTTCCACGGGCTGGCGCCCCTGCTGACGATGCTGAACAGTTGCGCGGCCGGCGTGGCGGTGGTGAACATCGACAACGGGTTCGGCGCCGGCTATCTCGCCGCCCTGATCAACCGACTGGCGGAGGGGAAGGGGAACCCGGCCGAAAAGACGTAGACGGGACCGGGGCAAGGCGGGGCCGGCGATCCCCCCATCCGGCGAGATTCCTTTCGTGCGAGGGTGTCTTCATGCGAGTGTCGTGGATGGCCTTCGTGTTGTCCGTCGGGGCGTCTGTCGCCCTGGGCGCGGAGTCTGCGTCGAGTGTGCCGGGGGCGCGGGGCCGCGAGTGGGCCGTCAGCATCTGTGCTCCGTACCTGGGCGGACTGGGGGCCGACGAGGTGTGGTCGGCGGGTCGATCGGTCGGCATCTTCCGGATGGAGGTGTATCTCGACGAGAACCTCGCCTGCCCGCATCTGTACGAAAAGGACGGCAGGCCTTATCGCATCGACACGCCGGACGCCCGACGCGTGCTGCGGGAGAAGCTGGCCAAAGAAGGCTTCTCCATCGGGTGCCTGGCGATGGTGACGAAGCTGGCGGCGGATGGCTCGGATGACGAGGCGGTGCTGCGGCGAGTGCGCCGGGCGGCCGAAGCCGCGCCGGAACTGGGCCGGCCGGTGATCATGCTGCCGATCGGCATCACGGCCACGGCGGGGCAGAAGCTGACCGACGAGGCCTTTGTGTCTCGCGGCAGGGCGTTTGTGCGGGGTCTCGATCGGATCGCGGCCGAGACGGGGGCGCAGATCGTCCTCGAAAACCTGGGTCACTTCTGGAACCGGCCGGAGATCCTCGAACCCGTCCTGAAGGAGAGCACGCCGGATCGCGTCGGCCTGCTGCTCGACATCACGAACATGTATTGGTACGGCCACCCGCTCGACCGCCTGTATGAGCTGGCGAGGCAGTTCGCCCCGTACGTCCGGTATCTGCATCTGAAGAACATCCGCTATCCCGAAGACCAGCGGCAGAGGCAACGGACGCCCGGGTGGGAGTACGGCAAGTACGCCGAACCGATCCGCACGGGCGACGTCGACTTCGTCCGCATCCTCCGGACCCTGACGCAGGCGGGGTACGTCGGCGACCTGACGATCGAGGATGACAGCCTGCCGCACTTCGACGTCCACGGGAAGAAGAAGGCGCTTATCGACGACGTGGCGTTCCTGCGCCTGCTTATCAGACGGTACCCGCGGGTGACGGGCGATTGCGGCCACGTGGAGTCGTACCGGCTGGATGGGTCGGTGCTTCACCTGAAGTGTTCGGGCGGGTGGGTGCGGCTGACAGCGTGCGATCCGGCGGTGATTCGACTGGAGGCCGCGGCGAGCGAGGGTGCGCGGCCGGAGTATCAGGCGGTTGACGTGCGGCAGATCGCGCCGACGCCGGTGACCGTGCAGGAGTTTCCCGACCACATCGACTTCGCAACGGGCAAGCTCATCTGCCAGGTGGACAAGCGGCCCTTTCGGGTGACCTACTACTGGTCCGATCCGAAAGGCTGGCTGACGCGCCCCGCCCCCGGGCCGGCGATCGAATGGACGGCCGAGGGCCCGCGGACGCGGCTGCTGCTGACGGACCGGGAGCGGGAGCGGGTCTACGGGCTGGGGCTGAACTTCCACGGATTCGACCGACGCGGGCGCTTCTGCGAGATCAAGACGAACGCCGATCCTCACTGGGACAACGGGCACTCGCACGTCGTCGCGCCCTTCTTCATGACAACCTGGGGCTACGGCGTCTTCCTGAACAACACGGGATACAGCACGTTCAACGTCGACGAGGACGGGGACAACCTGGTGACGATCACCGCGCCCGGGGCCGTGCTCGACTGGTACTATATCCACGGCGGAAGCCTGCGGGACGTCTTTGCGCGCTACCGCGTCATCGTCGGACGCTCCGAGATGCCGGCGCGGTGGGGTCTGGGGCTCTGGTACCGGGCGGAGACCAAGTGGAAGCAGGCCCAGGTGCAGGCGGCCGCCGAGGAGTTTCGCAGGCGGCAGATTCCGTGCGACGTGATCGGCCTGGAGCCGGGCTGGCAGTCGCACGCGTATTCCTGCAGCTACGTATGGGACAACGAGAACTATCCCGATCCGGCGGCGCTGCTGAAATGGTTGGGTGAGCGGCACTTCCGGCTCAATCTGTGGACGCACGCGTACGTGCACCCCTCCTCGCCGCTGCATCCGGAGCTCACGGAGAAGCGGTGTGCCGGCGACCGGCGAGTCTGGGAGGGGCTCGTGCCGGATTTCACGCTGCCGCGAACGCGCGAGGTATTCGACCGAGGCTTCGTCGCCGGGCAGGTCGAGGCGGGCGTCTCGGGCTACAAGCTTGACGAGTGCGACGGCTCCGACAACACCGGGGGCTGGTTCTTCCCGGACGACACGCGCTTTCCGAGCGGCCTGACCGGGGCCCGGATGCACAACATCTTCGGCGCCCTGTATCAGGACGCCTTCCACGAGATGTTCCGGGCGCGGAACCGGCGAACGTACTTCCTCTGCCGGGCCAACTTCGCCACCGGCGTGCGGCGGCCGACGGTCGCCTACAGCGACCTTTACGACCTCCGCGAGTATCTGCGGGCGCAGGCGAACGCGGGGTTGATCGGCGCCCTCTGGTGCCCGGAGGTCCGCCAGACCGATACGGCGGCGGACTTCATCCGGCGAAGCCAGCTCATGTTCTTCAGCCCGCTGGCCCAGTTGGACGGGTGGAACAGCGGCGTGCTGCCGTGGGAGAAGGGACCCGAGGCCGAGGAGATCTTCCGGCGATATGCCGTGCTCCGGATGCAGATGCTCCCGTACCTGTATGGGCTGTTCTGGCAGATGCGGAACACGGGCGTGCCGATGCTGCGGCCGCTGGTCATGGACAATCGCGAGGATCGCAACACGTTCGACGTCGACGATCAGTTCATGCTCGGCGATTCGATGATGGTGGCGCCGCTCGTGTCGGGGACGCAACGCGAGGCGTACTTCCCCTACGGCCGGTGGACGAACCTGCTCACGGGTGAGACAGTTCGGGGCGGCGTGCGACGGTCGATTCCCGCACCGCTCGACCAGATCCCCGTGTATCTGCGCGACGGCGCGGTCCTTCCGCTGGGCGCGGGCGGGCAACATGCCGATGAAGCGGCGGCCGGGCCGATGGTCGTTCGCATCTTCTGCGGACAGTCGGGTCGATTTGACGTGTTTGAAGACGACGGGGTGACCTGCGCGTATGAGCAGGGCCGCTGTGCGGTCACGCCGCTGGTTTACCGCGAACACCTCAATCATCGCGAGGTGCGGATCGGACCCGCGAAAGGGTCGTACCCGGGCCTGGCCCCCGCGCGCGACTACCTCGTGGTTCTCCATCACGCCCCGGCGGTGCAAGGGATCCAATTGAACGGCAAGCCGTTCATGCGACTGTCCGACGGCGAAGCGGCCGGCGGCGTGGCCGGGTGGTATTCCGATCCGGATGGCACGCTGGTCTGCCGGCTGGAAAAAGTGACGGCGGTCGAGGGGGCCGTTCTCACCATCCGAACGGACAATATCACGGCGGGCGCGGATGGGTTCCAGCCGATGTTCAACGGTCGAGACCTGACCGGCTGGCAGATCATGGGCCGCAACGGCGACTGGCACGTCGACAGCGGCGAGGTCGTCTGCACCGGCAAGAGCGGCGAGTTCCTCGACTGGATCCGTTCGGCGGAGGAATACGAGGACTTTATCCTGCGGCTCGAGTTCAACATGAGCGAGCGGTGCAACAGGGGCGTCTTCGTTCGGACGAAGGAAACCGGGCGGCAGTCGCGGACCGGGATGGAGATCCAGATCGAGGACGACGCCGGAAAGCCGCCCACCCGAACGTCGAGCGGGTCCGTGTACGATGTCGTTCCGCCGCGCGTGAACGCGATTCGCAGGGCGGGCGAGTGGAACGACCTGGAGATCGCGTGTATCGGCCGACAGCTCAAGGTCACGCTCAACGGAAGCGTGATTCACGACCTGAACCTCGACGATCCGGCCGTCAGCGCCGATGTTCCGGACGGTCGAAAGCTGTCGCAGCGGGCTCGTCGTGGCTACGTCGGACTGCAAAACCACAGGTGCCCGATCCGCTTCCGGAACGTGTGGATCAAGGTGCTGAAATGATCGCGTGGCTTCCGTGACGGGCAGACGGGGAATCGACGCGAAGGCCACGGCGGCGCTGCTGGGCGCGGTGGTATGCTGGGCGATCGTCCCGCTCGCGCTGCGCTATCTGGCGCTGGGCGATATCGTGCCGGACGGCTGGACGACCAACGCCGTCCGGTACCCGCTGTCGGCCCTCCTGTACGTTCCCTGGCTGGCGAAGGCCCTGCGAGATCGCTCGCTCCGGCGGCTGTGGACCCTGGCGCTGGTGCCGACGGTGCCGAACATCGCAGGGCAGTCGTGCTGGGCGTGGGCGCCGTATTTCATCGAT
>CAZTVU010000001.1:0-10417 GCA_964617025.1 uncultured Planctomycetales bacterium | reverse complement strand
TTCCGGACGAGCGGCGCCTGTTGCGGAGCGGGCGGTTCTGGACCGGCATATCGCTGAACATCGGGGGGTTCCTGACGATCGTGCTCTACAGTCCGGCGCTTACGTCCCGTGCGACGCTCGTCGGCGTCGTCATCTCGCTCGTATGCAGCGTGTTGTGGGGAATGTACGTCGTGGGCGTGCGGTCCACCATCGGCCGGATCAACCCGCTGACGGCCTTCGCGGTCGTCAGCCTGTACACCTCCGTCGGGTGCCTGGTCCTGGCACCGCTCGGGCAGCCGTCGAGCCTCCTTCGGATGAGCGCGGGGAACTGGGCGTTGCTGCTGGGGTCGGGTGTGGTGGGCATCGCGGTGGCCCACGGTTTGTACTACATTGCGGTGCAGCGGCTGGGGGCGATGATCCCCTCCACGGTGAACACGCTGACGCCGTTCGTGACGGCGACGGCCTCCGCCATCGTGTTCTCCGAGGCGATCCGCCCGGAGCAGTGGCTGGGCGGCATAGTTGCTGCGCTCGGCAGCGGCTTCGTGATCTGGTCGCAGCAACACCTGCGCCCGTCATGAGGCAGGATTCCACCAGCAGGCGCCTTTGCCGGCGATGGCCGCCTCGGCCCGGCGGCGGATGTCCATCATTTCCTCCTCGCGTAGCGGGCGAAATGCGGCGGCAGCGGCTACGGCGGCCTCGACCTCGTTGGGATGACTCATGCCGAGAAGGGCGACGTCCGGGTCGCATGTGAGCGTATAGGATACGCATTCGGCGACGTGCAGCCGCGGGAGGGTTGGTGTCGCGCCGTGATCCGTGCCGCCGGAGCCATACTTTCCCCGCGGCCTCCGCTGAAGCGGCCGGCCGTAGCCCTCCGTGTCGCCGAGAAGTTTTCCGGCGCCGAAGGTCTTGAAGCAGACCGTGCCGACGCCCCGGCTGCGGGCCGCCGGCAGGACCTGTTCGACGTAGCGCGCATCGACGAACGGTCCAACAGGAAAGAGGACCACGTCGCACAGCCCGGAGTGCACGGCTGCCAGGAGGACATTCGGATCGTGCGCGGAGATGCCGCGAAAGCGGGACTTTCCCGCCCGCACGCAGGATTCGAGCTGGTCCATTCCGCCACCGGGCGCCGCGAGCCGTTCCCACTCGCCCATCGTGGAGAGCCCGTGAAAGACGAACAGGTCGACCGCCTCCAGCATCAGACGCTGGAGGCTTTCCTCGATCTGCGGGGCCACGGGGCGGTCGAGGTGGTCGATCTTGTCGATCACAAACATAGAATCGCGGCGGCCGTGAAGGGCCTCTCCGACGACCTCCTCGCTATACCCGTCCTCGTATCCGGGGGCCGTGTCGATCAGGTTCAGCCCGCGATTCATCGCCAGACGCAGCGTGGCCACACACTCGGCCGGGGGCACCGCGCGACCGGCCAGATCGCCGATCCCGAGCGGCGTCGCGCGAAAGCCCGTTCGGCCGAGCATGCGGCGCGGGGCGAGGACGGGCTGCTTGAGTTCCGGTGCCATGGCATTCTCCGCGGATCGGTTGCCTCGGGGGGGCAGCGCCGCCGTCCGCGTGCGTCATGCTACGCGTCGGGTGCGCAGCCGTCCACGACTTGTCCGGGCCGACCGACGTCCCGCTTTGACTCGCGTACGCGCCCCACCTATAACCGTTCGTGAATAGCGCCTCGCAAGAGACAACACACGGGGGTCGACCGGCAACGCTCGGGGAACTGAAGGCCAGCGGCTACCGCTCGCGCAGCGTCAAGGACGAGATGCGCGAGAACCTGATTCGCCGGCTGGAGTCGGGCGGTCCGCTGTTTCCCGGTATCATCGGGTATGACGACACGGTCATCCCGCAGGTCGTCAACGCGGTTCTGAGCCGACATGACATGCTCTTTCTTGGGTTGCGCGGTCAGGCGAAGACGCGCATCCTGCGGATGCTGCCGGACCTGCTCGACGAGTACATTCCAATCGTCGACGGCGTGGAGATCGCCGACGACCCGCTCGATCCCCGGTTCCGCCCGACCCGCGCGATCATCGCGGAGCAGGGCGACCGGACGCCGATACGTTGGCTGCATCGAAGCGACCGCTACCATGAGAAGCTGGCGACACCGGATGTCACGATCGCCGACCTCCTGGGCGAGATCGATCTGGTCAAGCACGCTCAGGGGCGGGTCCTCGCCGACGAAGCCGTGATGCACTTCGGGTTGGTGCCGCGGACCAATCGCGGAATCTTCGCGATCAACGAGCTTCCCGACCTTGCCCCAAGGATCCAGGTCGGCCTGTTCAACGTGCTGGAGGAGCGGGACGTGCAAATTCGAGGCTTTCCGGTCCGCCTGCCCCTCGACATCTGCATGGTTTTTTCCGCGAACCCGGAGGACTACACGAGTCGAGGCCGGATCGTCACGCCCCTGAAGGACCGGATCGGCTCGGTCATCCGGACCCACTACCCGCTGCGCGTCGAGGATGCGATGCGGATCACGCAGGAGAACGCCTGGCTGACCCGTTCGAACGGTCGGCTCCAGGTCGACACCCCGCGCTTCATGCTTGAGATCATCGAGGAGGTTGTCCGGCTGGCGCGGACCAGCGGCCACATCAACCAGCAGTCGGGGGTGTCGGTGCGGGCGTCGATCACGTGTGCCGAGACGATGGTGTCGAATGCCGAGCGCCGGGCGATCCTCCTGGGCGAGAAGCGGACCGTGGCGCGGATCTGCGATCTCGCCTACGTCGCCGCCAGTTGCCGCGGCAAGATCGAACTGATGCTCGCCGACGACGAGAAGGCCGAGGACAAGTTGATCGCATCCCTCATCGGGGAGGCGGTGAAGGGCGTCTTCGACCGGTATGGAGATCTGGATGATCTCCAGCCCGTGGTCGAGCACTTCCAGCAGACCAAGACGACGCTCGAAACCGGCGACGACGTGTCCTCGCGGGATCTCGTTGAGGCGGCGGCGGACATCGCGCCGCTGACGAAGGCTGCGAGCGCGTTCTGCGCGGAGGCCCGGCTCGATCCGGGCGATCCGCACATGCTGGCCAGCGCGATCGAGTTCATTCTGGAGGCGCTGTACGTCGGCAACCGCCTAAGCAAGTATGCCCATCGGGGTCGGACGTACTACAAACGGTGATGCGCGGCGCGTCGGACCGCCGCCCGACGGAGGTGCGGGTTTCATGAGATACCGCTATGCCGAGTGGGACGGATCCGAGTTCCCGACGCAGGCGTCGATCGGGGCGTTTGATGCCCTGCTGGACCTTGTCCTGGCGTATGGGGATCAGGTGCTGGGGGCGCTGGAGCGGATGCCGCCGGATGACCAGCGGCGCCAATGGCTCGAGGGCCTCATTCGGGACGGGCTGCTGGAGCGGGTCGGAGCCCGATGGCGGCTGACGCCTCGAGCGATCAGCCGGATGCAGCGCAAGGCCCTGATGGAGGTCTTCCAGAACCTGCAGCGCAGCGGTGTGGACGGGCATGAGACGACGCAAATCGGGCCCGGGGGGGAGCGGATCGACGGCACGAAGCGCTATGAGTACGGCGACCCGATCCACGAGGTCGATCTCGCCGAGACGCTCCGGAACGCAATCCGGCGAACAGGTCCCGGTGTGCCGATCCGCGTGGAGGAGGACGACTTCGAGCTGCACCGCTCCGAGTCGCGGGCCGACTGCAGCCTCGTGATCCTGTTGGACATGAGCGGCTCCATGGGGCGCTTCGGCCGGTTCCACCAGGCGAAGAAGTGTGCGATGGCGATGCACGCGCTGGTTCGGCAGCGGTTCCCGCAGGATTCGATCGATGTCGTCGGCTTCTTCTCCACCGCCGAGCCGATTGCAGAGCACCGGCTGCCGCTGGTGATGCCCAAGCCCGTGACGCTCTTTGACTACGAGGTCCGCATGCGGCTGCCGATCAGCCGTGCGGGCGACGGTCCGCAGCACTTCACGAACCTGCAAATGGGCCTGATGTATGCAAGGAGGATTCTTCGCCGCCGCAAGGGGCCGAACAAGCAAATCTTCATCATTACCGATGGTCAGCCGACAGCCCACGTTCAGGGCGATTATCTCTACCTGCTCTACCCGCCGGACTCAAAGTCGGCAATCGAGACCCTCAGGGAGGCCTATGCGGCGACGGCCGAGGGCATTCGCATCGCGACGTTTGCGCTCATCGAGGACTACGAGGGGATGGACTGGATCGGCTTCGTGGACCAACTGACCAGGCTGACGCGCGGCGTGGCCTTCTACTGCCCGAGCGGCGACCTGTCGAGCTGCGTGATGGAGAGCTACCTGTCCGGGAAGCGGCGCAAGAGCTACATCGCGTGAGGCACCCCGGCCGGGTTTTCGGATCGAGCCTGTCCTGTTCGACGGGCGGGACCGCAGTCGCAATCACGAGGCGACAGCGTGCAGACCACCTTGGGTACGACGCCCCATACCGGGCGGGATCTCGCCGCCGGCGTGGGTGCGGCGGCGTTTCGTCAGTGCGGCTTTAGAGATGGTTGCCTTGGGTGAGGTTCTCTCGTAACATTCGGAAGGGTCGTGCGTCTAAGCCTGCGGCGTGAGGGTCCAGCGTATGACCAGTTTGGACCGGACGGTGCGCATCGCACAGCGGCGCCTGTGGTTGAACCGATGGCTGCGAGCGTTGGGGTGGGCGTCCTGCGTCACGGCGGGTCTGTACTGCATCGCCGTGGTGCCGAATCGGCTGTTCTCCTGGACGGATCATCCGTGGTTCATGCCGGGGGCGGCGTTGGGGGCCGTCGGGGCGGCCCTTTTTGGTTCGCTGGTGTGGCTAATCGTCACACGAGAGGACCGTCGGGTTGCTGCGACGGTACTGGATGAGGCCGCCGGCTTGAAGGAACGGATCAGCAGCGGGCTGTACTGCTCGGATTCCGCCGATCCGTTCGCCCAGGCGGTGCGATCCGATGCGGAGCGGGTGAGCCGATCGGTCTCGCCCCGGACGCATCTGCGGATTCGGTTTCCTCACTCGATGGCGTATGCCTTGGGACTGATCGTGCTGGCGATGCTCGTATCGTTCCTGATTCCGCCTCTTGACCTGCTCGGCAAGCAGGAGGAACGGAAGGTCGAGATCGAAAAGCGCGAGGCGGTGAAGCGGACGGAGGCCGTCGTCCGCAAGACGTTTGAGCAGGTGAAGAAGCTGGCTGATGAGAACCCCCTGCTTCAGAAGGTGGAGGGACTGAAGAATCTCGATCCGGAGGCGGAGACGAAGGCGCAGTCGGCGCTCGATGTGAAGCAGAATGCAATCAAGAGGATCGACAACCTCGTGAAGAACCTCCAGGAGCAGAGGGCGCAGGCCGAGCCGGGAAAGCTTGATGCGATCAAGAAGATGCTTCGGCAGGCGAGCGATCTGCAGAAGGGCCGTAACACGGCGATGGAGAAGCTGAACCGGGCCCTTGCTTCGGGCGATTTTCAGGCGGCGCGGGAGGCCCTCAAGGAGATTCAGGAGAAGCTTGCGCAGGAGCCGAAAACGGCGGAGCAGGAGAAGCAGGCCGAGGAACTGAGGAAGCAGCTTGCCGCGCTGGGGGAGAAGCTCGACAAAGCGGCGGCCCAGGCGGTGGACAGGAAGCTTTCGGAGGAGTTGAAGAAGGCCGGCATCGATCCAAAGCAGATTCAGACGCAGCTTGCATCGATGAGCAAGGAGGACCTTAAGAAGCTCGCGGAGCAGCTTCAGAAACAGGGGCTCTCGAAGCAGCAGGCGGAGGAGCTCGCCAAGAAGCTCCAAGAGCAGGCCAAGGCGGCCGAGGCGTGCAGGAAACTGGGCGACGGACTGTGCAAGGCGGGCCGGGGCGGCAGCCGCAAGGGCGGGGACAAGCCCGGCGGGTCCGGCGGCGGGGGCGCGGAGGAGCAAGGGCTGGCGATGGCCGACCAGCAGCTCAGCGAGATGGAGCAGTTGCAGCAGAACCTCGATCAGCTTGCGGCGGCGATGTCCGAGCTGGAGGGGATGAAGAGCGATCTGGGGAAGCCGTGCGACCAGTGCGGGGGCACGGGGATGTGCAGCGGACGGTCCTGCTCGAAGTGCGGGGGCAGCGGCTGCCGAGGTGCCGGCATCGGCGGCGGCATGCGCGGGTTGGGCGTTGGGGAGGGCAACATTGCGCCGAAGGCCGAAACCGGCTATAGGACGAGGATGCAGCGAGCACCCGTCCACACGGGCAAGGGGAGCCTGATCGGTCAGACGTGGGTGGACGGCGAACAGATCAAGGGGCAGGCGCAGTCGGACTTTGTCGAGACGGTCATCTCCGCCCAGCGCGACATCGCGGAGGCGATTCATCAGGAGAAGATCCCTCGCCAATACCACAAGACGGTGGGGGAATACTTCAAGCGGATCGCGGACGATGCGGCAAGCTCGCAGTCGGAGCCGGCTCCTGCCGGCGACGCCAGGTGACGGCGGCCGCGCGGAGCGTGGTGCAGTGACAACGCCCGGCAACCGCAGAACGGAGGCTGGATTCGTCGTTCGCGCATTCATTCGAACCGGATGCGTGCTGATCGGCGCCGGCGTGATCGTGGGATTCGCCGGTTGCGGCGGTTCGTCGCCGGGTGGCTCGTCGCCGGAGATGATATTCGGTCAGACGGGCCTGGGTCCCGGCGACTTCAGCTATCCACGGACGATCGCGGCGGCGCCGGACGGGTGCCTGTTCGTGATCGACAAGTCGGCCCGCGTGCAGCGATTCAGCCCCGACGGCCGGTTCGAGGCCGGCTGGCGGATGCCGGAATGGCAAAAGGGCAAGCCAACCGGCGTCACGGTCGATTCAGGGGGTCGCGTCCTCATCGCCGACACGCACTACCACCGGGTCATGATCTACGATCGCGACGGCCGGCTGCTTGGGCAGTTCGGCACGGAGGGCTCGGGCCCCGGCCAATTTGACCTGCCGACGGGCATCGCGATCGATCGCGACGGATGCATTTACGTCGCCGAGTACAACGGCAACGATCGTATCAGCAAGTTCACGCCGGACTATCGGTTCGTGACGTCGTTCGGCGGCCCCGACGCCGGCGAGGCATCCCTGCTCCGCCCGCAGTCGCTTGACTTCGACGCGGAGCAGACCTTGTGGGTGGCCGATGCGTGCCACCACCGACTTTGCCGGTTCTCGCGGGACGGAGCGTTGTTGGGTACGCTGGGCCGGATGGGCGGCGGGCCGGGCGAGCTGCGTTATCCGTACGGCGTTCGCGTCTGCCCGGACGGGAACCTGTTGGTGGCGGAGTACGGCAACAACCGGGTGCAGAAGCTGACGCCGCATGGGCGGAGCCTGTGGACGTGGGGCTCGGCCGGCCGCGAGCCCGGTCAGCTCGCGTTTCCCTGGTCGCTGGCCATCGCCAACGGTCGCGTGTATGTCGTCGATTCGGGCAACAACCGGATTCAGGTCTTTCGGCTTTGAAGCCGGAAAAGTCGGCGAGTGAAGAAGTGAAAGATGAGACCGGATGCCGTGCGAATCACCGCCTGGCCGCGCCTGGTTCTCCGCTCTCGCAGTTTCTCACTTTTCGACTTTCCACTCGGTCTGATTCCACATGATCGCCTGGCCCGTGTCATTTGAGCAGCCGGCGTGGCTGTGGTTGCTGTTGACCATCCCGGTGGTCGCGTTGATCTCGCTGCGCTCGCTCAGCGGGCTGGATATGCCCCGGCGGGTCGTGGCGATCGTGCTTCGCTGCCTGCTCATCGCGGTGTTCGCGATCGTGCTCGCGCGGGTGCAGCGGGTGATGCGAACGGATCGGCTCGCGGTATTCTTCGTGTTGGACCGATCGCTGAGCGTTCCACGCGAATTGCAGTTGCGAGCGGAGGACTATGTGCGGCGATCCGCAGGCAGCGCCGGTCCCGAGGACAAGATCGCGATCATCGGGTTTGACGGCGACGCCGACGTCAGCCTCCCGCCGAGCCACGCCCGGGGCGACATCGTCACGATGGTCCAGACGATTCAGCCCGACCGCACGGACATCGCCCGGGGGCTGAGGACGGCGCTCGCGACGTTTCCCGAGGGCTACGGACGGCGGATCGTGCTGGCGACGGACATGAACCAGAACGCCGGCGACGTGCTCGCGGAGTGCGCGGCGGCGGCGGCGAACGGGGCGGTGGTCGACGTGCTGCCGCTGCGGTACGAATACGACAACGAGATCCTCGTCGACCGACTCGTCGTACCGGCACAGTCCCAGCGGGACACCCGGGTGCCGCTGCGCCTGATCGCCAAGAGCCGTGCCCCCACCAGGGCCCGGCTTCGGATTTGGCACAACGATCAGCCGGTGCCGCTCAAGGATGACACGATCGAGTTCGCCGGAGGCCTGCGGCCGGAGCCGTTCACCATTCCCGTTCTCGTCTCCTCCGGCGGCGTGCATCGATTTGAGGTGCGCGTCGAGCCGCTCGATGCTTCGGCCGACACGCTTCCGCAGAACAATGTGGGGCTGGGATTCACCGTCGTCGAGTCGCAGGGAAAGGTTTTGATCCTGACGAACGCTGACGAGGACGGACCGAGGGAGCACGAGGTCCTTCTTCGAGCCCTGCAGCGGGAGAATGTGGAGGCCGAGCTGGCGACCACCAAAGTGTCGATCGACCTGCTGAAGCTGCAGGAGTACGGGGCGGTGATCCTGGCGAACGTTTCGGCGGACCTCTTTACCGAGGAGCAGAAGCAGGCCCTCGCCAGCTACGTGCGCGACATGGGCGGCGGGCTGATCCTGACGGGTGGACCGCAAAGCTTCGGGGCCGGCGGATGGATCGGGTCGCCGGTCGAGCAGATCAGCCCGGTGGACTTCGAGGTCAAGCACAAGAAGGTGATCCCGCGCGGCGCGCTGGTGATCGTGATGCACAGTTGCGAGATCCCCCGCGGGAACTACTGGGGCGAGCAGGTCGCGATCGCGGCCGTCAAGACGATCAGCTCCCTGGACTACATCGGCGTGCTGGCATACTCGTGGTCGCCGGGCGGCGTGAACTGGGAGGTCCCGCTGCAGGTCGCCTCCGACAAGGAGGCGATCATCGCCCGGATGCGCCGGATGCAGATCGGCGATATGCCGGACTTCGCCACGACCATGGACATGGCCGTCAAGGGGCTGATGGGGTTGTCGGGCGTGGCGCAGCGGCACGTGATTATCATCAGCGACGGCGACCCGACGCCGCCGTCGGGCGCAACGCTGGCGCGAATGGCATCGAACAAGATCACCTGCTCGACGGTGGGCATCGGGTACGGCGCGCACGTGATGGAGCGCACGCTGCGGGACATCGCCGCGAAGACCGGCGGGCGGTTCTACGCCTGCAAGAATCCGAACGAGCTGCCGCAGATCTTCATCAAGGAGGCCAAGGTCGTCCGTCGATCGCTGATCGACGAGAACCCATTCACGCCGCGTCTGGCCTATGCGCTGGCCGAGACGACGCGCGGATTCGCGTCGGGGGTCTTTCCCTCGCTGCAGGGGCTGGTGCTGACGACGCCGAAGCAGGCGGCGATTGAGATGCCGCTGGTGCGGTCCGGGGCGGACGGCGACGACCCGCTGATGGCGCACTGGCAATGCGAGCTGGGCAAGGTGCTCGTGTTCACGTCCGGCGTGTGGCCGAAATGGGGTCCACAGTGGGCGTCGTGGGAGCGTTTCGGGGCGTTCTGGGCGCAGGTGGTCCGCTGGACGATGCGGCAGGCCGGTTCGTCGGACTTCGATGTGGTGACGCGCATGGAGGGCGACAAGGGACGCGTGATCGTGGAGGCGTTGAACCGCGACGCGTCGTTCTTGAACGAAATGCGGATCAGCGGCCGCCTTGTCCTTCCGGACCAATCGCGGCAGGCCCTGTATCTGACGCAGACCGGCCCGGGGCGCTATGAGGCGACGTTCGACGTGAAGGGCAGCGGGCAGTATCTCGCGAGCCTTCAATACAGCGCGCCCAACAAGGAGACCGGCCTGATCCGGACGGGCCTGACGACGTCGTACTCGCCGGAGTTTCGCGAGCTCCGCGCAAATGATCGGCTCATGGAGCAGGTCCGCGCGAAGACGGGCGGGCGAATCCTGACCCTGGATCCCAGGGCGGACAACGTCTTTCGATTCAATCGGCCGGTGACACTCACGCGGATGTCGATCTGGCGGCAGGTGGTCATCTGGGTGTTGCTGCCGTTGTTTCTGCTGGACGTCGCGGGGCGCCGGCTGGCTTCGGCATTGCCGATGTCGATCTATGCCGAGGTCGTGGTGCTGGCGGTGCTCGTCGGGCTTGTGGCGATGGCGCGCGGACCTTGGTGGGCGTACCTGGTGGCGCTGGCGGCGGCCGAGGCGGTGGGATGGACGATCCGGCGGCGTTATGTCCTGTCGGCCGTCCGGTTCTTCACGCATACGGTGTCGGTGCTCGGTCGGGCGGGGCAGCGAAGCACGGAATCGCTTGCACAGCTCAAGACGGCACGGGAACGCGTGCGGGGTGAGATGGCGGACGCCGGGGCGGCGGCCGCGGCGCGTCGGGAGCCCGCTCCCGGCGCGGGGGCATCGCCCGAGCCGTGGCCGGATCG